>NZ_CP197413.1:1318000-1647500 GCF_052161635.1 Lacunimicrobium album
GAAAACGTGTTTTTCGAGATATCGTTCGAGCGCGCCAAAGACGTAGAGGACGATCAGGACGCTGACGATGGAGACGAATGCAAGTTTTAACTGGCCGATGCCGCAGACCATGCCGAGGGCTGCGGTGACCCAGATGGTGGTGGCGGTGGTGATGCCTTCAACATCGCCGCGACGCTGCATAATCGCTCCTGCACCGAGGAAGCCGATGCCGCCGATGAGTCCTCCGATGACCCGCATCAAGTCGAGCTGGATGACCGATTGTTTGCCATTGAGGAGTTTGTCGTGGTCGTTGGCGAATTCGAGTGAGGAGAGGACGAAAATCGTTGCACCGAGGGAGACGAGCATGTGCGTCTTAATCCCGGCGGGTTTGTTTTTGCGTTCGCGCTCGATGCCGACGACGAAGCCTGCAGCCATAGAAAGGCCGATGCGGATGGCGTAGTCGGTGAGGGTGAGCATGGGGAGGCTTTACTGGATTGGGGGCAATGTTTGATTCGCGGAAATCCCTCATCCGTCAGCACAGTGTTTACTAAACACCTGAGGTGTTGTGCTGACACCTTCTCCCCGGGGGAGAAGGGACAGAGTTAGGGAAGCTACGCAGGAGTTGCGTCAGGTTTTGTCGGGGTTGTTTTCCGTGTTGCGTTCTTCGCTGACCGGTTTGCCATAGCCGAGGGCTGGTCCGCCGCCTTCGGAGCCGGTGGCGATGTCTGTATTTGTCGTTTCGTCGAGGATGTCGTCCTGTTTGGGGAGGGCATCTTTTTCGATTTCGCTGGTGTCGGTTTGGCGTCTGGGGTCTTTGGGGCGTGAAATGTGGGTCATGATGATCTCCTTGGTTGTTGAACGAGCGAAGGACGAAGATGCAGAAGTCGTGCCGAAAAGAGGCATCAATGGTTGTTGATATTGAAAAGGTCTGAGATACTGTCGTCTCCTGGTCCACGAAACATCCGTCTGGAGATTGACTGATATGCGCTCGTTGCTGAATGTTGCTGTTACTGCTGGTCTTTTCTTTTCCAGTCTGGAAGCTGTCGATGCGGGAGGGCCGATTGATCACAGCAAAGAAGTTCAACTCATTCGATCTGAGTTTGGGCTGTGTGATGGATCGGCATGGAGTAACTGGAACCAGATGTATGTTCCGGATGTGAAGGAAGGGAAGCTGTATGTCTACAAGCTGAATCGCGTGAAGAGCGATCAACCGGGGGGAGCAGAGACGATCGTGCCAGTGTGGGAGGAAGTGTCGTCGGGGCAAGGGAAATTCTCCTCGACCTGTTACCAACTGGGCGAGCTCTACGCCGTGGACAATCCGGCTGCGAAGATTGTGAAATCACGCAACGGGAAGCAGTTCACGACCGTGGTGACTTTTGAAGATCAAGCCAAGCCGAATGATCTGGATGTCGATGGTGATGGAAACATCTATGTGACGATGACCAAAGAAGGTCAGGTGAGGAAGGTTTCGCCAGATGGAAACGTCACTGTGTTCGCAGAGGGACTGAACACGCCGAACGGGATCACATTGTCGCCGGATCTGCGGACGTTGTACGTGTCGGAATCGAAGACCGGGCGGATCGTGAAGATGGCGATCGGCGAGGATGGGAACGCAGGGCCTGTGGCAGAGTTTGCGAAACTGGAAGCGGGGCCGAATGGACCGCAGGGAGACGGGATGTGTGTTGATCGCGCAGGGAATGTCTACTGCGCGGGCTATGACTCGATCTTTGTGTTTGATGCAGATGGAAAAGCAGTCGATCGCCTGAAGATGCCTGCCCGCCCAATCAACTGCACGTTTGCGGGATTCGACGGGGACCAGCTTTACATCAGCACGATGGGCGGGATGTACATGCAGCCGATGTTGGCTTATGGGGTGCATCCACAGAAAGCCGCTCGAGGGGAACTGGCGGAGCGTCAGGGGAATCGTCCTTCGACGGTCATTCCGGAGGACATCGAAGCTCATCTGGATGTGACGTATTACCAGAACGGACCTCGCAAAGTGCTGATGGATGTGTTCGTGCCGAAGACGCCAGCAGGTCCCAAACCATGCCTGGTCCTGGTGCACGGCGGTGCCTGGTTGAAGGGGGACAAGAAGCAGTTTCGATCACTGGCGATCATGCTGGCAGAGAAGGGGTATGTGACGGCGTCGATTGAGTATCGACTGGGGTTTGAGGAGAAGTTTCCGGCGGGCATTCAGGACTGTTTTTACTCGGTGGAGTTTCTGACGAAGCATGCATCTGAGTACCAGATTGATGTGGATCGCATGGGTGCGGTCGGTGGGTCTGCTGGTGGGCACTTGGTGGGATTGATGGCGACGGGATGGAACGAGCCGATGCTGAGGGCGCCGGATGCGGATCTGAACGTCTCGGTACGCGTCAAAGCAGCTGTCGATATGGCGGGACCGCTGGATATTGCGTCGGGGTTTGTGGAGAAAGAATCGCATCGCGGAATGACGTCAAATGCGACCAACTGGATTGGCGCGAGTATCGATGAGAAGCCAGAGATGTACCACCTTGCGGATGCGACTGAGAAGGTGACTTCGGATGACCCGCCGATTCTGTTCATCACAGGGTCGAAGGACAATCCGGGACGGGATCACCATGCAATGGAACAACTCAAAGCAGCCGGCGTGTGGACAAATCAAATCCTCCACCAGGACGCCGTCCACGGGCATTGGAACAGTCACCCGTGGATTGAACGCGTGGTGGAGGATATTGATCAGTTCATGCGCGAGCAGATGAAGATCAAGTAATCTCCTTACTCGACAATCAGCACGATTTTGCCTTGGAAGCCTCCTCCATCGGCGTACTCATGAGCCCGGGCTGCATCGGTCAGTTCGAATTCCTTGCCGACATGTGGGTGAAGCTTTCCCTTGCTCCACAGGTGAATCAGCGCCTCGAGGTCGCTGGCCCTTGAGCGGGCGAGCATGACGTGAGACTGTTGAGACAGTGGCCACGTCAGCATCGAGACGATCAGGCCGCGGAAGTTTGGTTCGGTGGAAACGAACTGGCCTTCGTTGGTCAATGCCTTACGGGCTTTCGTGTAGGTTGTCTTGCCCGCTGCATCGAAGATGATGTTCCAGTGGCGGTCGAGGGTGGTGTAGTCCTCGGTCTTGTAATCGATGAAGCCGACTGCACCGAGCGAGAGAACGAAATCACGGTTTGGTTCACTCGCCACGCCGGTGACGATACCGCCCATCGCACACGCAATCTGGACGCCGAGGTGGCCGACGCCGCCACTAGCACCAGAGATGAGAACACGATCGCCTTCCTTGAGGCGGGCGAAGTCTCGCAGGCATTGCAGGGCGGTTGAACCCGCTAACGGCAGGGCAGCTGCCTCGGAGTACTTCATTTCGTCCGGGATCGGGATCACTGCGGATGTCGAACAAGTCGCATACTCGGCGTATCCTCCGCCATAGATGTGGTCGAGGAAGGCCATGACGCGCTGACCTTTTTTGAAGTAAGTGGCTTCCGAGCCGACGTCTTCGATCACGCCCGCGACGTCGTAGCCGGGGATTCGCGGGAAGCCGCCGGGGAGCAGGAACTTCATTTCGCCGCCGCGGATACGCGTATCGATCGGGTTGAGTCCAGCGGCTTTGACGCGAATGAGAACCTCGTCACGGGCGGGTTCTGGTGTGGGGCGGTCCGTCAATTGTAGGACGTCTGAAGTGCCGTAGTCTTTGTAAATAATCGCCTTCATTTGAAACTCCTTTCAGGGTGCCAATCTGAAGAAAGTTGGATGCGAATCGTGGACCAGTCTAGTTCGATCGAGATAAATTCTTAGCTAACAGGCATTTAAGAACAGATGGTGAAGTTGCTGAAGAGTGGATGTGATTGTTCATCACTCAAAATTGATCACTGAGAAGACGCAAAAAACATCGGTGCACCACGTTGTTTGCTGGGCGAATTGTTTTGAGGCGATCGAGTCAAAGACATGTTATGTGACTTGGGACATCCAGAGAGAAAAATGTGATCAAACTCGGCATGGTTTTCGTTGTGATCATGACCGGTGTCTTCTGTCAGATTGTTTTCATCATTGATCGGGAATCAAATCATGCCATCAGCTCTCGGGCAAACTACGAAACATTGCAGTACGTGTGGCGAAACCATTTTTGCCAATGCGGAGATTTGTCCACATTGCGGGGTACGTCAGATGGCGCCGCCGAGCAGTCTTTCGGGGAAGAACAAGGTCGTGGCTGCGTTGCTGGCGATCTTCCTGGGGAGTTTTGGGATTCATCATTTCTATCTCGGTAATACGTTCATGGGCGTGATCTATTTGCTCTTTTTCTGGACGGCGGTTCCCGGGATTATTGGGTTTGTCGAGGGGATCATTTATCTGACGATGTCGGATGAGCGGTTTTATGAGAAGTACGGTGCGTAAGTGGGCGTCGAAGTGAAACAACTGCAGTTGTGAATACGTTTGATGTCTGAATAAGTCAGGCTGGACATCGCCTGGTCGGAGGTGGATGATAGATTTTTGCCGATGACCGGTCTCTGAACAGTTTGGGCGAGTTGCATGACGGATTCTGAAAAGACGCTGGGAGATGGAGATTTCCGCCCAGCGACGACTGCGAAAAACGATATTCGACTGGATCGAACGATTGTCGGGTCCGACACGGCTGATGCGTCGTCGGAAACAGATGCTGCTGGGGGACATGGTGGGGCGGAGAATGGTGGACTGGGCAGTCAGAAATGGTTGAATCGACGGCTGGGTAAATACCTGGTGACTGGCATCCTCGGTGAAGGAGGGATGGGAGTCGTCCTGAGGGCGCTCGACGAAACGATCGAGCGTGAAGTCGCGATCAAAGTCCTCAACCGCAAACTCTCAGGAGATGATATTGCTCTGCAGAGATTCCTGCTGGAGGCACGTTCGGCGGGACAGCTCAGCCATTCGCATACGATTACCATTTTCGAAGTGGGAGAGCACGAGGGGCAGTATTACCTGGTTCTGGAATTAGTCGCGGGTGGGAGTGCAGCGGACCGGCTCGAACAGCAGGGTGCTTATTCAGTCGTTGAAGCAACCCGAATCGCGAAGCAGGCCTGTGAGGGACTCGCGGCGGCTCATGAGCATGGGCTGGTACATCGTGATATCAAGCCTGCCAATCTGCTGCTGTCGAAAACGAACATCGTCAAGATTGCGGACTTTGGTCTGGCCAAGCAGTCGCTCGCGACGTCCAAGCATGTGACGCAGGCGGGGGAGGTGGTGGGAACTCCCTACTTCATGAGTCCTGAGCAATGCGAGTCGAGGCAGATCGATCATCGGAGTGATCTCTACAGCCTGGGGGCGACCTATTATTCCCTGTTGACGGGACGGTTCCCGTATCAGGAAATTGAGACGGTCTTCAAGGTGATGTATGCCCATTGCACGGCGGCGCCGCCGGATCCACGGGTCTTTGTGCCTGCGGTACCGCAGGCCTGTGCGGCGGTGATCGACAAGGCCATGCAGAAGAAACCTGAGGATCGGTATCAGACGGCAGCCGAGATGGCAGCGGACCTTGACCTTATTCTACAGACGTATTCGGGCAGTCACCTTCAGTCGGGTAGTCGGTCTGGGCTGACAAAAACTCAAGTTGCGCCAGCGGCCCAATCATCGTCCAGCAGGAGTCCTGGACGCAGAAGAATGTTGGCGTGGGGGCTTTCGTCGGGCATGCTGCTCGTGGTGTTGGCGTGCGGGCTGTTTTTCTGGAACTGGGTCGGGGGAACCGGCCAGACCAATGCCTCATCGGGGAAGGGGGCATTGGGGGTGATTCCGACGATTGCTGATCAAGCCCCGATTCGCGTTGGCGTTTTGCATTCGTTGAGTGGAACGATGTCGGGGAGCGGCACGCCTGTGGTCGACTCGACATTGCTGGCGATTGCGGAGATCAATGATGCGGGCGGTCTGCTGGGACGGAAGATTGAAGCCGTGGTGGTCGATGGGCGGAGTGATCCGGACGTCTTCGCGAGCGAAATCCGTCGGTTGATTACCGAGGAGAATGTCTGTGTCGTGTTCGGTTGCTGGACTTCTTCGGCGAGAAAAACGGTGCAGCCTGTCGTTGAGGAACTGGATCATCTGCTGGTCTATCCAGTCCAGTATGAAGGACTGGAGACGTCTCCCAACATCATCTATCTGGGGGCTGCACCCAATCAGCAGATCATCCCTGCGGTTGAATGGGCTGCGACGACGCTGGGGCGAAGGAAGATGTTTATCGTTGGCTCGGATTATGTCTTTCCTCGCGTTGCGGGTCAGATCATCCGAGACTATGCGGGCAAGTTCGGAGCAGAGATTGTCGGGGAAGACTATGTTGCTCTGGGGAGCAGGAACCTGACGCCTGTCGTCGATCGTATCACCGCTTCTAAGGCGGATGTGATTTTGAATCTGATTAATGGGGACAGCAATGAAGTGTTCTTTCGGAAACTTCGTGAGGCCGGGATTTCATCAGATAAGGTCCCGACGATTTCTTTCAGCATTGGCGAAGCTGAGCTGATGAAGATGAACCTGCGCGATGTTGAGGGAGATTATGCGGCCTGGAATTACTTTCAGAGTCTACCCAATGCAGAGAATAAGGCGTTCGTGAAGAAGCTGCATGAGCGTTACGGTCCGCAGCGAGTCGTGACGGATCCGATGGAAGCGGCGTATGTGGGGGTTAAGCTGTGGGCAGAGGGGGTGCGCGAAGTGGGATCGATCGAAACGAAGCAGGTACGTCGTTCGATGCTCAATCAGCGCATGATCGCTCCGGAAGGGCCTGTTCGTCTTGATGCTTCGACGCAGCATCTTTATAAGACGCCGCGTGTTGGCAAGATCACCGACAATGGGCAATTCGAAGTGGTGTGGAGTGCCAGGGAACCGGTCAAGCCGGACCCTTTTCCACCGTCTCGCAAGGCGACCGAGTGGCAAGGCTATCTCGTCGATCTTTATCGTGGCTGGGGCGACAGCTGGTCGGCAAAGCCAGTGGCTGAATAGCCGGCTATGCGGGTATTCTGTGTTGATGTTCTGAGCTGATTGTGTGGTACGAATTCTCACATTGCGCGTTTATGGATGGATATTGCAGCCATCCTACCAGTTTGCGCAGAATGCGATGCGTTGACAGCTGATACCTATCGATCGCAGCGGCCGGGCATTAGAATCAGATGATCTTAGCGCTCGAATGAATTTGCTCCGGAAATAAAGAATCGAGTTTCATGAGTCAACTGCCATGGAATGATGTCGCCACATTGAGTCGGCGCGTCGTGTGGGTCGTGCTTGTTGGTTGGTTGGGTCTGGCGTTGCCACAAATGGCGACTGCTGAAGAGGGTGTTCTTCCGCTGTCGGATGCCTTCAGCCAGATCGATCACCTGCTCCCAACGCCGAATACTTATCGTCAGGGCAACGGTGCCCCGGGGCCTGCCTACTGGCAACAGAAAGTCAGTTACACGATCGAGGCGACCCTCGACGATCAGGCCAAGATGCTCAAGGGTCAGGAGAAGATCAAGTACGAGAACAATTCGCCCAACGAACTGGCGTTTGTCTGGATCGAGCTGAATGCGAATCAGTACACGCCGAATGCGGATGGCGTTCTCTCGACGACTTACGATCCGAGCAAGGCGCTGACGGTCAATGACGTTCAGCGACTGATCGCATCGGCGACGTTCGAAGGTGGGATGAACATCTCGAAGGTGACGACTGCTGATGGCAAGCCGTTGCATCACGTCATCAATAAGGGATTGCTGCGAGTCGATTTTCCGAAGCCGGTTCTGCCGGGGCAGTCTTATGAGTTCATCGTTGGTTGGGATTACAAGATCAACGATGTCAAGCTGCTGCCTGGTCGGACGGGCCTGGAGCATATGGAAGACGGGCAGGCGATCTTTGGGTTATCGCAGTGGTATCCTCGATTGTGTGCTTACACCGATTATGGTGGGTGGCGGGTCAAGCAGTTTCTGGGGCGTGGGGAGTTCACCCTTGAATTCGGCGACTTCGATGTCACGCTGAATCTGCCAGCGGATCACACGGCGTATGCGACCGGCGAACTGGTCAATGCGGACAAGGTCTACTCGGCTGAGCAGCTGAAGCGCTGGAAGGAAAGTGATACTGCCAAGAAGCCTGTCTTCATCGTTAATAAAGAAGAAGCAGAAGCAGCGCGTAAGGGGACGACGACGGAGCGTAAGACCTGGAAGTTCAAAGCAGCCAATGTGCGCGACTTTGCGTTTGCTTCGTCTCGGACATTCCTATGCGATGCGATGGGGGTCAACCTGAATGGGAAGATTGTTCGGTGCATCTCCCTGTATCCCAGCGAAGGGATGCCGCTGTGGGATAAGTATTCGACGCATGCGGTTGCTCAGGCGATCGAAGTTTACTCGGATGTCACCGGCATTGATTATCCATGGCCGCACTGCACGGCTGTCATGGGGATTCCTCCCGGAGGGATGGAGTTTCCGATGATCAACTTCAACGGGCCACGTCCGGAGAAGGATGGATCTTACACTGAGCGGACCAAGCAGGGGCTGATCAAGGTCATCATTCACGAGACCGGTCACAACTGGTTCCCGATGATCATCAACAACGATGAGCGTCACTGGATGTGGCTCGATGAGGGGTTCAATACGTTCGTGCAAGGATTTGCAGAGCGTCGCTGGGAAGGGAAGGACTTCAGCGCGATCGGGATTCCTCGCAATATCGTGCGTTACATCACATCGGCGGACAGTCAGCCGATCATGACGGCGCCGGATAACATTTTTGATATCAGCGGGAATGCGTATCAGAAGACGGCGACCGGGTTGACGATTCTGCGTGAGACGATTCTGGGGCGCGAGATCTTTGATGTGGCATTCAAAGAGTATTGCCGTCGCTGGGCGTTCAAGCGTCCTGAGCCGGCGGATTTTTTCCGTTCGATGGAAGATGGTGCGGGAGTCGATCTCGACTGGTTCTGGCGTAGCTGGTTCTTCAACAACATTTCTAATGATCAGGAACTGGTGTCGCTGAAGAAGATTGAGATTCATTCGTCGGAGCCGACGGGGGATAAGGCTCGACATGATCGGGAAGAAGCCAAGCTGCCTCAGGATATCACTCGTGAGCGTGATACCGAGATGGAGCGTCGGATTGAGAAATTCCCGGAGTTGACTGACTTCTATGACACCTTCGATCCGCATGCTGTCACTCCGAAGAAGGAGACGGATTACAAGAAGATCATCGATCGCATGAAGCCCGATGAGAAAGAAGCGATGGCGTACGACAAGCCGATCTATCAGATCACGGTTCGTAATAACGGCAAGCTGCCGATGCCTGTCATTATCAAGCTGACCTTTGAAGATGGATCGAGTGAGATCCGTCGTCTGCCAGCGGAGATCTGGAGAAAGTCGGCTGTTGAGTTCACGACCTACCTGCTACCGAGTAAAGTGGTGACGTCGGCGATGCTCGATCCTTATAACGAGACCGCGGACACTAACTACGGCAACAATCGTTTTCCTCAGGAGATCGAAACTCGCGACGTCCCTGTGACGGTTCCAAAGAAGACGATCGAGAATCCGTTGCATTCTGCGATGGAAGCTGAGAAGAAGACGAAGAAGAAAGACGACGACGAAGAGGACTCAAAAGAGGACTGACTTTTGCGTCTGGTCCGATCTTGAAGACTCGAACCCCCGTCGATCTGGCGGGGGTTTCTTTTTTGTCGTGATGATCACGTGTCGCAGGTGTGCCACTGCTGGCTTGCCCAGCAGTGACGGTTTCAGAGTCGACTGACGAAGGCTCTGTTCTGGAGAAAAGGCGGTCGCAATGAGATACTATCATCAAACGACATTCGTCACTGCTGGATAAACCAGCAGTGGCACACTTGCTGGTTTTGAGGCGACTATGAATAACGTTGAGATTGCAGCGGCTTTTGATCAACTGGCGGATCTGCTGGAAATTGATGGAGCGAATGCGTTTCGGGTGCGGGCTTATCGCAATGCGGCGAGGACGATCGAGGGGATTGCGGAGTCGCTGGCGGGGGTGCAGATTGCTCAGCTGACGGAGATTCCGGGGATCGGGGATGACCTCGCGAAGAAGATTGTCGAGTTGATGACGACGGGCCAGCTGACGATGCTGGAGGAACTCAAGGCGAAGGTGCCAGTGGGGGTGGTGCAGATGCTGCTGCTGCCGGGGATCGGGCCGAAGAAGGTGGCTCAACTGCATAAGGAACTGGGCATCACGTCGCTGGCTCAGTTGAAGCAGGCGGCAGAGCTGGGCGGGGTGGCGTCATTGAAGGGCTTTGGGAAGAAGACAGAGCAGACGATTCTGGAGGGGATCGCGTCGATCGATCAGCAAGGGGTTCGGTTCTATCTGGCGGATGTGGTGCCGCTGGTGGAGCAGATCGCGGCGGACTTGTCGAAGGTGGCGGGGGTGAGTCGGATTTCACCGGCGGGGAGTGTGCGTCGACGTAAAGAGACGATTGGGGACCTGGATCTGCTGGCGACTTCGGAGGATGCCAATCTTGTGATGGATGCGCTGGCGTCTCATCCGCTGGTCGATGGTGTGCTGGCACGCGGGCCGACGAAGCAACGCGTGAGGTTGAAGTCACTCGCCAACACCATGACGCCCGGTGCGCAGGGGCATAAACCGGAGATGGATTTGCGCGTCGTGCCGGAGAAGTCGTTTGGGGCGGCGCTGCAGTACTTCACGGGTTCGAAAGAGCATAATGTTGTGACGCGCCGACTTGCCAAAGAGAAGGGGTTGATGCTTAACGAGTATGGCTTGAACAAGGGCGAAGAGTATTACCTGGGGCGGACGGAGGAAGAGATTTATGCAGAGCTGGGACTTGTCTTTGTGCCGCCGGAGTTGCGGGAGAATCGTGAGGAGTTTGGCTGGAAGACGCCTGCGGATGTGCCGAAGCTGATTACGGAGGGGGAGATCCTGGGCGATCTGCACATGCATACGACGGAGTCGGACGGGACGGCTTCGCTGGAAGACATGATTGCGGCGGCTCGGGCGCGTGGGCTGAAGTATATTTCGATTACGGACCACTCGAAGCGAGTCTTCATGGCGAACGGGCTGACGGAAGAGCGTCTGCTCAAGCAGTGGGAAGAAGTGCGACGGGTGCGTGAGAAGTATGATGACATCAAGGTCTTGTGTGGTGTCGAGTGTGACATCCTTGAGAACGCGACGATGGATATTTCCGATGAGGTGCTGGCTCAGGCGGACTGGATCGTCGCAGTCATTCACTTTGGTCTGAAGCAGGCGCCTGATCTGATTACGAAGCGTTTACTGACGGCGATTGAGGATCCGTATGTCGATTGTATCGGCCACATGACGGGACGATTGATCGGCAAGCGTCCGGGGGCGCAGTTTGATGTTGAGACAGTTTTTGCAGCGGCGAAAGAGCATGGGGTCATGCTGGAGATCAATGCGCAGCCCGGCGCGACTTGATCTCAGCGATGTGCATGCGGCGAAGGCTCGCGCGATGGGGATTCCGATCGTGATCAATACGGATTCGCATTCGACGTATGGCTTCGAGATGCTGCAGTGGGGGATTGCTCAAGCACGACGGGCGGGGCTGTCTGCGGAGAATGTTGCCAATGCCTGGGAGTTTGAGACGTTCGAGAAGTCGTTGAGGAGGCATCGGAAGAAGTAAGAGGCGCGTGTAGGGTCCGCTGTGCGGACCGTAGATTCGCAATGTTGTTAAAGGGATCTCTATTACTTGTCATCGAACTTAACACACCACAATTCGCAATGAATGTCGATTGACGGTCCGCACAGCGGACCCTACGGGAGCATCATAATTTCATCAACTTTTACGGTTGAGCGGAGAGGTGGAGTTGGCCTTCGTCGGTGGGTTGACAGGTGAGGCCGACTTCGGTCAGGAGGCGTTCGAGAGCTCCTTTGAGGGATGTCTCTTTCAGTTCAAACGGGGCGATCTTCTGTTGCAGTTTTTCGCGTTGATTCTCGGTCAGCTTGTCGGAATGAATCGAGCAGTTGAGCATCTCTTCGAAGTCATACAGGAGTTCCTGCAGCGTGATCGGCTCGGTGATGGCGTAGCGATTGACGGGGATCGCGAGGGCTTTTTCGAGACGTTCGAGCGGTGTTGGTTCTGGTGGTTTGACGGGAGTTGCGGGTTCGGGGGTTGGTTGCTCGATCGGGGCGGGCGGAGTCATGGCGACTGCGTCTGCCGGAGCGGGTTCGGGAATCATTTCAGGGGTGATGGCCGGTGATTGCGCGACGGGCGTTGTCTCTGGGATTTGTGATTGTGGTTCGGGTTCCATTTCGACGACGGCTGGTGTTGTCGAAGGTGGGGGGATGATGCTGATGACGGGCTCATCGTCGTTGGATTGTCGCATTTCGTGCAGCAGCGCCTGGGTGCGGGCATCGAGGGCTGGCTTGACGATTGCGAACAGAACGAACACCGTGGCGGTGAAGACCAGAAGGAAGAACGCGGTCACGCGACTGCGGAGAAAGCCGGGGAGCAGAGGCTTTGGTTTGTATTTGGGGATCGGTGCGGAAACTGGCTGGGCGATGGGCTTTTTTTCAACCGGGGCTGCGGGTGAACCGGCGGTCTGAAGGAGCGGTTTCGCGCACTCCGGGCATTTCGTGTCCTCGTCGATGGCGTACCCCGGTTTGAAACGGAGAGCCGTCAGGCAGTGAGGGCAGAATTGGAGGGGGAGTTCCGACACGAGGCGATCCGGGTAAGCTGAAGGTAGCTGGTCAGGCATCAATGATAGACTTTGCGGCCTGGGCAGACCATACGAATTCGATGGCCCTTTCTTAGCATCGGCTGTTTCGAAACGCGTCTTCCATGATTTGTGAAACCGTCTATGATGACAGGGTCTGCTTTGGAGTAATGAAGGTCTTGCAATGACGATGCGAACGGTTTTACTGGGACTGCTGATGATCTGGGGGAGCTGGGAGACTCACGTCGAGGCTGGCGATATCGTTCATCCCCAGCGTTACACGTACGAGCTGGTTGCTCAGTATCCGCATGACGAACGCGCTTTCACACAGGGGCTCGTCTACTCCGAGGGGAAAATCTATGAGGGAACCGGTCAGTACGGACGATCTGAGCTGCGCGAGGTCGACCTGAAGACGGGGGGTGTTGTGCGTCTGCGGAAGCTTCCCAATGAGTGCTTCGGCGAAGGGATCGCGATGTACGATGGCAAGCTGATTCAGCTGACGTGGCAGGAGCAGGTGGCGTTTGTCTTTCGGCCCAGTGACTTCCAGCATCTGGCGACGAACCGCTATACGGGCGAAGGCTGGGGCATCACAGTGATGGGAGATGAGTATATCGTCTCGGATGGGACTTCGACGTTGCGTTTCTATGACGCCAGGACCTTCCGTCTGTTGAGACGAGTCAAAGTCAGGCAGTCTGGTCGTGAGTTGTCGCAACTTAATGAGCTTGAGTATATCGACGGCGTCGTTTACGCCAACGTGTGGCATTCGGATTACATTGCGATGATCGATCCGAAGACCGGCGATGTGACGGGGTTGATCGACCTGACAAACCTGAACCCGACGCGCGGTCCTTTGCAATTTGACCGGGAGAAATGCCTGAACGGAATTGCGTATAACGAAAAGACGGATACGCTGTATGTCACAGGGAAGAACTGGCCGAAGTTGTTTGAGATTCGGCTGAATAAGCAGGGAGGCAAGTAAGTCTTACTCATTGCGTTCGAAGAACGAACAAGGTGCTTCCCATGTTAGCCATGATGTCTCGACGTTGGTGGGTCCTGCTGGTTCGCGGAATTTTGTTCCTGCTCATGGGGATCCTGGCGATCGCGATGCCGGGGTTGACGCTGTTTACGATGATCGTTGTTTACGGAGCCTTCACGGCTGCTGATGGTTTATCTGCTCTGATGCTGGGATTTGGTGGCGGACCAAATGGGAAGACGATCTGGCCGATGGTGGGGCTGGGAGTGATGGCGCTGCTGGCGGGGATTATTGCGTTTGTCTACCCGCAGATTACGGCGTTTGTGTTTCTGGTGATCATTGCGGTTTCGATGATCATGCGCGGGATCTTTGAAGTGATCGCGGCGTTTATGCTGCGAAAAGAGATTGATGACGAATGGGTCATCGCACTCTCTGGGGTGCTGTCGATTGGGCTGGGGTGTCTTATGCTGGCGCGTCCGCTTGAGGCACTTGAGGCAATCGTCTGGCTGGTCGGTGCGGTGATGATGTTTTTGGGAGTGATGTCGATTGCGCTTTCGCTGCGTCTGCGAGGGGTTCATAAGAAGTTGAATCCGCCGTCAGCGGTTTGAACTCAGACGCAGTTTTCTGATTCCCTGTAGGGTGCTGGTGAGGCTTTGCGAACGGCGTCAAATGGGGCATTGAGTGTCGTTTTGGTGCGGTTCGAAGACTCACCAGCACCCTACATTTTTTGCCAAGCATTAACGAGAAGACTGGATCTCAGCCTGCTTTTCGGGTGAGGCGTTTGTAGATGACGTAACGCTTCGAGCCGAATAAGCCGATGGAAATGCCGATCACGATCAGCATCCAGCCGATGACGATGAGTTCGAGCGTTTCGGCAATCAGTTTGATGACCGTTGCACCGGTGACGACGAGCATGAGTGAGGTGCGGATGTAAGAGAGCAGCGTCCGTTCGTTGGCCATTTCTGTTCTCAGGCGAGCGAGTTCGTCTCGTACGACCGTGTCGGATGGCTGACTCATGTTGTTACCTTTGCGTTGTCTGTCTGGCTGCGGAGAATCGCCAGCGCGATCTTGATCTGATTGTAGGGGACGTCGCCGCCGAGGTGTTCGAAGATGGGCGTCAGACGGGCATCGCCGACTTCTGGTAAGGCGAGGCGGACCCGTTGGAGGACTTCGTCGTCGACGAAGCGGGCGGGGTTCGAGATCTCGCCGAGTTCGATGAGATCGGCCAGATAGCCTGCGGCGGTGCTCTCTGCGACGCCGAGTTGGGGGATGGCGTCTGTCAGCGAGGTTGAATTTTCGAAGTAGTTCCTGGCTTCGAGTAATCGTGTTGTGAGTTTGGGGCGTTCTCGTTTGAAGGGTGCGGTGGAGGAGGTCGGGGACGGCTTTTCTGTTGCCAGTCCTTTGCTGGTGCAAAACTCCTGGACGATCGGCAGAAACAGCGGGACGTATTCTTCGAGTTTCTTGGCTCCGACGCCGCTTAGGGTGGAGAAGTCGTCGAGAGTCTGGGGGCGGGTGATGGCGATCTGCTGCAGGACACTGTCGGCGAAGATGACGTAGGGCGGGACGTGACGTTCTTGCGCGAGCTGGTAACGGAGTTCGCGCAGGCGTTCGAAGAGGTCTTGTTCATCGGACGAGAGTTCTGTGACGGCTTTGGCGCGTTTGGCTTTCTTCGTTTGTGTCGATGATGATTCGGACAAGCGAGGTGTCAGCTCTCCTTTGAGAACCTGTCGACCTTTGGGGAGGATCTTCAGCTGCTGATATTCACCTGCCGCGACGAGGCATTGCTGGGAGATCAGTTGGTCGATCCAGTTGCGGATGGCGTTCTTATCGTATTCTTTGAGCAGGGCGTAGGTGCTCAGCTCGTGATGTCGCATTTCGAGGATGCGTTTCTCGCGCGAGCCGAGGAGGACTTGTGTTGTGTAGGTGACGCCGTATTGCTCCTTCAGACGATGGACGCATGAGAGAATCTTTTGTGCGATGATCAGGGAGTCGGAGGAGGTGACGGCTCCGTTCAGGCAATAATCACAGGCGCCGCAGTTGTCATGAGGATAAGGCTGGCCGAAGTGTCCGACCAGAAGTCGGTGTCGACAGTCGAACGAGAGTGTGTAGGACTCCATGCGTGCCAGGTTGTTCTCGGCGATCACGATGGCTTCGTCGGGGAGTTCGACGAAAGTTTTTCGCCACCAGGCAAAGTCGCCGCGGCTGTAGATCAGGACGCATTCGGAGGGGAGGCCGTCTCGACCGGCGCGGCCGCTTTCCTGCTGGTAGTTCTCGAGTGACTTGGGGGCGCCTGTGTGAATGACGAAGCGAACATCGGACTTATCGATTCCCATCCCGAAGGCGACCGTTCCGACGATGATGTCGATCTTCTGGTTCTGAAAGGAGTCCTGGGCTTTGGTGCGTTGAACTTCGCTGAGGCCTGCGTGATAGCATTTTGCACGGTGACCTTTGGCGCGCAGGAGTTCTGCGAGCTCTTCGGTCTTCTTGCGGGACAGGCAGTAGATCACGCCCGATTCCCCTTTGTGACGGGCGAGGACTTCGTCGATCTGCTTATCCATGTCGTTGCGGGACTGGACGGAGTAACTCAGATTGGGACGGTCGAACGAACCGACGTGAACTTCGGGTGACTTGAGATGAAGTTGTTCGACGATGTCTTCGCGAACCTGTTCGGTGGCTGTCGCGGTGAAGCCATGAATGCCGATTTCCGGGAAATGCGATTTGAGAATCGACAGGTTGCGGTAGTCTGTTCGGAAGTCATGTCCCCAGCCGCTGATGCAGTGGGCTTCGTCGATGGCGAAGAACGAGATCTGGCAGCCGGCGAGGAAGCCGAGCATTCGGCTTGTGCAAAGACGCTCGGGGGCGACGTAAAGGAGCTTCAGATTGCCATCTTTGACAGATTGGGCGATGTCTCGTTGCTCTTGTGGAGACTGAGTGCTGTTGACGAAGCCGGCGGGGATGCCGTTGGCGTTGAGGGTATCGACCTGATCTTTCATCAGCGAGATCAGCGGTGAGACGACGATCGCAGTGCCGGGCATGAGCAGGGCGGGGAGCTGGTAGCAGATCGACTTGCCGGCGCCGGTGGCGAGGACGAACAGGGAATCCTGCTTGTTGAGAACGGCGCTGACTGCTTCCGCCTGGAGAGGACGAAAGGAATCGTAACCCCAGTATTTCTGGAGCTGCTGATAGGCTTTCTTGGGAAGTGTCGGACTGGGCATGCGTGGGAGAGTGTTTCGTTAGGCGGTCAGGAGCTCTTTGGAAGACTTAACAGAAGAGGAGAAATTGAACCACGGATCAACACGGATGGACACAGATAGGAGAGGATAAAACTTTTGTTGAGTCATGACTGATTTGATCTGCGGATCATTCTCTTGTTCCTATCCGTGTTGCTTCGTGTTCATCCGTGGTTTGCTTTTTCCCGCCGGAGTAATGATTTAAGTCGAGAGTTTCGAGAGGAGTGATTTTGTTTTGCGTTTCCAGACGCCGTGTTTGTGGGAAAAGGATGTCGGGCTGGCCTGGAAATCGACGAGGGTGTGTTTTAGCAGGGCGATGGCTTCTTCTTTCTGGCCTTGCTCTGCTTTTAGCTCAGCGAGGCGGTAACATGCCTCGGGTTGTCGCCAGCGGGCGATGTGTTTTTCGAGATGAGCCAGAGCAGCCTCGTTGTCCTTTAACTCCTGGAGAAGCCGACCGTATGCCAGGGAGACATCACCAAAGCGATACGAGGGGTCTTGCTGGAGGACTGCTTCGAGGTGAGGGCGAGCTTCTGTGAGCTTGCCGAGTTCGAGTTCGCATTGGGCTGCTCCCCAGAGTGCCTGCAGGTTGGTCGGCTCTTTCTGAAGTGCGGACTGGTAGGCGTTGAGGGCATCGCTGTAACGCCTCGTCGAAAGGAGTTTCTCGGCGTACTGGATGAAGTGATAGGCGTTGCCGATCTGGATGGTCGCCATTTCCAGTCGTTCCACTTCCTTGCGGTTGTGGAGAAAACTGAGTGGCGAGGAATCGCTGTGTCGACGATTTGGCAGGTATCGAACGAAGAAGTACAACGGAGCGCCGAAAGGCTGGACGAAGATGATGATCCAGAACCAGAGATTGCGTTCGGGATCGTTCTGGACACAGTCGTAGAGCATCCACAGCAGGAGGCACGCATACAGAATCGATGCGATTCCGCTGCTCCAGACGAAGACGTAATAGTAGATCCAGAAGCCAAGTCCGGGATCAAATGGCTCGACCGGTCCATTCTCTTGAGCAAGCTGAATCAACAACGACAACATGTCCCTCGACCGTTTCAGAATTCGTAACGTAACGTGAGACTGTTCAGGATATCAGAGATCACGCCTAGACGGCAATTGTCTGCTGAGGGAGTTCACAGACTTCTTAGAGCATTCCGTAATGAGAGGGGGGAGGGTTGGAACGCAGAGCACGCTGAGTTGAGCAGAGGTCGCGGAGGAAGAGGGTGTTAACAGCGTAAAGAAGCGGCCATTGGCTAATCAGGAAGAATTGTGGGTAGGTCGAGGAGTGATGGGAGGGTGTAGGTGGGGGTGACGGGGGTTGTCAGGTTTACGCGGCCGTTCATGAAGAGGGGGAATCTGGTGGTTGAGGCTCGGTAGGCTTTTTCATTCTCGGTGCTGACGATCCATTCGGGAGCGGTGTGAATGTGCCAGTCGAGATGGACGGTCTGCATGCCGACTTCCTGGGCGGGGGCGACGTCGTTGTCGAGGCGGTCACCGACCATGAGGCAGTTTTCTGCGGGTAGGTCGATCTGATCCAGCGTCCAACGATAAAGCCCTGCATCGGGTTTGCTGATGCCGACTTCATCACTGATCGCGATGACGTCGAAGAGATCGAGGATGCCGCGTCGCTGCAGGCTGTTTCGTGCTTCGGGTGGTTGATTGGCGATGATGCCGAGGCGATAGGTCTTTTGGAGCGACTGAAGCATTTCGGCGGTTGCGGGTGAGAAGAGGTGGTTTTCGTCGAAGGCGGCCAGCAGTTCTGAGAACAGCGCTTTGCGATAGTTTTGAAAGACATCATCGGTCAGATAAGTCTGAGCGATCTTCTGGTTGATCCACTGCTGTCCTTGCAGGACCATCGACTCGCGGATCTCCATCAACTTCGAGAACGACCAGTCTTCTCCCTGTGCCATGATGGTCTCATGCAGTCGCAGGTAGGCGAGGAAGTTCTGACGTTCATCGTTGAAGAGAACGTTGCCGATGTCGAAGAAGATGTATTTGATGGGTGGGGTTTTGGGCATGGATGTGGCGATTGGTTGGGTGAGGGGAAGAACGGTCCGCATAGCGGACCCTACGAGAAGAGGCGTGAACCGATGCGGATGATGGTTGCGCCTTCTTCGATGGCGATGGGGAAGTCGTCGGACATGCCCATAGAGAGTTGGGTGAGCTTCCTGTCATCGGGCAGGGTGGTGTTGAGGTCGTCGCGGAGTAGCCTTAGGTTTCGAAATGTCGGGCGTGCTGATTCGATGTCTTCGGACTGGGCCGCCATTGTCATCAGGCCTGTGATCTTGAGGTGGGGCAGGGCGGTTAATGTTGGCCAGGCCTCTGTGAGTTCGTCGGGAGCGAAGCCATCTTTGCTGGCTTCGCCGGAGAGGTTGATCTCGAGCAGGATTTCGGGCAAGACGCCTGACTTGCCTGAGGCTTCGCTGAGTGCTTCCGCGAGTCTGATCGAATCGACAGAATGAATCGCGGAGATATACGGCAGCAACTGTTTGACTTTATTTCGCTGCAGATGCCCGATCTGATGCCAGCGGATTTGCGTACTGAAGTGTTGTGCTCGCGCGATCAATTGCTGAGGACGGCTTTCGCCGAATTCTTTGAAGCCGAGGTCAATCAAGGCCTGGATCTGAGCGTGCTCAACGTACTTCGTGACAGGCAGCAGGCGGACCGTCTGAGGATCACGGTCCGCGCGATCACAGGCGCGAGCCATGACTTCTCGAACGAGGGAAACATTCTCTGCAATACTCGGCATGGATGACTGTCAGGCAGGGAGGCGGGCGGACAATTCGTAACGACCTGTTTATTCTAGGCGATCCAGTCAAGTCGCGGGAGCGTACTGCGTCAGATGGAGAGCTGATAAGCAGAACGCGCTGTCTGGCAGAAGATCGACTCTTGTTCTGTGGGCGATAGCTGTGATGCTAACTGCTGGACTATGTTCAGCCAGGTTGCGTAGTCAGTTCGCTGGAGTGCAACGGGCCAGTCACTGCCGAACATGAGGCGCTGGGGGCCGAATGCTTCGAGAGCAGTTTCCCAGTAGGGACGGAGTGTTTCGATGGTCCATTGAGGCGAGGTGACTTCCGTCGTGAGTGCGGAGAACTTGCAGGTGATGTTGTCCCGGCGGGCGAGTTCGCGAAAATTCTTCGCCCAGGTTTCATCGAAGCGAGAGGGATCAATCACTGGCTTGGCGATGTGATCGAGGACGAATCGTTGTTGAGGATGTCGATCGACAAAGCGAATTGTCATTGGCAGTTGATGGCCGAAGATCAGAATGTCGTATGCAAGATGGAATTCATGCAGCAGTGAGACACCGTGATTGAAAGCCGGTCGATCAAAGAACTCTGGATCGGGTTCATCCTGAACGACATGACGCAGGGATTTCAGCGCGGTTTGTGATGAGAATCGTTCGAGGTGACTGCGAATATTGTCGGCAGCCAGTGGCAGCCAGCCAACAATCCCTGCGATTGTCTTCGATTGTTGGGAAAGGCCGAGTAACCATTCCGTTTCCCAGATTGTCTGTCGAGCCTGTACGACGATGGTGTGCGAGACTCCCAGGGGACTGGTCACCTGATCGAGTTCCTGGATGAGATAATCCTGACGAAGCACGGCTTTCTCATCCCCTTCCATCCAGGGATAATCGGAGGGACTGTATTGCCAAAGATGATGATGAGCGTCGATGATCATCGTGAAGGAGTCGATCTATTTAGAAACTACGGCAACGTGATCATGGTCTTCACGGAATGGATCTCCGGGGCGAGCAGTGATTCGAATTCACCCGGTACATTAGCAAAGGCGATGCGTCGAGTGACCCAGGGCGTGGTATCGATCTTGCCCTCGGCGATCAGATTGATGATGCGAGGGAAGTCACGCGACGGAGCATTTCGGCTGCCGAGGATCGAGAGTTCGCGTCGATGGAGGAAAGGGGCTTGTGGAAACGAGAGTTCGCTTTGCGTGATGCCAACATAGACCAGACGTCCTGCGAATGCGCAGAAGGCCATCGAGCGAATCATCGAGACATTGTGGCCGGTGGCGTCGACGACGAGATCGGCGAGTTGGCCATTGGTCATCTCGGACAGCTTCTCGAAGTCTGTGTCGTCGCCTGCAATCTGAAGCGTATCGGGAATTCCCATTGTCTCGCGGACAAACGTCAGGCGGTGTGGATTGAGATCCGCGACGATCACTCTGCTTCCGGCCAGCCTTGCAAACTCAACGGCGGACAATCCGATTGGCCCTGCGCCGATGATGAGGATGTTCTCTCCTGGTTTAGCAGCACCGCGGTCGACGGCATGGCAGCCGATGGCGAGTGTTTCGACGAGGGCGCACTGTTCGCTGGTCAGTGAGTTGGCGGGGTGGCATTTTCGAGCGGGCAAGATGATGTAATCCGTCAGTCCGCCGTCGCACATGACTCCCAGCGTCTGGTTCTGCTCGCAGCAGTTGGTGAAACCACGCTTGCAGGCGTAGCAGTTCTGGCAGTTGAGATAAGGTTCTATCGAGCAACGATCGCCTGGCTTGACGTTCGTGACCCCTTCGCCGACAGAGACGACCTCAACACCGAGCTCGTGACCGGGAATTCGGGGGTAAGAGAAGAAGGGCATCTTGCCGAGGTAGCCTCCGATATCTGTCCCGCAGACGCCGACGGTCAGGATACGAAGCAGCGCCTCACCTGGCTTTGGTGCCTTGGGCTCGGGGACATCGATCATGCGCCAATGACGAGGAGATTCGAGTTGAAGTGCCTGCATGAGTGAGCGTCAATTTTTGAAAGGAGTGGTGGTGAGGCTCAGTTGTTTTCCGGGAGACCTTCTTTGTGGCCGATGTTCAGAACCGGCTGGAAGATCTTTGTGACGTCGTCGAGGAGTTGTTGATCAAGTGGTTTCTCCAGCCAGCTGGCCCATTTTCGGATGTTGTCTGGGTTGGCGCTGCCTGCGATGGTTGTTGTGATGTCGGGATGGGCACAGGAGAACTGTAACGCCAGCTGGGCGATGTCGATCCCTTGTTGCTCGCAGAACTTCGCTGCGTCGCGTGCTGCCTGCTTGACGTCTTCGGGTTCTTTCAGCCAGGCGGGCAGGGGGGCATTTGTCAGGAGTCGGGCAGAGAACGGACCGGCGTTCATGGCGCCGACCCCCTTCTCTTTCAGGTAGGGGACTGTTTCCTCGGCGAAGCGTCGGTTCTGAAGGGTGTACTGGTTGTAACTCAGGACACAGTCAAGCGACGTCTGCTCCAGGATAAAGCGGAAGATCTTCTGTGGGTAACCGCTGACGCCGATGTAGCGGACTTTGCCTTGCTGCTGAATCTTGCGAAGTGCAGGAATCGTCTCGTCGACGATCTGCTGCATGGGCACGAACTCGATGTCATGACACAGCATGATGTCGATGTGGTCGGTCCCGAGGCGATGCAGGCTGACGTCGACTGATTCTGCGACACGCTTGGCAGAAAAGTCAAAGTGCGGGAGGTCATAGCGACCCAGCTTCGTGCAGAGCGTGTACGAATCACGAGGCACATCCCGCAGCGCGATACCCAGGAGCACTTCGCTCATCCCGCGACCGTAGAACGGCGAGGTGTCGATGAAATTGATTCCTAGATCCAATGCGACCTTGACCGCATCAATCGCCTCATCCAATTTGACGGCCCGGAACTCTTGCCCCAGGGAGGAGGCACCAAAGGAGAGAATCGGCAGATGCAGGTCGGTCTTACCAAGCTTTCGAGTCGGGATCATGGTGCACTCTCGAAAAAATGTCCCTTCTCCCTTGAGGTGGAACCAAATTGCCCGCTCGCCGATAAGGCGAGAGTAAGGGCAATGCGGTAGTCTTCTCAGGAAAAGGTGCCCGAAGGGCGGATGAGGGTGGGCGTTAGGCAATCGCACGCCGACATTCGCTCATCAAACCGCAGGCAAGGATTTTCTTTTAGATCTCATTGTTCAGAACGTACGACAGCCCATCGTCAGGAGGAGATTCGCCCAGGGGCGCTGGTCGGCTGTCTGGATGGTCAGAATGTGATCGGCGGAATCGACTGTCTCGTAAAACTCCCATTTGAGAATGGGGGTGAGTTCCAGATCGAGTGACGAATCTTCGATGATATTGCGGTAGTCCCCCCAGGCGGCGGGCTCGCCTTCATGGGCATAGGGGTCATCATCGGGGATATCCATGGTCGAGATGTCGTCGATAGGAACGGTCGCGAGCAAGGCTCGTAAGACGTGTGAGACCGTGGGAATGCCAGGACTCAACTGGAGACTGACAACCTCGGCATTCGGGCCGCGTTTGTTCCACGTCGGGTAGTTGCCGTCGGCGATGAGGATCTTGGAGTGATGGCCACCCTGGGCCAGGATGCTGAGAATCTCGGGGTGGAGCAGGGGAATCTTGAGCATGAAATCCAGACTTAAAGGTGATTACAAAATCAATACCGAGATCATAGCAGACGTTAGCGGGAGACAGCCAGTTGGAAGGCTTTGATTGTCTGCTCGGCTGCTGTTTGTGAATCGGGGAGTGGAAGGACTTCCGCGGAGAGGTAACCGTGATAGCCGACCTGTTTGAGGACGTCGATGATCGGCTGGATGGGAGTGTGGCCGAAGCCGATGGCGCGTCGGTTTGAATCGGCGAAATGGAGATGCCCGATGTGGGGTGCTGCTTGTCGGATCGATGCGGCGATGTCTGCTTCCTCGATGCTGGCGTGAAACAAATCACACAGGATTTTCAGGCGTGGGTTATCGAACGCTTCCAGATACGCTGCTGTGTCTTCCAGTCGGTTGAACAGGTTGGTCTCGTAGCGATTTAATGGCTCATAGAGGAGCATCTGGTCGAGGGCATCGGCTTGGTCGCCGAGTTCGCTTAACGCGGTTGAGAGATAGGCGAGCGCCTGATTGTGGGAAACGTCCTGATCGAAACGTCCCTGCATCGATCCGATGATCGCAGGGGCATTCAGCCCGGCTGCGAATGTCATCATGTCTTCAATGAACGTCATGGCTCGCCGCCTGACGTCTTCATCGCTGCTGGTCAATGTCAGCTTTTCGCGCAGAAATCCCGCCCCTGTGCCGACAGCGGCGACTTTCAATTTGTATTGATCGCAGAGCGCCAGGACATCATCGACAATCAGCTCCGACGGGCTGGGCGGGAATATTTCGATTGCATCGAAGCCCAGCGCAGAGGCACGCTGAAAGGCGTCTTCGAGTCCGTCGTGAAAGACGAACGGTCCCTGGCGTGCTTCAACGACCAGCGAAACGGTGACAGCAGACTTGATCATAGTTCTTATCCGGGATGTCGATCAGGCGAACAGCGGCTTCAGATGGCGTTCAGATAAGTTCTCGGTCACATTTCGGCCGACCACATCGGCATGTACCTTGAGGAGATCGGTGTACTCGCTACCTGTTTTGGCGGCGAGCTTGAACGAGACATGCAGCAGCTGACGAAGATGCTTATTGTACTTTGGGTCAGACTGATTGTGACGCAATGCGCGGACCATGTCATCGCTGGTCAATGAGGCGATCTTCTGACCATCGGGCAGCTGCTTGAAGTCGATATCAATGACGGTTGCGTAGGGGGCACAAAGTTCCTCGGCCTGCGACAGCGCTTTCAGATAAATTTTCTTGACGAAGTTCAAAGCATCTCCGCCCGCCTCCGAGAGGCCGATCAGTTCTTCCAGCCAGTTGGTCCCTGCGGTCTTCACATGGATCCCTGCACCGGTTTCTTTGAGCAGTTTGTTGATGATCGGATACAACGAAAACTTGTCGCTGCCCGAGTGGACGCTCAGCTTGAGTTCGCCTGGCAGTTCATAGTTTGCGACTGCGAACTCGATGACGGCAATGTCTTCGCGGAATTCTTTCTCGAACTGAGTCAGATCGCCGACGTAGTCCACGCCCTTGTTGAAGCGCCCTGTGAACTTGGGGGCGATCGTCGAGAGAGGCACATTCAGATCGGCTAGCGCGATCAGGATCACCAGCAGTTCCATCGGCGTTTGTGGTTGATCTGTTTCGTCCATCGAGACTTCGACCACGAATGGCTGCTGGTCTTTCCTGACGCGGATATGCTGATAAACCGCCTGGGCTTTCTGACAGGCAGCCAGATACTTCGTCAGGATTTCTCGCAGCTGCGATTCGGTTAGCGTGAAGCTGCCAGTGAGTCCCGGCAGTTGAATTGGGTTTGCTAATTCTGGATGGCGCGTGAGGAAGGCGTTGATGTCGCTGTCATCGGCGCGTTTGCCGATATCGTCGGCGACATCGATGGTGAAGAAGTCGCTGGTCTCGAGAAAGCGGTCGACCGTTGACAGGTTGATGTGGTCCGCATCGACGTACCATGAGGCTTTCCAACCTGTCTTCGCGACGGCTACTTGAGCGGCGGCACGCACGGAGGGGGGTTCGGAGCCGATCATGTTGTGTTCGCGATTGGATTTATTCCAGACCGGAATCACGGATGCGACCGGAGCAATCTGCTCAAAAGCACGCAACTGAGCAGCTGCCTGATGGGCAAAGCGATCACCAACGCCAAACGTGTATTTTTCCAGACGCATGAGAGTTCCCGGTGAGCAGATTCAGGGAAAACTTCATGGTAATTCGTTGATTCGTTTCGTCTACGGTGAATCGTCGGAACTGGAGGACAAAAGAGACATTTGCCAGTTCCCTGTCGCGGGCAGCGATTATGGCTTCGGCTTCTCGATCTCGTTTTTCTTTTCTTCCGATGGGAGCTTGCCAGCGAGAATGTCTTCGATTTCTTTTCGCAGAACCTGACTGCCGTCTGGGCTGAAGCCGACGTGGACATTCTGTAGAACCATGCCGGGCGAGAGGATGACGGTGTGAGGGATGCCGGTGACGCGGAATCGATCGGCGATCTCGCCGCTGGTATCCAGGCCGATCATGGGATTCTTCGGGTACTGTTGTCCTGCCAGAAACTCCCGAATCTGCTGGGGTGTCTCGCGCAGGTTCATTGCGACGAAGATGACTTTGTCTTTGTCAAACGCATTGGTCGCCTCGATATAACCCGGGAGCGCCCGGACACAGGGACCGCACCACGTCGCCCAGAAATCGAGGACGATGACCTTGTCGGTATGGGCGGAGAGTTTAAACGGCTGACCATCGACGGTAGCCAGTTCGAAATCATCCATCACACGACCGACAAGCTGCTTTCCTGGGACATCGTCTGAGTCCTCGGGAATATCCCATTCTGGCTCGGGGGCACGGATGGGGACCCATTCGGAATAGGCGCTTTCGCCAGCCTGTCTGGCGGAGTTCCCCAGATAGACGCCGGAAATCAAGCTGACGGGAATTCTGCACTCGCCGAGTAATGAGGATGTTCCGAGTAAGTGGTCACCCTTCATTCCGGTCGGTTTCATGCTGAGGGCATAACCATGTGTCAGGCGAAGCTGCAGTTCATCGGTGAGTGCGCGGGATGTCGAGTGATCTGCTGAATCGCCAAAAGGGATCGCATCTTGATCCACGGTGTCTTTTGCGGCGGGCATTGAGACCAGTGGGCTGCCTGACGTTGATTGCTGCGCAATTTTTGCTGGTTCAGCTGACTTCTCCTCTGTCTTGTCGTCTGGCTTTAATGGGGCTGCGACCGGCTTGGGGAGCCAGATCAATCCAGCTACGCGTGATTTTTCCAGGCGAAGAGGTTCGAGTTTTGATTCGAATGAAATGGTGTCGCTGGTCAGTTGATCCAGACGTCCACGCAGGAGGTCGCCATTGGGTGCGAGCAGAACATGGGTCGGGGGATCATTTCGGTTGAATCGTGGTACGAGCAACGTCTTGCGTCGTGACTCTTCCAGAATGAACTGTTTGATCACTGACCCGCGAATCGATTCGACACGAAACTGGGAGAGAACAACAGGCTTCTGTGCTGGCGCGGGAGTGACAACGCCATTTGAAGAGCGAATGTTTCGATTCGGAGTTCGGGCCAACTGGACCTGAATCGTAAAGGCATTGCCGCGACGAGTCTCACGAGCCAGCGCGACCGTCTTGGTTGGTTGCCCATTGACATAGACGATGGCGGCACCGTCTTGAAAGACACACCGGATATCCGCAGCCATCTCGGGGCAGATGGCAGTCGCGGTTTCCTGTTGATAACGCATGCCGAATTGATTCCGATTGCGCAGCGCAACTTCCTGCACGGTTTCGACGGTGATTCGAGAACCGGTCGTGGTGAAGTGCAATTGGAGGCCGTCGTCCCCTTTTTTGGTTACTTCACTGGAGAAGAAGTTCACGAGCGCTGTTGCAGGTTGTGCACCCCAGTCGATGCGAAAGCGGATCTCGTCTCCTTTGAGGATCGATGGATGCCCGGCTGAGCCGGTGCTCATGAATGAAACGGTTTGAGTTGCGGGATCGAGCTTCCCGTCGACCATCTTCCACTCTGGATGCGAAAAGCCAGACGTCGCGGCGATCTGAGCGGCAGTGAACTCCAGGGCACGAATCTCAGAGGCTGGCATAGAACCCGATGAGCAGAAGGGGCTCTCAAACTGAACCTGCTCAAGATTTCCAGAGGTGACCTTCACGGGAACAATGTCATCGTTCTGCAGGAACAGCACGTCCGGAAACTGCTCGGCATCAAAGGGGAGGGAGTAGTCGCGCTCACCACGCAGGAATCGCGCGTCGCCTGCAGAAGCCAGGGCGGAGGCGTTCAAGCCGCCGATGGGCTTCCACTTGATGGGGAATTGGGTTGCTTCATCAAAGGCCAAGGTTCCTGCCATCGACCCGCCGGCAAAATAGACGCGGTCTGGCTGGTCAGTGGTGGCTTCGCCGGGAGGAAGGACCAACTGGTCTGCTTCGTCGAGTCGGCAGACGAGAGGTTCCGGGGAATGCGACGTCTGGACCTCAATGGTATCGGCTGTTGTACGGTTGACCTTACCCGTCAGGAAAGCACCGTCGTACCAGGAGACCTGTGGCTGTATGACTTTCGAAGGTTCTTCGATCCGCTCGCTGATGACAATCTGATTGATGAACTTCAGCGAATAGTCGACGGTCTTACCTTCGTACTCAAGATACAGGACGCCGTTCTCGGCGTCGAAACTCTTGATGGCCCCATATTGGACTGTACCGTCAGCCAGTAGAAAACGCTGCTCGCCGGTCTTGACGGGCTTGGGGAATGTCCCGTCCCAGCCGGAGATGGAAAGCAGGTCGAGGGTCAGATTTCGTTGCAGGTTCTCCAGGAAGATTCCGTGTGGCTGTCCAAGGGGTTGCTTGAAGGTCAGTTCTGCGAGTTTCTGGCCGTCATGAGAGTAGGCGTAAACTTTGCTCTGCTTGCGGTCCAGGAAGAGATGCAGATGCAGGAGTTTCTGGTCTGGCTGGAGTGTAGTGACTTCGACGAAGTCATAGCGTGAGACGAGAACGACGACATCCTCCCAGGTCTCCAGTCGAAGATTCTCGGAGGGGCGTCGATCGAATCCCAGTCGGAATGACGGGAAGGAGGAGGACTCCAGTTGAAGCTCGATTTCGCATAGTTCCGGCAGACTCACTTTCTGGAAGATCTTCCCCGGCGAATCGGTCTTGATCTTGCCGAGTGTGGTTTCTTTCCAGGGCGAGGGGCGTTCGACGTTCACTGCCTGGCCGTTGATGGTCATGCTGGCGCGGTTGGCTGCCTCGATGGTCACCCAGTCTTTCATACCGCGAGGCCCGTTGTAAATCATGGCGGCGTCGTTGTGACGTCGCAGGTTGTGAATCTCGCTTCTCTTCAGGCGGAACTGCCCCATGCGGGGGCTGGTAAACGTCAGGTACTCTTCTTCGATATTAAGAAGGTCTCCGTAGAGAATGTCTTTGTTGTGCATCTCGATGCGAAACTGGCCGATGGGCGTGACGGCGGTCGAGCGATGTGGGAATTGCACGCGGCTCAGAACATTGACTTTGACTTGCAGCGGATCGCGGAACGAAGGCGACTTCCACGTTACTGTGTCGGCATCGCCTGCTTCCAGCGTCCCTGCCAGTTGGTCTCCCTGATTCCAGTACAGGGTCGAGAAGGATTGAGCCTGACTGGTGGAGATGAAGACGATGCCGAGTGTCAATGCGACCGTCATGGAGAGGATCGAGTGACATCGGGGAGTGAGAGCAGAAAACGTCATGAAACCAGCCGGTTTTGAAGAAGTCTTGTGGATCGAAGGACGAGGAGGTTTCCTGCTATCGTTCGTAAATCGGAAGGAATCGGTAATTCAGGCCTAACGATAACAGTGACATGGCTGTGCCATAGGTTTGCCCCATGCTGCCGGGGAAACTCCCATCGGGCTGCTGCATCGTTTTGAGTTCACGGATCAGTTGCGTATTCCATTTCTGCCAGCTGTCGAAATCCGCCTGGAAGAGAGCCTGAGCAGCGTAGTAACGGTAGTATTCGGGATACGAATTATTGGCACCCGAATCCATCTGTGAGATGACCCGTCCTTTGACGGCATCGTACTGATCTAGCTCTTTGCGTTTGCTGATTGAATAAACGAGTAACGCGATACAGGGCAGGTTCGCTGAACCGCCTGCACCAATGCCCGAGTATCCGACGTCGCCTTGTTTGGTTGTCATCGATTTGAAGTACTCGATGGCATCGTCGATGTTCTTGTCTGGAATCTTGATCCCGGCATTGCGGGATGCGAGCAGTCCCATCAAGACGGCTCCTGAAACCGAGGTATCGGCGTCGGTTGCCTGTGGAGAGTATCGCCAG
Source organism: Lacunimicrobium album (assembly GCF_052161635.1). Taxonomy (GTDB): domain Bacteria; phylum Planctomycetota; class Planctomycetia; order Planctomycetales; family Planctomycetaceae; genus SXPC01. The sequence goes on from NZ_CP197413.1 coordinate 1,347,378, forward strand.
GCTTTATAAGGGTTGTCCTTTTGAGAAGTCGTCGCGCACTGGACGGCCAGTTCGAGTGCGGCTCCGATCGTGCGCTTGCTTTGAAGTTCTGTCTGCGAGGCACCGATCCAGAGCAACTCTTCATCAAGAACGCCGTACACTTCCGCCAGCGCCAGCATGCCGAATCCGTGGTTGTACATGCTGTGACCAGCCAGATACCCGGTCTTGCTGTCCTGTTTGACAATCATGCAGCGGGTGGCCAGACGCAGATTCTCAGCATACTTGCCGAAGTTCGGATCTTCGCCCGAGGCAAGAAAGGCCATCATGCACATCCCGCAGATCGCTGCTCCCTGCTGGGGGTTGATGTTTGAGGGCCAGTCTCCGTCTTTGCCCTGATTCGTGGACAGCCAGGTGAGCGCTTTCTGATACATCATCTCGACATCAGGAGGGACCGCAGTCCCGTAGCGCACCTCGGGAGGCTGCGCACTGCGTACCGGGGAAGTCTGATGAATCAAGACGGTGACCAGAAGCGTCGAGATGATGAGAGTCGTCTTCATACTGCGTCTCACGAATATAGGCCCGAAGTCAGAACTCAATTGCGAGCATCCAGTGCATTGAAGAACGCATCCAGACCATCGCGATACTCTGCTGGCAGTTCAGCAGAAGCGTCCGGGCTGATTTGCTCGACATCGCGTGCTTCGACTTTTGCGTTCACATCAGCACCAGGGCCGTGCATTGCAAGGGCAGCCTGATCGGTGTCGCCTTGTCCGCCGCCGCCTGCTGTGCTACCGCCACCGCCGCCACCACTCTTGGGATTGGCACGTTTGGCAGCCAGAAGGATCTCGATGGCTTCAGTTTCGGCGGCAATCGCTTCAGGTCCTGTGTTGGAACGCGAAAGGACTTCTTCGGCATCGCTCATTGCTTCAGCTGCGGCTGAGATGAGCTGGATTTCCTTGCCGAAGTTCTTCTCGCCATTGGGGAGAGCCATGATGTCTTTGACAACCAGGTTTGTCCGCGTGAAGAGCTTCAACTGGGTCTTGGCCTGCTCAGCGGCTTTTGCGATGTATTCCTTGGTCTCAATGCCCGCTTTGGCAGTTTCGAGTGTCCGTGTTTCTTCGCGGAGATCGATTTCACCATCGAGAATTCGCATGACTTCCAGAACGATCCATGGGGGCAGGCTTTGTGAGCTGCCACCTTTGCAGGAGCTGCATTTCGACGGAGAGACCATTTCCTCTGCCCATCGATCGAACGTATCGGCCCAGAACTCGGATTCAGCGATTGCTTCGCCCGCGTAGTTGGCATCAATGACTTTGCTCAGTTCGTTGAGTTTCTCGACCGGATTGACTTCCTTCATCTCTTCGAGAATCTTGGAGAGCTTGTTCTCTTTCTTACGGCCGAAGTAAGCTTCGAGATCCGACTGGATGAAGCCGATGGTTCGGCTTTGGGCGATCTCGCCTTTCGAGACAAGATCCAGTTGCTCAACCTGACGCTGCTCCAGGTTGTCGGATTTGACTCCGAAACCGGAATAGAGGGTACGATTCAGTTCTTTGGCCAGCTCGAGTTGTTTTCTTGAGGCGGCTTTCAAGCGTTTGACGAAGGTGCTGTTTTCGAGATCGCCGAGGATCGACTGCAGATCTTCGCGAACTTTTGCAAACTCGGCCAGCAGGTCTTCCTGCTTGACGACGGCATCGTCGAGCTGGCTTTCTTCTTCAGGTGGTTTCTCTTCATCCTTCTCATCGGGAGGTTGAGGGCCGCCTTGGAGAACGGTGCTTGGAAGCGTTAACTTGCCGGTGCTTGGCTTCTTCTTTTTGTTGTCTGCTTTTGGCTCGCCTGCCTCATTGAAACCAGATTCGACGTCCGAAAGCCCGGGAGCGGCTTGAACGGGAGGCTTGGGGTCGCTGGGCGGAGTTGGAGCGGCTCCGTTAGGCTTGCCACGGTTCATCCCAGCCGATGGTGCGGTCTTTTTGTTCTGATTGGACGCATTGGCCATGGCAGGTCGTGGAGTCGAGCGAGCAGCATCGTTGAGCAGATCGGCGACATCCGGCATGTCTTGCTCAGAGATGTTGCGAAGTTGCTTGAGTGCCTGTGCCCACAGCTCGAGGTGATCGACGAGCATTTCAGGGTTACGCAGCGCCTGTTTAATCAGCTTATCGCCTTGAGACGTCACAGCAGCCAGTCGAGCGGCGTTGGCTCGTTCGGCTGCGGCCTGCTGTTCGACTTGACGCTGAGTACTTGGCAGGTTGAGTTTTTCCGGGGGAAGAGCACGCAGGGCGCGGTTGGCGTCGTGGAGACGTACTTCTTCTTCATAGACGTCATCGGCCTGACTGGCCCAGCGACGCAGTTGGCTGGTCATCCACACAACGTGTTCGGATGGTGTCAGGACATGCAGCGAATAGGCGGGTGAATAGATACGACCGCGATTGGGTTCGTAATCTTCGACAAAGGCTCGCAGCATCAACTTCTGAGGTGCGACTTTATCGCTTTCCGCGCAGAAGGTCGCCGGGGTCGCGATCGACTGAACCTCAGGACCGCCTTGCATCACCAGCTTCTCGCCGGTCTTGGGGTTGGGATTCGACAGGGCATCTTTGATTCCCTGCCATTCCAGACCTGTCTTCTTGAGTCCGAAGTCATCGCGGGCGGCGATCTCAAACTTGATCACATCCGTCGTCAGGACGACCTGAGCTGCTTCGGTCTGCTGGCAGGTAATCGAGGGCTCTGCATCATCGATGGCATTGATTTTCAGCGAGAAAGGTTCTTTCGACGTCAGACCAAGGTTGTCGGTCCATTCCACTTTGATGTCCTGCGATTCGCGGACTGGCATCGAGGGAATCAGGATCTCATTTTTACGGAACTCGAAAAGGTTATTACTGACACTAGCAACGGTAATCTCACGATTAATCTGAGCGGTGATCGTAGCCTGAGCCCCCTTCAGAACGGACAGCGCTCCGCCGCGGACATCGACTTCCAGCGGACGGGAATACTGCAGATACTCCGGCAGAACGATGGTCGCCTTCAACGACGCCAGTTCCGGACGCATGGCTGGCTTGACGGCGATTTTCTCGCGCGCATCGCCGATGGTCATGAAGAGTTCTGAGTCTTCTGTGCGAGGTGGAACTGTGAACGCATACTTGCTGTCATCGCGTGCGCTCTTGAGCGGGTTGCGTGAGGACTCGACATACAACTTGCCCTGCTCGGGCTTCCAGGGAGAATCTGCTTTCAGATTTGCGTTGAGATCAAACTCTTCGCCGTGGGCGACGACGATTGTTCTGGGCATCGTCTCGACTTGTGCGAATGTGTAGCGCGGTGTTTCGCGCCAAGGCATGAGCCAGCGAGCGAGCGCGTTCTGACCAGCGGCTGGGAGAACTGCGATGACCAGAAGAGTGATCGCGACCGGAATCGCAGCAGCCATGCCCCAGTGTCGGTGACGAGGACGAGGAACGGCATCGGACAGATCGCGTTTTTCCATCACGCTGTCGACCTGTGCGATGGCGGCTTTGGTCAGTGACCGGCTTTGTCGGGCTGAGTCGGAGGTGTTCTCCTGGCGAGCGAGTTCGATCACGCCGAGCAGCTGATCGCCCAGGCTGGGGTATTTGTGTTTGACGAGCTGTGCGACTTGTTCCATGCGTCGCGTTCCCCACAACCAGCGATGGCAGGTCATCGGGAAGAAGATCGCCATCCCGAGTGAGCCGCCGAGCAGAATCAATCCGCGCGACCAGCCATCGGTATTGAAGAATCGATCGAGGACGAAAACTGCCAGGAAGGACAACGCCAGACCGAACAGGCCGGCGAGCAGTCCTTCGAGCAGTTTGATCGTTCTGACTTTTTGTCGGAACGACTCCAGACGCGTTCGCGTCGCATCAGGCAGGTTGAGTGGCTGGGCGAGAGGAGAATCAGTAGACATGAACCCAACTCCATTCGATGGCTAAGACGTCACGAGCAGTGCGCAGTTTCTGCAGGTTATTAGACGCATGATGCGCCGGAATACTCCGCAAAAAACGATCGACTTCTCAATTTCGTCAAAACAAGTGACGGCCAGCGCCAGCCTGCCGAACGCGGTAGAGGCAGAGCACAACGAGATTTCAGTTACCTTTTGTACCCGCCAGTCAGGCAACTCGTCAAATACATTTCGCTATCGAATCAAATTTCCGGGCCGCAATTCACGAGAATTCTGGAGTTCAATGACATTTCTGTTCGGTCAAATGGTGTTCACCCCGTTCTCTGATGCACCATTTTGGAAACTGTCTCTGGTTGGAATCACAAACTGGTTGTAGAGTGCATTCATCAGCAGCGGTTGATGAAAAGTTGATTTCCTGCATCACGTTTTGTCAGTTTGATGTTGTTATGAAGACAGTTGCATTGCTCACCATTCTGCATGTCACGAGAGACTTCATGCGCCCTGGCACCCTTCTTGCCGCCCTTCTTAGCTTGGTTGCGACGACGTTCTGTGCTGCTCAGGAGTCATCTGTGGCGGAGTGGAAGCCCGATGACGCGGGCTTTCGCTCGAAGGTTCTCCCTTTCCTGCAAACTCACTGCCAGCGGTGTCACGGGAGTAAACTGGCGGAAAGCGATCTGCGGGTGGATCGCGATTTGACGTCTGATGTTCTTGAGCCTGCCGGAAGATTGAAATGGCAGGAAGTCGTCAACGTCCTCAACAGCCACGAGATGCCCCCCGAGGATGAAAAGCAGCCAACTAGCGACGAAGTCGCGAAGATTGTTGACTGGGTGACGTCGGAAATGGCCCGCGGCGAACTTATTAAACGTGAGACGGTCGTTGTCATGCGTCGTTTGAATCGTGTCGAATACCGCAATACGATCCGCGATCTGCTCGGCGTCGACTTCGATACGGCTGCCTTTCCCGAAGACCCCTCTGCAGGTGGGTTCGATAATGTTGGGAAAGCGATGTCGTTATCGCCGCTGCATGTTGAGCTTTATTTCGAAGCCGCTCAGAAGATCCTCAACGAAGTCTTCGTGACGGGCGAGCAGCCTCCGTCTCTGAAATGGCGTTTCCAGCCCGAGTCCGGGAATAGCGACAGCAACCGTGTCACTTATGATGGCCAGCGTCTGATCGTCAATGCGGGGAACAATCCGGTCAAAGATGACCAGATCATCATTCATCACAACAGCTGGGACAAAAAATTCAACGTTCGCGATTTTCGTCTTCCGTACAAAGGTAAGTATATCGTCCGCATCCGTGCTGCATCGAGACTGCCTACGCGGGAGGATGTTGTCGCTGGTGCTCGAACTTATCTCGAACAGCGCATCGAGAAATCTTCAAAAGAGAACCCACGAGAAGCGGAGCATCATCGCCAGATGTTCGAGCGTGACCTCGATCACTTTCGCAATGACCGCATGTATGACTACGGTCCTGCTCGCATCAAACTGGTTCAGGACCTTGGTGGTCAGCCCCGAGTCGTCGCTGAGTTCGATGTCGATGCAACGGTTGATGCTCCCAAAGTTTTTGAGATCCCGTTGGACTTCACTACCGAGTCTGCAGGGCTGACTATCGAATACGATTACAGCATCCCTCACATTCTCGAAAACTTCTGGATGCAGACCGGCGAGCAGTTCGCCCGTCCGGAACTCTGCATTGACTGGATGGAACTGGAAGGACCGGTCTACGAGCAATGGCCGCCCGAACCGAAGACCCGCCTCACTTCAGCCGGTCGACTGGCTGGTCGCGAGGAGTCACAGCAGGCGGAGGCCATTATCGCGTCGTTGATGAGAAAGGCTTATCGTCGCCCTGTGACCAAGGAGGAGATCGACGAGAAGCTCACCCTCTATCGTGCTGCCCGTCAAGAGTCCCCGACGCCAGCGGATGCACTCAAGTTGCCTTTGACAGCGATTCTTGTCTCCCCTCACTTTCTGTACCTGACCGAGCCCGTGGAGCAGGGGACTGCAGGGCAGACTCTCTCGCCGCACCAGCTTGCCAGTCGGCTGTCTTACTTTCTCTGGTGCAGCATGCCCGATGACGAATTGAGTCGACTCGCTGACACTGGAGAGATCAGTCGACCCGACATTCTCAAACAGCAGATCAGCCGTCTGTTGAAAGATGCGAGGGCACGGGACTTTGTCACGTCGTTCGCAGGTCAATGGCTGGGGCTACGAGAAGTCGGAGCCAATCCGCCGGCAGAAGACCTCTTCCCGCAGTATGACCGACACCTTGAACTCTCGATCATCAAGGAATCCGAAGAGTTCTTTTCCCACATCCTCGGACAGAAACTCTCGGTGATGAACTTTGTGAAGTCTGACTTCGTCGTCATTAACGAACGCCTGGCTCGCTTCTATGGCATCCCGAATGTGCGAGGCGATCACTTCCGAGCCGTCAAGGTCCCGAGGGGGATCAATCGTGGCGGTGTCGTGACTCAAGCCTCCATGCTGACGATCACTTCCAACGGGACACGGACCTCTCCGGTCAAACGCGGTACCTGGGTGATGAAGAATGTGCTCGGCATTGATCCCGGTCTTCCGGTCGCGAATGCTGGTGAGATTGCCCCAAAGGTTCCCGGCATCGATAAGGCGACTGTCCGTCAGCGATTGGAGATCCACCGCAGCCTGCCTCAGTGTGCGCGTTGTCACAACAAGATCGATCCGCTGGGACTCGCTCTCGAAAACTTCAATGCCTCCGGCGAATGGCGCGATCAGGAAGGCTTTGGTTACAAAGGTCGTATCGAGCGGGACGATCCCCGCATTGATGCCTCGGCTACCCTTCTTGATGGCACTCCTATTAATGGTGTTCAGGGGCTGCAAGAAGCACTCGTCGCCCGCGAAGACCTGTTTCTCTCCTGTCTGACTCGCAAGTTGATGACCTTCGCGCTCGGTCGAGAACTCGCGCTCTCTGACGAACTGACCATTAAGGCCATCGTCAAAGACCTCCGGGAACCGGGGCACGATACCCTTCCTCATCTCATCGAACTCATCGTCCTCAGTGAACAGTTCCAGACCAGATAACACGAACAACATCTCTTACGAGTTCACTATGAAACCATCTTTCTTTCAGCCACTTTCTCGTCGACACCTGCTTCGCGGCCTTGGGGTCGCGATGAGCCTGCCACTTCTCGACGCCATGCTGCCACGCCTTATGGCTGCCCCTTCGCAGTTCGCGCCTCAAGCCAGATCGCTTGGCAAACATCCCCGCATCATCTGCTGCTACGTCCCCAATGGCGTCAATATCATGCAGTGGATGCCCAAAGACACAGGCTTCAATTACACCCTTTCGCCGACGCTTGAAACGTTGAAAGACGTCAAGCAAGACTTCACGGTCATCACAGGCATCGGGCACCCTCATTCTCAGGGTGGGCACTCCGGAGCGGATACCTGGCTGACGGGAGCGGATCTGACGTCCAAGCCTGGCAGCGATTATGCCAACACCGTCTCGTTCGATCAGATCATCGCCGAGCTCCTCGGCACTCAGACCCGTTTCTCGTCCCTGCAACTCTCTGACTCATCGGGTACCGGTTCCGCAGGGCATAGCCACACACTTTCCTTTGATCAAAGCGGCACACCGCTCCCAGCCGAAAACTCTCCTCAACGTCTTTTCGAGCGTCTCTTCGTTCCGGAAACAACGGCGGACCGAACCGCGACACTGCAGCGTTACGCACAGAAGAAGTCCATCCTCGATAACGTCATGGAAGACGCAAAGCGTCTCCAAGCCAAAGTGAGCAAGTCTGACCAGCAGAAACTCGATGAGTATTTCACCTCCGTTCGCAGCACCGAACAGCGTGTGGAGCGTCTGGAATCCTGGATTGATATTCCCAAACCCGAAGTTGCGCGAACCAATCTCCAGCTCAATTCGCAGCCCGGGGATGCGCATGATCGACCGATGTGGATCGATGTCATGATGGAACTCTCTTATCTGTCGTTTCTTAACGATACCACGCGCGTCATCACTTACGAATGGTCACGGGAAGCGGGCGGTTACGGCGGTGGCGGGGAAAATCATCACGAACTCTCCCACCACGGCGGTGATGCCGGCATGCTTTCGTCCTTGGCCCGTATCGACCGCTTCCATCTGGAACGTCTGGCCCGCTTTATGAAGTTCCTGAAAGCGACCTCGGATGGTGACGGCAATATGCTTGATCACACCATCATCGTCTTCGGCTCTGGCATGAACTCCGGCGAAGGGGGAGACCACTCTCCGAAAAACCTGCCGTTGATCGTCGCTGGCGGCCATCGCCTGGGCCTTAAACACGGCCAGCACATTGCGTTCGATGAGAAGACTCACCCCCCGATGAATAACGTCTTTTTGACTCTCATGCAGAAAATGGGTGTGGAAGCCGATCGCTTCAGCGATTCGACGAGCACCATCAACGGCCTGACTTGAGGGAAGAGTAGGGTGCTGGTGAGTCTTCGAAACGCACCAAATGCGTTTGCGATCGTGATAGACCATTAAAAGCCCATTTGGTGCGGTATGAGCCGTCGGTCGTGCGTTCCGTCGCATGGGTGCAACGGCGTGGGCCGCGAAACATGAGATGTGAGTTGACCGTGGGCCGACGTGTCAGCTCATCGTACCACGCATGTTCCTGATTGCCGTCTGGGGAGGCCGTGATGAATGCTTTCGGGGGGTGATGATTGGACGGCCTGCGGTGTGGGGGCTGCTTTGCGTGAGGAGGTCGCCCGGGGGAGTCGGTTGCGTGATCAGTCGCTGTCGCGTCGTCTGGAAAAAATCGTCGAGACACGCGAAACGCATCCGCAGACGAGCATTCCCTCGGAGGTCCCCGAAAAGACGTTTACCGCCGCGTACTGCTTCGTCTGGACCCGGATGCGTTTCAGGCCTGTTTTCACGGGTGGATCGCGGGTCTGCGGGAAGCTGCCCAGGAAGATCAGGACTTCGGTCGGCACATCATCAGCATTGATGGTAAGGCGGACCGGCGGTCTCACGAGCGCGCTCGTGGGGTGAGGCCGTTGCACGCCGTCAGCGTGTGGTCTGGAGACTATGGACTGACGCTGGTCCAGGTCGCGTGCGAAGAGGAGTCCAATGAGATCGCTGCGATTCCAGAGGCGATCAAGCTGATTGACTGCAATGAAGCCATTGTCACGATCGATGCGATGGGGTACATAAGCACTCGCCGAGCAGATCATCGAGGCGTACGGCGACTACGTGCTCGCCCTCAAAGGCAACCATGAGAATTTGCATCAGGCGGTGATCTCTCACGTTGACCAACTGCTGGAGGTAGATTTCAAGCGGGTTGATGTCGAGTGACACGAGACGAACGAACACGATCACTGATGACAGGAATGACGGGTGTACGTGCAGTTGTCATTACCGCCATCATTGCCAGTAGCAGATCATTGGAAAGGTCTGACATCCATTGGCATCACGATGCTGACCACCATTCGAGACGGCAAGATGACGCATGACGTCCGGCAGCTGCCTTTCGAGCAGGCAGCAACTTGATACCGTTGAGCAGTTTGAAGGTGGATGTGAATAAGTTCACGCGAGCAGTTAGGGGGCATTGGCGGATCGAGAGCAGCTGCCATTGGGGGCTGGACATGGTTTACCATGAGGATGAATCGCGAACCCGAGCCTAGGGACTGCGCGAGAATCTCTCCTGGCTGAACCGCTTCACACGGAGCCTGCTCAGGCAGCACCCCAGCAAAGACAGCCTTGTTGGCAAGCGGCAAAAATGCGGCTAGGCCGACTAGTTCCTGATGAAAGTCCTGACTGGAACAGGTTAAAGTGTGTGCTGCTCGTGTCCTACAGCCTGGAGCCCAACTCGATCGAGAACCTGTGACATTGCCTGAATTCGCATCACTGGAGCAACGGGGCTTATGTGGACTATTGGGTACTGGAAGAAGCCTCACTGGAGGCCTGGCAACAGAGCGCCCTGAATCCGGACCTCATGAAATCCGTCTGCGCCGCCCCCTGGCTGCAACTCACTGTTTCAGGTTAGGATTGGTACTAGTTGGAACAAGCCATCTTGTATTGGGAACTCGCCCATAGGGGCTGCGAGATCGCCGACGTCGTCGCACACATTGGCCCACGTGACGAGAACTCTCTGGCGGTCGCCCCATTGGCCGATCTTTTGGAACGAGTGCGACTGGCGTTACGTCGGGCGGGCGAGGTGCTTGAACAGATTCACGAAACAAATCGACTCTCGATATGCGAATACGCGATTGCCAAGTTTGACCCGCTCAGGGACACGCTGACGCCACGCGAGCAGGTGCGGGTCTTGGAGCTCCTGACTTAATCAGTCGATTACGACGGGAATCGTGGGAAGGTGGTGATCACATTACTCACCCGAGGGAGTACTAAGTTTTGGTGACGAACTGGTGAGGAAAGAGGTGGTCGTGTGAGTAAATTGACGATTGAATCGACATTCATTTCAGCTGGTGTGGGAGAGTGACTGGCTGGGCGATGGAATTGAGAATCGAGAGTAAGCCGGGCAGACTGGATTGGCAACTGCCCGGGATTACCCTCCTCGTGTGTGGCGAGGCGTCGGTTGATTTCGAACTGGCCGATACCTCGTTCGATCACCTTGCAGTTTCGATACCACTGCTTGTCATCGCGTTGCTTGATCTTGCGTTTGGGGAAAAGTTTGATGCATGCCTTGGCTCCCATTTTCTGGATACGTTTGCGAATTGCATCGCGGTCATAAGCCGTATCCGCCACGACGTGCTGAAGTGCTTTGGCAAGGAGGTCATCCAATAATCGTTCGCCCTGCTGATCGTCACCGCTTTGGGCAGCCACGACGAAACGCCTTACTACGCGACCCTCTGCATTCACAGCCGCATGGACCTTTGTCGTCAGTTCCCCACGACCGCGTCCAAGGACTGGTCGCGTATCAGCGGCTTCTTGTTTATCCGGTGAACGTCGGCCCGTGGCTGTGATGGGTGAGCCTGGATGACCGTTGAATCCAGTTTTAGTTTTTCCAGATCCGGATCACCGGGAACACTCGTCAGGCACTGCTACGCTGTCGAGGCACACCAGCGATCGAACCGCATCCAGACGGTGTTGGACTAACCGAAGCGTGCCGGCAAATCCTCCCAAGAGATACCGGTTTTGAGGACAAACAGGACCGCTTTGATCATGCGTCGGCTTTCGGCTGCAGACCGTCCCGGTTTACCGTTTTTGCCAGACAGAAGGTCTTTAATCGTTTCCTGCGAAGCGTCTGTCGGTTCATGTCGTCGAGCTATGTGTGAACTCTTCCTTGAGTTCGGGAGAGCCTTGCAAATTTGAAGATAGAGGCGTGCAGGAATGCCCGTACGGCCTAACGTCGCGGATTCTCGGCTGAGTAAAGACCGACCAGTCTTGCGACCAGGATCGCCAGATAAAACGTCCCGACCGTTGATTCGACGATCGCCATCATCCTCGCGACATTCGTGGCTGGCATGATGTCGCCAAAGTCAAACGTCGTGAGCATCTGCAGGCTGAAGTATAAAGAGGTGAAGCCTTCCATCGGCATCGGCCCGGGATAAGGCGGACTGAAGACGACGGCAGCCGGGTTCACGTTCACCAGTAGTTCGTACAGGATCGCGAACACCATCCCAAACAACAGATAGACGCAAATTGCTGCGTAGAGCACTTCCGAGTTGACGGTCGTCGTCCTCATCACGAAGAGAAACAGCTGCCCGATCACGAACCCGACAAAAAAGGCACTCCCGATCAGCGTCAGCACGCCGGGGATTGTCTCTGGAAAAAAATGCGTCAACCACTGACAAAGTAGTGTCGGGAACGCGATCACCATCGCCATTACTTGCGTTCGACGCTTGGCGCCGACGGCATTGATCCCCGCAATCAAGACAAGGCTCAGCAGAATCTCTTCGAGAACACCCCCGAACGAGACAAACGAAACGAACGGCAAGCTGACAAACATCAGAACGATTGCAGCCAGCAGATGTGCCACTGAGAAACGATAACGCCCCTCGATCAGCAGTCGACGTCGTCGTTTATGTTCTTCCATATGAGATTTGAGACCTCTATTTTAACATGTCCACCCAAAGGATCTGGAATTCGTCCGCTGTGAATCTGCACCAAGCTCTTCGGCAAATACCCTGTTCGAACTTTCTTAGAATTGACACTGAGTCCAAATCAGCAGAAATGCAAGCCGCTGAAAATACCCGCATGTTTGCAGTCAGTTCTTGGAACTCATCATGCGGAATTTCTAGGGCGTTGTTGCAGAAATTGTACAACATGTTTTGTGTAAAATATAAGTGCATGCAATCAGGCAGGTTGCGATCATTCGCGAGTCATGGGAGTGTCTCTTTTTTATCTCAGGAACAGTCACCCATTCAAGGACGTTGATCCTGAAGAGCGTTCTTGCGAGCAGATTGTGAAATGATCGGGGAGACCTTGAAATTGTTTTCTGTCGATAAAAATAGCATACGCCCCTGCACGAACGCATTGGGTGTTCGGTTTATGCAAATAGTTGCCAGCGGTGCAATTGTGAGATCAAGCCAAATCGAATAAGATCGATTTCGTTAAGTGGTTACTGAATTGCCGAAACGAAGCTTCTTGTGATGAAGAACGGAAGATGGCAGAATACTTTCCCATCCTGATCTACTTAGTAGCGGTCATTGGATTCGCGGCTGTCAGCCTAATCATGCCGCACCTTGTTGCTCCCCGCAAATCAACTCCCGTCAAAGACATGCCCTATGAATCGGGCATGGATGTGCACGAGGATGCTCGTCAGCCTTTGGACGTCAAGTTTTACTTGATGGCGATTCTGTTTCTGGTCTTCGATGTTGAGCTTCTGTTCCTTTACCCTTGGGCGGTCTCGCTGAAGGGGGAAGGCGGAGTTCCGGTTGATCATCGTGGCCCGGTGTTTGTCGTGATGATGGTCTTCATCTCGACACTGGGTCTTGCGTATGTCTACGCATGGAAAAAGGGCGTGTTTGAATGGCGGCCGAAATAGATCGTACTCACGATCAAATCCAGGAAGGGGTCATCTGGACGCAGCTTGATGCGGCTGCCAGTTGGGCCCGTAAGAACAGTCTGTGGCCAATGCCATTTGCCACGGCCTGCTGTGGTATTGAATTGATGGCAACAGCAGCCAGCCGGCACGATCTGTCTCGCTTTGGCTCGGAAGTCATGCGATTCACCCCACGTCAATGCGATCTGATGATCGTGGCTGGCCGTGTCGTGATGAAGATGCTGCCCGTTCTGCAGCGGATCTGGCAGCAAATGCCCGAACCGAAGTGGTGTATCTCGATGGGAGCCTGTGCCTGCAGCGGCGGAGTATTTGATACCTACGCTGTTGTTCAGGGCGTTGATCGGTTTCTTCCCGTCGATATTTACATCCCAGGTTGCCCACCTCGCCCCGAACAGTTGATCAAAGCCATCATCGATCTGCAGGAAAAAATTCAGCAGACAGGAACGGTTGGCGGGCGTGAATTCGCCAGTAGAATGCGAGCCGAAGGGCCGGGTCGATTCGATACGCAAGAGGTCATCCGGATGCGTGAACGCGTTCCGTTGAAGCTTCAACTGCCGGTCTATGACCCCAAGCACTAATTCCGGTCGACTCAATTCCACTGCCATTGATCACAGCAAAAACGCCGTAAAACACAGTAAAAGCGACTGAATGACACCTGAGACGACAACTCCCGTGGACTCCCCGTTCGCTGAAATCGATGCCGGGTTGCAAGCGTATTCACATACGTGGCAAGTCTTTCATGGCCAGAAGAAACTGATCGTTTCTGCTGGCGATCTGTATAACGTCATGGGCCAGCTGAAAACGGCCTTCGGGTTTTCGATGTTGGTTGACGTCACTGCGGTTGATTTCCTGGAATATGCGGGTGCGAAAGACCGCTTTGAAGTGGTTTATCAACTGCTCGATGTGGAAATCGGAACTCGTCTGACGGTCTCTGTGTTCTTGAACGAGCCATCGCTGACATTGCCATCCATGTATCCACTCTGGACCTCAGCCGACTGGATGGAACGCGAAACTTACGACATGTACGGAATCATCTTTGAAGGCCATCCCAACTTCAAACGCCTGCTGCTGCCCGAGGAATTCACCTCGTTTCCATTGCGTAAAGACTATCCCGTCCAGGGACGTGGCGAGCGTCACAACTTCCCAGTTCTGACCCGGGCGGAGAGCTGATCATGCCACTACAACTCAGTGAACCCGATGCCGATTCCATGGGCCGCCGTGAAGGGATCTGGACCCTTAACTTCGGTCCTCAGCACCCTGCGACTCACACCACGCTGCGTCTGTCTTTGACGCTGGACGGTGAAGAGATCGTGCAGGGGATTCCCGACATCGGCTACCTGCACAGCGGCTTCGAGAAGCTGGGCGAAGTTCTCGACTTCAACCAGTATGTCACCATTGTCGACCGGATGAATTACATTTCTCCGCTTGCCAACGAGATCGCGTGGCACCATGCGGTGGAGAAACTCCTCGACATCGAACTGACGCCTCGCACGAAGTACCTGCGAACGATCTTCGCCGAGTTGATGCGTCTCCACGATCACCTGCTGTGCGTCGGAGCCTGTATTCTCGACCTCGGCGGTGCGACGGCGTTCATGTACATGTTCAATGAACGTGAGCGAATTTACGAGATCTGCGAGAAGGCGTCCGGACAGCGTTTCCACACCAGCTTCACCCGCGTTGGGGGCTTGCTGTTTGATGTCGAGGCGGACTGTCTGAAGATGATCCGCAACTTCATCGACACGTTTGAAAAGACGTATGTCGATGTCGATCGCCTCGTCACGAAGAACCGCATCTTTATTGAACGAACGCAGGGTGTCGGCATCCTGACCAAAGAACAAGCCATCAGCGGGGGAGCCACTGGCCCGATTGCCCGCGCCAGCGGCGTCACGCGTGACCTGCGTCGCGATGAGCCTTATCTTGCCTACAACGATCTCGATTTCGATGTGATCTGCGCCACGGCAGGGGACTGCTTCTCCCGCTATCAGGTTCGCATGCTCGAGATGAAGGAATCGATCAAGATCATCCGTCAGGCCTTGGACAAACTTCCTGCAGGTCCGATCTATCCACCGGGAAGCGGCAAGGAAGTCCTGCCAGACAAGTCTCAGGTCTATCGCAGTATCGAAGGACTGATTCACCACTTCGAAACGATCATGCCGAACCGTCAGCCCAAAGTCGACAAAGGCGGGCTGTACGCTGCGACTGAGTCTCCTAACGGAGAACTGGGATTCTACATTGTCTCCGACGGGTCATATCGGGCCTATCGTGCCCGGACCCGACCGCCGTCCCTGATTCACTTCGCGCTGTTCCCGCTCATGATTCGCGGCTGTACGCTCAGCGACGTGGTGGCGGTGCTGGGAAGTCTCAATATTATTGCCGCGGAGTTGGATCGATGAGTGCGCTCTCCCCTGAAATTCGTGAGAAGATCATCAGCTATTACGGGCGATACCCGAATAAGCAGGCGATCACGCTGCCTGCGTTGCACATGGTGCAGGAAGCCTACAACTGCGTCTCTCGCGAAGCCATCAATGAAATCGCTGACCTGCTCGAACTGAATCCGACTCAGATCGTCGACACGATGACGTTCTACGGCTTCTTCCGTGATGAACAGCATCCACTCGGTAAAAAACGCGTCTGGGTTTGTCGCTCGCTGGCCTGCATGCTGCGTGGTGGTGATGAACTTCTCGCAGAGGTCTGCGACCGCCTTCACCTGCGACCGGGCCAGACGACTCCCGATGGCGAAATGACTCTCGAACTCGCGGAGTGCCTAGGTGCCTGCGATGGTGCCCCCTGCATTCTGATCAATGACGAATTGCAACTCAAAGTCGGCGTCGAAGAAGTCCTTGCGTTGGCCAAACCTCAAGGAGGAAGCAAGTCCTAATGAACGAGGCATTTGAACCAGTTCTTCTCAGACGACGCGGCGTTGCCGGCAGCCAGACCCTGGCCTACTACCAGCAGGATGGTGGCTATAACGGTCTGCAAAAGGCCTTGAAGATGACTCCCGCTGAGGTCATCAAGGTCGTCTCCGATTCCGGCCTGCGTGGTCGCGGCGGTGCGGGCTTCCATACCGGTTCGAAGTGGGGATTCCTTCCTAAGAACTACGAAGGCCCGATCTATCTGTGCGTCAACGGAGATGAGAGCGAACCCGGCACTTTCAACAACCGGATCCTGATCGAAGAAGATCCCCATCAGCTTCTCGAAGGGATCGCGATCGCCTCGTATGCGACCGGCGCTTCGGTTGCGTACCTGTATCTGCGATACGAATACGGCCAGTGTTATCGCACACTCGAAAAAGCCGTCGACGAAATGTACGCCAACAACCTGTTGGGCAAGAACATCCTTGGCTCGAACTTCAGTCTCGATGTTTACCTTGTCCGCGGTGCCTGTGCCTACATCTGTGGCGAAGAGACCGGTCTGATCGAAAGCCTCGAAGGCAAGCGGGCCTGGCCACGGATCAAGCCTCCGTTCCCTGCGATCGAAGGGGCGTTCCGTCGACCGACCGTCGTCAACAACATCGAAACACTCGCCTGCGTGACACACATCCTCGACAAGGGTCCGGAGTGGTTCATGTCGATGGGCGTTCCGAAGGATCCCAATAATCCACGCGACCCTGGAAGCTATGGCCCGAAGCTGTACTGCGTCAGTGGTCACGTCAATAACCCCGGTCTGTTCGAACTTCCTCTGGGCATTACTGCCCGCGAGCTGATCGAAAACCATGCGGGCGGTGTCTGGAAAGGTCGCAAAGTCAAAGCGGTCGTTCCTGGCGGGATCAGCATGGGCTTCCTCTCGGCAGAGGAACTTGATACACCACTCGACTTCGCAGGCCCAGGAAAAGCCGGTTGCCTGGGACTCGGAACCGCAGCCGTCATCGTCATTGACGATCAGACGAGCATGGTCGATGTCCTTTATAACAACTGTCGCTTCTTCGCTCACGAGTCATGTGGTCAATGTACCCCATGTCGCGAGGGAACCGCCTGGTCGTCCAAGATTCTCCGACGTATCCGCGATGGTCACGGCAAAATGTCGGACCTCAAGACACTCGAAGATATTTCCAATACGATCGGCATCATGCCCGGTACCACGATCTGCGGACTGGCAGACGGTGCTGCGTGGCCGATCAAGAATGCCCTCAAGAAATTCCGTCCCGAATTCGAGGAATATATTTCCAAAGGTCAAAAGACCGAGATGAGAGAAGCTCTCGCCGCCCACTGATCGAGTTGCAGCCGCGATCTTTACTCACCTCAGAATCACCAGAAGGACGTCGTCGTGCCGAGTCTGTTTATCAACTCCGTTGAAATCGAAGTGCAGCCGAAGGAAAATATCGTTCAGGCGGCTCGTCGTGCCGGAGTTGAAATTCCGCATTACTGCTGGCATCCGGATCTTTCCGTTGTTGCCAGTTGCCGTATGTGCTTAGTGGAAGCAGGGACAAAGAAGGAAGACGGCACGGTTGCCATGCAGCCTCGTCTCGTTCCCGCCTGCCAAACTCCAGCGACGCCAAACACCGTCGTCGTCACCGATTCGCCCAAGGTCAAGTCGTCTCAGGCCCAGACACTCGAGTACCTGCTCCTCAACCACCCGCTTGACTGCTCCATCTGCGATCAGGCCGGTGAATGTTACCTGCAGGACTACACCTATCAGTTCGGCAAGGCCGAAAGCCGTCTCGACGAGCCGAAAGTTCAACGACAAGACAAATACTACATCGGCGAACAGATTGCACTCTTCACCGATCGCTGCGTCATGTGTACCCGCTGCGTCCGCTTTACTCGCGAATACAGCGGGACAGCGGAGTTGTTCGTCACGAGCCGTGGTAGCGTCGAAGAAATCGAAGTCCTCCCGGGCCAGCCATGTGACAACAAACTCGCCGGTAACGTCGTCGACCTCTGCCCGGTCGGTGCCCTCTGCAGCAAGGACTTCCTGTACAAGAAACGTGTCTGGTGGCTGAAGAGCGCCGACAGCGTCTGCCAGCTCTGCAGTACCGGTTGCAGCATCAAGGTCGATCAAAGCGAAAGCAAAGTCGAACGGGTCCGCCCACGCGAGAACCCGCAAGCTCAAGGCAGCTTCATGTGCGACGACGGCCGGTTCGGCTGGAAGTTCGCACAAAGCGAAAACCGGATTCGTGCTCCGCGCATCGGGCGGACTGCAAATCCTCATGTCGTCTCTCCTCAACTGAGGACGATCGGAGTCCCAACAAATACTGTCGAGCAATACTCGATGTCGGCTGCTCAAAACACTCCAGTCACGACGGCGACAATCTCTGACCTGACTTTCACTGATCCTTGGCCCGGCGTGATTAGTCACCTGCAATCGGTCCTAAAGCAAGCCGCTCAGGATCATCCGGCCAAGACGCTCGCTGTCTTCTCGCCGTTCATGACCTGCGAAGAAGCCTACCTGCTGGCGGATTATCTCAAGAAGACGAATCCGAAAATCACGCTGGCGATGGGGCCTGTCCCTCTCGTTGGTGAAGACGATACCTATCCCAAAGGCCCGAAGGGTCAATCGCCTGCTGCCGAGAAAACTCGCTTTACGATTCGTGCCGAAAAAGCACCGAACCGACTCGGCGTCGAAGCCGTGCTCCAGCACTTCCAGAAGTCGATTGTCAACGACGAGCAATGGCTCTCTTCGATGGAACTGAATCCTTACGAGACCGTCCTCGTCGTCGGCAACTCTCCAGCCGAATGGCTGAATGATGACACCGTCAGCAAACTCCGTCGTGCGGGCACGCTGATCGTTGTCGACATTCTCGAAAACAATCTGACTCAGGCAGCCGATGTGGTGGTTCCGGGTGTCTCCTTCGTCGAAAAAGAAGGGACCGTCGTCAACCATGCAGGTCTGGCTCAAACCTTCCATCCCGCGATTCGTTGTTCCGATGGAACACGTCCTGATGCGAGAACCTACATGGAATTGAGCGGACGCTCGGGCCTGTACCACGGACCAACCATCCGTGCAGAAATGGCGGGCGTCATCCCGGCATTTGCGGCCTTTGAAACCGGGGAACTGGGCGAACTCGGAAAGCGAGTGTTCTCATGACGATCGATTGGAATTTCCTCTGGCCTCTCGGTGCAGCGATGGTGATCGTCCTCGGATTCGTTCCGGTGGCAGGTCTGTATATGACATTCATCGAGCGCAAGCTCGCTGCTTACGTGCAGGATCGCGTCGGGCCAAACCGCGTCGGACCGCTCGGCTTGTTTCAGTCGATCGCAGACGGGATCAAGATCTTTCTCAAAGAGCAGGTCATCCCGTCACACGTTCACAAGTCTGTCTACCTGTTCGCTCCGACGATCGGCCTGATGTGTGCGATGCTTTCGATTGCTGTCGTCCCTTACGGTCCGGCCAACGCAGAGCCAGGGCCTGGTTTTCGTGCGATCATTGCCCCGGGTGTTGATATCGGGATCCTCTTTCTGCTGGCGATTTCGAGTCTATCTGCTTACGGGATCATCCTCGGCGGTTGGGCCTCGAACAACAAATACAGCCTTTTCGGTGCCACCCGCGCCTGTGCTCAGTTTATCAGCTATGAAATCCCCATCGGCTTGTCACTGCTCGGGATTATTGCGATGACCGGCAGCCTGAATATCGAGAAACTCGTCGCGGCTCAAGGTGACGGGATCGTCAACTGGAACTTCTGGTGGCAGCCACTGGCGGCCCTGATCTTCTTCGTTGCTGCACTGGCGGAATCGAACCGACTTCCTTTCGACCTTTCAGAGTGCGAACAGGAACTCGTCGGCGGTTTCCACACGGAATACAGCGGAATCAAGTTCGTGCTGTTTGCTCTTGCGGAATACACCCACCTTGTGACGGTCAGCTTCCTGACGGTTCTGCTCTTCTTCGGCGGCTGGCATTTCCCCGGCTTGACGGGTCCCGTTGATGCAACGGTCGCTGGCTTCCTGATTCGCTGGGTGGTCCTCGCGGTCAAAGTCTCGCTGGTGGTGGCCTTCATCATGCAGCTTCGCTGGACACTGCCTCGCTTCCGTTACGATCAACTCATGGGACTGGCCTGGAAGGGTCTGATTCCACTGGGCATTCTGAACCTGCTGGGACTGGTGATTGTTCTGACCTTCGACGCCTCACGCTGGTGGATGACGATTCTGTCGGTCGCGATCCTCGTGCTCAGCGGCATGGCCAACGTCACCATGGCACAAAAACGCATTCAACGCAAAGCAGCCTCTCGCATGGCGATGGAGACTCAATACTCATGACGACCGAGAACAAGAAAAAGACGGTCCGGTTCGCTGAGCCTCCGAAAATCGGCCTGAGCGAAGCCCTGTATCTGCCTGCTATCGCAGCCGGGATCGCGACGACCGTTCGTCACATGTTCCATAAGAACCAGACTCGCCAGTATCCGGAAGTCGAGCCTGAGATTCCCAAGAACTACCGCGGCGTTCACCGTTTGAATCGCGATGATCAGGGACGCGTCAAATGCGTCGCCTGCTTCATGTGCCAGACCGCCTGCCCTGCTAACTGTATCGAGATTGAAGCGACAGGAACCGACAAGAACGATCCCGCCTGGGCTGATCGCGACAAGTTCCCGAAGACCTTCGTCATTGATGAACTCCGCTGCATCTACTGCGGCATGTGCGAAGAAGCCTGCCCGGTTGATGCGATCGAACTGACAAGCATCTATGACCTGACGGGCATGACCCGGCAAGAGATGATTTTCGATAAAGAGAAACTGCTGAGTGTGTTCGACGAAACGGTTCAAACCGGGAAAGATCCCGTGAGAACAGTCCGCGGCCAACTCGGCCCGGCTTCCGAGAGACTGTCGAGTTAACGCAAAGTCCTGACAGTCTTGCGTTGAAAGCTCGTACGACGTTTCCCTATACTCCTGCCTGACGACGATAGAAATTCAAAGAAACCGGTCGACGGAATGAACGTTTCCCTCCTTAGCGATGCGACGACAATGCTCCTGCTGGCGACACCGGAAATTCTGATTCCGGTGATCCTTGGCGGCGTGAGCTTGTATCTGCTGCAGATCGGCATGGGACAGGCACAGACGAAATTCAAGCTGGCGTTGGTCGGGCTGGGAATCGTCCTGCTGCTTGGTTCATTCGCGTTCCATTTCATGGACTCTGCACCAACGCTTCCCAAGGCGATGCAGCTGGCGTTCGGGATGCTGTCTGTCTTCGGAGCTGTGGGACTGTTGAGTTTCCGTGAGCCGATCCATGCGGCTTTGGGATTTGCAGTCGCAGTCCTTTCGACCGCAGGCATTTTCCTGCTGCAAGCGGCTCCGTTTATTGCTGCTTCGACGATCATCGTCTATGTCGGGGCCACGATTATCATCTTCCTGTTCGTGCTGATGTTTGCCCAGAGTACGCATCCGCAGATCCAGGACGTTCGTCTGACATCGCCGATTCTTGCAATCTTCGGGGGCATGCTGTTGCTGCTGATGATCCAGGGGGCGATCTCGACCTTGCCGATTGCTGCGATTCCTGAACGTGCCCCTCAACGAGTGGTCGATCTGGGACGCGTGATGTACACGGATTATCTGTATGCCGTCGAGATCGCAGGCACGCTGCTGCTGATCGCGACCGTCGGAGCGATCTCGCTTGGTCAGAAAAAGCGGGTTAGTCGATCGACGTCACCTGTGTCATCACTCACTCCTCCTGCCTCCCAACGCCCTCTTTGACCTGGAGTCGCAAGACGCGTGAACGAGTTAACTTTACAAGCCCTGTCGTTCGGAGCCCTGCTGTTTGTGCTGGGTCTGATTGGCTTTTTGACCCGACGTAACCTGATTCTGATGTTCCTGTCTTTGGAACTGATGCTTTCGGGAGCCTCGATCAATTTCGCAGCCTTCGCCTGGCATTCCGGTAACGTCCAGGGCCAGTTTTTTGTCATCCTGATTCTGACGGTCGCCTCCTGTGAAGCGGCTCTCGCGCTGGCGTTGATCGTCAGTCTGTTTCGTCTCAAGACCACTTTGGACGTCAAATCCTGGACGACCCTGCGAGAGTACACACCGACGTCAGAGGCAACCGAGATCCTCATCGATCCCGAGACCGAGAAGTTCCCGGAACTCTCGCCCGCCGGTCGCGATCCGATGCTCCGTCCTGCTCCGATGCTGGTCGAAACGACGAAGTCGATCGACGCTCGTCCGGTTCGACATGTTGACCATACCAATTCCCACCTGACCTGACGCATCCGTCGCAAGCGCCGCAAGGAACGCTTTGGATATGAACTACCTCGCCTGGCTGATCCCTCTGGCTCCCCTCGTCGCCTGCCTGCTGTGTACTGCGCTGGGCTTGATGGGCAAGGGAAAGTCGACTGCAAATCTGGTGGCCTGGGCGGGGTTGGGAGTCGCATCTGTTGTCTCCCTGCTGCTGCTGTTCACGGCGACCGTTGCACCGTCGGCGCTGATTCTGCCTGGATACCAATGGATCGACATCGGGCACATCAACGTCCGCGTCGACCTGCGACTGGATACGATTTCGCTGGTTCAGATCTGCGTTGTTACCTGCGTTTCTTTCCTGGTTTCGATCTACGCTGCGGGTTACATGCACGGCGATCCCGGCTATCCGCGTTTCTTCGCTGCCTTCAGCGGCTTCGTCTTCGCGATGTCGATGCTGGTTCTGGCGAACAACCTTCTCATTCTTTACGCCTTCTGGGAAGGGGTCGGTCTTTGTAGCTACCTGCTCATCGGATACTGGTACCAGCGACCTGCAGCAGCCAAAGCCGCGTACAAAGCTTTCGTCGTGAACCGAATCGCGGACTGTGGATTCCTGATCGGCATTCTGACCCTCGGCTACGGCGTGAGTCTGACTCGTCCGGAACTGTCGGTTGTTGAACTCCTCAACTTCGATGTCATTTTCCAGGCCGTTCCGCAACTCGCCGCACAACAACCCGCTCTCCTGACACTGGTCGGCTTCATGCTGCTGATCGGTGCGATCGGTAAGTCGGCTCAGTTCCCGTTCCACGTCTGGTTGCCAGACGCGATGGAAGGTCCGACGCCGGTTTCTGCTTTGATTCACGCGGCGACGATGGTGACAGCCGGGGTTTTCCTGCTGGCTCGTATGTCTCCACTTCTGACGGAAACACCCGAGGTCCTGATCACTGCCGGGTGGCTCGGTGCGATCACCGCCATCATGGCTGCGACGATTGCCCTGTATCAGCACGACCTCAAGAAGGTTCTGGCCTATTCAACGGTCAGTCAGCTCGGTTACATGTTCCTCGCGATTGGAGCAGGAGCCGAACACGGCGTGATCGTGTTCGCCGTGACTGCGGCCATGTTCCACCTCCTCACACACGCCTTCTTCAAAGCTCTCCTCTTCCTGGTTGCGGGGAACGTCATGCACGCCATGGGGGACGTGATTGACATGCGAGAGTTTGGCGGTCTGAAGAAAGCACTTCCCAAGTCGCATTTGCTGTTCCTCATCGGGGGTGCTGCCTTGGCTGGGATTCCTCCACTGGCTGGTTTCTGGAGTAAGGACGGGATTCTTGCTCTCCTCGAAAGCCATCTGGAAAGTCCGGAATATGGCTTCACGTTTAAGATCTGGCTGGCGATCGGCTTACTGACTGCCTTCCTGACGTCTCTTTACACCTTCAAAGCCTTCTTCCGCACCTTCTATGGTGAAGAACGCTTCCCGGAAGCGGCTGGGCATCACCCACATGATGCGACCTCCATGATGTTCCTGCCTCTGTGGATTCTTGCCATCGGCAGCGTGATTGCAGGGATGGCATTCGGTCCGACTGAGATGCTTTTCAAATACATCTCTTCGAACACTTTCCTGCCGACACCGGAAGCTCATGCTGCCCACGGTTATGGGCTGTTGATTCTCTCGAGCCTGATCGCCGTCGCTGGTGCACTTATTGCCTGGTGGACGTTCAAGCCTGCTCGCAAGAAATCCAAAGCCGACGTCACACCACGCGGCTTTGCAGGGTTCGCTTACAACAAATTTTATATTGACGAACTTTATGCGGCGGTCTTTGCAGAGTCTCTCGTCCTACTGAGTCAGTTCGTTTCGCTGTTCGATCGCAAGGTCGTCGATGGCGTTTGGCGCGGCGTGACTGGTGGATTGGCTTCGACGGGCAAAGTCATTCAGCTTCGTCAAGACGGTCGCCTGCAGGGTTACGCCATCGGTATGGTCGCTGGGGCAATCGTCCTGCTGGTCATCGTTTGGGGTACCTGATCTATTTCTTACACACGGTGGAAAATCGAGTTCGCTCAATCATCGTCTGGATAACGGTTTTATGGCATTTTTACTTCCTATTTTGATCCTGATTCCGCTCATCAACGGAGCGGCTCTGCTCTGGACGTCCGGGTCAAAACGGGAAACGACCGAAGTTTCCACGGGCTGGCCGTTCATGACGGCTGGGCTCACGCTGGCTGCTGCGGTCCTCCTGATGTATCAGGTTTGGGTCGGAGCGGTCACACCATCTGCTGACCAGGTCATCAATCCCACTGTCGTTTATGCACCGGAATGGTTCCAGATCCAGCTCGGCTCACTTGCTCCGCTGAAGATGTCACTGGGTGCTGATGGTATTGGTGCCTCTCTGGTTTTGCTGACAACACTGGTCACCCTCTCCGTTTTGATGTATGCCTCGCTGACTGTTCGCAAGAACTTCTCTGCCTACGCTGGCTGGACATTGCTGGCGGAAGCGGGGCTGTTGCTGGTGTTTCTGGCGATGGACTTGCTGTCGTTCTACGTCGGCTTTGAATGCGTCCTGATTCCCCTGTTTGCCCTGATCGTCCTGTGGGGGAACGACAATCCACTGGTGGCTGCCAAGCGTTTCATCCTTTACACCCTCGCCGGTAGCTTGCCGATGATGGTGGCGTTGATCGCGATCATCGTGAAGTACAAGATGCCAGACGGCTCGTTCACGATTCTCCTGACCGACCTCTCTGCCAACGCCCTCGCTGCGATTCCCAAGGAAACGGCTGCGTCGCAAGCAGGCATCTTTGCCCTGTTGGTGCTCGGTCTGGGGATCAAGATGGCATTACTGCCGCTTCACACCTGGCTGCCTGCAACCTACAAAAGCTCGCATTCAACTACGTCGGCTCTGCTGGCTGCTGTTGTGTTGAAAATGGGACTGTTCGGGTTCCTGCGACTGGCCCTTCCGCTGACTCCGCTAGCCTGTCTTGAATACGGCCCATCGGTCATTGCAGGCCTTGGTGCACTGGCCATTGTCTACGGCGGAGTGGCTGCGTTTGCACAAAAAGATCTGCGGCTTCTGCTGGCTTACAGCAGTCTGAGCCACGTCGGCTTTATCACGCTCGCCCTGTTTGCACTGACGTCAGTCGGGTTCCTTGGTGGCTCGCTGCAGATGTTCAACCACGGCGTGACGACGGCTGCGATGTTCCTGCTGATTACCAGCTTTGCGGCTCGACGCGGAACATTCCAACTCGATCAAGGTCCGCTCGGATTAGCCTCCCAATTTCCTCTCTTGAGTGTGACGCTGGTCTTCTTCGTCATGGCTGGTATCGGAATGCCGATGCTCAATAACTTCGTTGGCGAGTACCTGGCGCTGGCTGCAATTTATGAGAAGTCCTCTCAGTTCGCTGTCATCGGTGCGTTTGGAATTATCATTGGCGCCTGTTACAGCCTGAATCTGGTGAAGATCCTGCTCTTCGGAACTCAAAACGAAGAGTCTTCCGGTGATAATCCCGAAGTGACTCTGACTGGTGATATGACGACACGAGAAGCGTTGCCGATGGTTGTGCTCGCGGTTGTGTCGCTGTTTATTGGTGTGTTCCCTCAGACTGCCACGACTCCTCTGCGAGCTGATGTGGAAGGTCTGACGAATGTTTACAAACGTATTGAAGGTAATGCTGCTTTGGCCGCCGGTGAGCGTGAGGCTGATGGCAACCTGGCGTATTCGGCGACTGAGAGCCCCTTAGCTTCAAAGGTAATGCAATGATCGCTTCGATAATGCCCGGCGTTGCTTTAATGGCTGCCGGACTCCTTCTTCTCATTCTGGGAATGTTCTCCAAGACCGCCTACAGCGAGTCTTCGGAGACGTCATCGAAGACATCCGGTGATCTGTTCGGCTGGATCTCATTCCTCGCGATCGCGATCATCTGGGGCGTCTGGGCATCATCGGCCAGTTCGACGACCGTAGCAGCCGACGGCCTGTTCCGACAGGACTTCGTCAGCTACTGGGGGACTCACCTCTCCATGCTCGCGGGTGCTCTGTTCGTTCTGATTGTCCACGGCACGACTCCTCGACGCTTCGCGTCGGAATTCCATGGCTGCTTGCTCCTGCTTCTCTCGGGCCTGATTGTTCTTGCTGCCGCCAATGACTTGACCACTGTCTTCCTGGGGCTGGAACTTGTCAGTATCCCGACCACAATCCTGCTCGCGATGAGCCGCGATGACAAAGCCGGTCTCGAAGCCGCTCTCAAGTATTTCTCGTTGAGTGCATTGGCATCGTCGCTGTTCCTGATGGGGGCTTCGTATTTGTATGGCATCGCCGGGACCACCTCACTCGACGCGATTGTCGCTGCTGCGACGTCCGAAGCCGCTGGCCCGATCCTGCCGCAAGTTGCGATGGTTCTGATCCTCGCCAGCCTGGCATTTCGTATTACCGCGGTCCCGTTTCACTATTATGCACCCGACGTCTTCACGGGAACTTCGCTGCCGATGGCTTCCCTGATGGCGATGATCCCCAAGATCGCCGGTTTCCTCGCGATGATTCGGCTCCTCGGCGGCAGCACGCTCGAAGTGATGCCGACCTCAGTTTACGTCAGCCTGGCCACACTGGCGCTCGTCACCATGATTGTCGGAAACGTGCTGGCGCTTGTTCAAGTCGACGTCAAACGCCTTCTCGCCTATTCCAGCGTCGCACATACCGGCTATCTGCTCCTCGGAGTTCTGGCCTGTCTGACACTCAGCACCTCGCCTGGCGTCGTGATGATTTACCTCGCGGCTTATCTGGTCATGACCGCTGGCATCTTCGGCGGCTTGAACACGATCACGGGCGATCCCAAGGTTGCACTCTCTCTCAATGATCTCCAGGGCATGAGCTCACGCCGACCATGGATCACGTTCGCGATGACGATCTGCCTGTTGAGCCTCATCGGCGTTCCACTCACTGCTGGTTTCTGGGCGAAGTTCCAGATCCTGCTGACCGCAGTGACGGCATCCAACGTCCTGCTCAGCACCTCGGCAGTCGTAATGACAGTCACCGCAGCGATCGCAGCCGTCTACTATCTGACGATGATTTCGAAGCTGTATACGGTGTCTGAATCTTCCGTCGCGACACAGTCGGTCGTCAACGTCCGAATGTCTGCTTTGGCCTGCGTCGCCTGCTCGGCTCTGCTGGTCGTCTGGTTTTTCCTACCCCTGAAAGTCTGATTTCCGCAGATGACGTGAGTTGAGACGCTTTCTCAACTCACAAATGATGGCTGATGTTTACTGCCACAACTGCGAGAAATACGTAAAAACAGATCTGCTCCCGCGCCTGATTCTCGGAAAAACAACGCTTCGGGGTTTGCAACGCTACCGCCAATAGTCAAGCTGTTGTCTGCATCCCGACTCCCTGACCTGATTCATCCAGACGGATGAGGTCACCTGACCGGAGAACCCGCGTTCGAATCGCCGATCAGCGTGATCACAGCTTTGGAAATGACTTCAAATGCGATTCCTGACCACCTTGCTCTTCACACTCTGCCTGACAACCTCGGCTATCGCACAAGAGACGTCAGCAGAAACGTCTCCAGCTCCTCATAAGCCCGGCCTGCCCGTCTGGGAAGCTGTCCTTCTGGGAGTTGTCGAGGGTGCCACCGAATACCTCCCGGTCAGCTCCACGGGGCACCTCGTCCTGGTGCAGCATGCGTTAGGACAGGCGGAAACTGCTGAGAAGAAGGCAGCGGATGATGCTCTCGCGATTTGCATCCAGAGTGGTGCTATTCTCGCTGTCGTCTTCCTGTATTTCGGACGACTTCAATCGATGTTCCGAGGCGTCTTTGGCGGCGATCTGGCCGGGCGTCGGTTGTTCGTGAATGTGGTGATTGCGTTCCTGCCGGCTGCGGTGATCGGATTGATTCTGCGTCACAAGATCAAAGAATACCTGTTTGGTCCTGAACCGGTTGCCTGGGCACTTCTGGTCGGCGGCATCCTCATTCTCGCGGTTGCGAATACGATCGTGAAAAAGGGGGAAGCCAGCGGCAAGGAACTGGCGGACCTCAACTGGAAACAGGCGTTGATTATCGGCTTTGCCCAATGCGTTGCCCTGTTTCCCGGCTTCAGTCGCAGCCTGGCGACCATCCTGGGAGGTTTATGGGCTGGCTTGAAGTTGTCTGCCGCCGTCGAGTTCAGCTTCCTGCTGGGATTCGTCACGCTGACGGCTGCGACGGTCCTAGAAGCCAAGGACAGTGGTGGAATCATCATCGAGCAATTCGGCATTGTCTCGCCGATCATCGCGCTAGTCGTCGCCTTCGTCGCGGCTGTCCTGAGCATCAAGTTTATGATCAAACTGCTTAACAGCTACGGGTTATCGCCGTTTGGTTATTACCGCATCGCGCTGGCGGTTGTCTGCTTCTGGCTGATCTGGCGTTAACGGCTCTACTCTGCTGCAATCTGGCCTATTCTTTGATGTCGAACTGAAACGGATCATTCGGGCCGTCATTGTCCGTCGATTTGCCAGGACTGGAGCCTTCTTGCATCCAAGTCAAATCCTCAGTTGACGCCGAGAGGGTTCTGCGTGGCGGCTTGGATTGCCATCGACTCCACATGTAACCGCCCACGAGCAACAATGTGATTCCTGCCACGATGTAGAACCAGGTTTCGTCCAGTGCTTCAGACACATTCTCCCGGGAACCAGAATTGAGGCCTGAGGCATGCAATCGACCGATCATCAGCGGAGCGCCGCGGTTTTTGTCATAGGCCGCATATGCCATGATCTTCAGAAAATAGCCTGAAAAGTCGGCGTCGACTTCAACTTCGTTTCCGACCGGAAAACCCGGTGGAAGTTCAGGCACGACGACGACGTAGGGGAATGAGCGCGACAGGTCACTCCATCCCCAGACTTCATAAATGTCCTTGAGCCCGACAGGGTTGGCAGGTGCGTCGTACTTCAGAACACGACGAACATGCAGCCGCAGATTGATCAGCTTGCCCCGGTAACTGCCGGGCTTCTCCCACAATGCGGAAACGGCTGGCTCGGGTTGGGCGCGAGCGTGCATTTCAGAAAACGGCTGAGCACAGCTCCAGACCATGAACTGCCAGTAAGTATCCATCTCATGACCGCGGAGTGGCGTGCGGTCAGTAATCAACGACTTCTTGGAATCAAACTCGGTGATCTCCTGTTCGTCGAGATCGGTGACACCATCGATGAGGATGGGTTTGTCATTCTGATCGGTGGGCGTCGTCGTGACCACAGCCGCTTGTGGTTGATCGTCGGCAAACCATTTCCAGGTCTCGGGCCGACTGATCGAGTTGTAGAGCATCCACAGGACACCGAGCAGCAGGATCAGCGAGAAGGCGCGAGCCGCTGTGATCGAAGATCCAAATGGACGGGCTATTCTGCGTCGCATCTACTCAGTATCCGGATTTAGCAGATCAACGAACGAAATTCGAAGCAGCGGTTCACCGTTCGCCAATTTCTGCTGCGTGCAAACGTCAATCACTCTCATCAGATTGTCGTATCTGAGGCGTTTATCCACAACCAGTTGTACGCGCTCAAAGTCAGAATCGGGACCAAAAAACGCGCCGATTGAAGTGCTCAATGTATCGAGTTTCTCAGCCGTCAGCTTGCCTTTGACGACAAACTGGGATCGCGAGCCGACGGCAATTCGTGAGATATCTCCACTACCGTCCGAAAAGAGATAGAGATCGAGCTTGGTCAGAAATGCTTCGTTGACGCCCTGACCCTCGGTGTTCTCTTTGTCGATTTCCTGCGCGACGTTGGTCAGAGGAACCGGCGGCGGCATGTGAAGTTGAAGGTGTCCTTCAATCGGGGCAGGGCGGAACGTCAGGATGAAGAATGCCAGCAGCTGGAACGCCATATCGAGCATGGCGGCGAGATTGATCTCGACTTCGGAACCGCCTCGTTTTTTGCGTCGACGCATGTTATTTGCCCTCCTCGCCGCGAGTCATAGCGCTCAGCGCGAAGTGAACAAAGCCATTTTCCTGACACAGTCGCATGACGGCATCCAGTTTTTCATAAGCCACCGACTGATCGGCACGGAGGACGACTGGTGACTTGATTTCTTCTTTGCTGTTAATGTCCTGCCCCATGCGAGTCCGGTAAATCTTGGCTTCGTTCGAGATGAAGGTCGCAGGATCAATCTCCTGACCGTAAGCCATGACCTGGCCCGCAGAGGTGATGTTGAGAAGCAATGGCTCTGTCTGCCCCTGATACTCCAGCGGCCGGGCAGAACCCAAGACGGGGAGTTGCAGTGACATATCCATCGCTGTCCCCTTGAAGTTGATCACAAGCATGAAGAATGTGATCAGCTGGAAGACCATGTCGAGGATCGGAGTCAGGTTCGGACCATCGCTGCCTGAATGACTAGCTGACATGAGATTCTCCTGTTGAATATCATTCAGCGGTCGGTTTGGCGCGAGAGGCCAGGTAAACCCGACGAACAAAGTCTTCAGAGATCGTCATCGCCTGGACTGTCAAAACCGAGACCCGGTTTTTGAAAACGGCGAAGAAGAAGATCGCAGGAACGGAAAGCGCGACCCCTTCAAAGGTGACCAGAAGGGCCTCGGAAATACCACCCGCGACTTCGCTGGCTTTCAACTGAGTTTCCGACATCGCGATCACCGAGAAACTCGCGATCATCCCCTTCAGCGTTCCCAGCAGTCCGATCATCGGGCCCAGCGAGCCAATGACTGCGAGCATACTGATGCGTTTTTCCATGTCGACGGTGATCACTTCGCCCAGACGGTCGATCGATTCCCGCGATTCAGAGATGCCGGACGACAGCGATTGCATCCCCGCTGCGATCAGTTGACCCGTCTCACTGTCATCCGCTTTTGCTGTGTTATAAATCCCCTGATAGTCCTTCTTTCCCAGCAGGTCATTCAGCTTTTGCATCAGCTCCGAAGGGACAATTTTCTCCGCCTGAAGATCGACGAACAGTTTCGTAATCAATGCGACGAAGTAAATTGATATCAGAAGCAGCAGGCCACCGATCCATCCGGACGTTTCCGCGATCCAGAACAGCATGTTCTTTTTCTTGGCAGGCGGGGCTTCTTCTGCTCCGGCGGCAGCTTCTGGAGCAGGCGTCTCAGCAGGCTGAGCAGCGGCTTCGGGAGCGTCTTGCGCATAAGATCTGGAGACGAACGAGAAATGAGGAAAGATGAGAAGGCAGGACATCAATCCTAGGAAAAGATGCAGTCGCAGTTGGGACATCGGATGCCTTTGGGAGACCGAGTCTGTTCGATCTTGATGAAGAGGACAGGTCTGTTTGATGTGGTAGAAACACGCAACGGGAAAGAGTTTTCTTATCCGTCTAAGTCTGTTTGATACACTACGCCAGAAGTTCGATGAATTCAAGGGCGCCTTAACGGGTTCGAGACGATGCCGTTCGTCTAATCTTCGATGACATCCGTCACAATCATTCGGACACGCGTTAACTGGGCATCGTGGCCGATATCGAGCACGCTCACCATGACGCCATGGCTGGCATTCCCGTGACCGACAACCATGAGCTTGTCAGGATGCGGAACCGAATCGCGTAGCTCTCCAATTTTGCGCCGCAATTCATTGAGTCCAAAAACTTCTGTCCCTTCGACATCGATTTGGTCGTCTTCGTCGATGTGGACAACGATGTATTCGTCGTCTTCCTCAAACTCATCGAGTGTACTTGGCTCACTGGCCTGTGCAGATGCACCCTCTGCCTGCTGGGCATCGACCTTCGGCATCGGGATGGCTGAGTCGAGGCCTTGAAACGAAGTCACCAGAAAGTAAATGAGGAGGAAAAAGACGATGTCGACCATCGCGGTCATGTCGATCAGGTCTTCGTGATCGACAGAAAACCGCACTTTGGAGAGCGGTTGTTCGGGAGGTTCTGGATGATCTTCAGAATTTTCGAGCGGGTTTTCATCGAGTGGCGATTCAAGAGGCTGATCCTCCCGTGGAGAATTCTCGATCGCCAGATCGCTGTCAGCGGTAAGCGGATTTTCGATCAGACTGGCCAACGAAATTTCATGGCTGCACTTCGGGCATGTGACCGAGACGCGCTTCTCCGGATCCGCAACGCGCAGCTTCTGTCCACATTGATCGCAGGAGAATCGCAGCATCGCAGAATGTTATTCCTTCTCCAAGACAGCGAGTTTCAGTTCGGTTCCAGCATGAGACGAGGCCCAACCGGAGACTTTCGCGATATCTCGCAGTCGTACGCCTTTCTCGGCCTTGATCAAGACAATGGTCTGATTATTTCGCAAACCGTCCTCGATAGCCGCGTTGACCTGTCTTTCCTGTTCCGCAGGATCGACGAGCCCTTTGCCACCCTTGGCTTCTCCGATGTAAATGACGCCGCCTTCGCGACCATCTTTATTCGCCAGGATGGAGACGATCACCGAGTCATCCCGATCCGCAGCGACGACGTGAGTAGCAGCGGGGAGATCGAGTTCCTCAAGAACTGCCGTGATCGTCGTGACCAGAAAGAAGATGTTCATCATGAACACCAGATCGATCATCGCGGTGATGTCGAAATTGGCTTCATCATGAGCTTTCTTTTTCGGAAGCAGCGACGTTTCTGCGGCTCCGTCAAAGAGACTTCCGGTGGAATGCATACGTTTGCGATCCGCTCATTGTTTCGAACTTGTATGTATCGTTGAGAACTCATTTGGTGCGGTTCGAAGACTCACCAGCACCCTACTTAAACGGCCTATCTGCGCGATGAACTGCTGTTCTTTGAAATGACATCGAGCAGACGGGTCAGGCTGCCGTTCATGGCTTCCTGCAGGTCCCGGAAGCGGTTGTTCAATGTGGAGAGGACATATCCGAGAGGAATCGCCGTCGCCAGTCCCATCGCGGTACAGATCAACGCGACGCTGATCTCGTCGGCGATCTGAGAAGGCTGGACCTTTTCTCCGGTTCCAATTCGACCGAAAGCCGCCATCATCCCGAGAACCGTTCCAAACAGCCCGAGCAGCGGTCCGCTCTTGATCACAGTGACGATCCAGCTGAGGCGTCGTTCGATATCGGTGAGAATTTCCCGCTGAAGTTTGCTGGTGACGAGCTGGCGGAGCAGGCTCAAATCGAGATCGCGGTTGGTCAGCATGACGAGGGTCAGGCGAGGCACGGCTCGATAATCATAGTCGCAGGTGTTGATTGCCTCATCCCAGTTTTTCTGTTTCACCAGATCGGAAACATCGTCAACAAAGGCAGTTTCGACTTCTTCATTCTTGAAACGGAGTTGACCAACGCGCCTCCAGATGAGCACGCAGCAGTAAAGTCCCCAGAGGAAGTTGATTGCCAGCAATCCGTAACAGGCATCTCCCAGCTTCTGGGCGAGTTCGTTAACCGACATACTTCTGCGGACTCCTGTTTCAACCAAGACCTCGGCGGCTATCGTGAGCGTGCACGTTGAGCTTGATCGGTTTCGAAGAGGGAGTCAATCTAAAACGCGTCAGAAAGACGACTTGCGGATTTGTTGCTTATTGTCCACCGGCTGTTTTTGCCGTCCGGATCGAGCAGGGGGGTCTGACGACATTTCAAACAGCAGAAATTTCTAAAAATGCGAAGTAGGATTTGTTTTAAGAGTCCGTCGAACCTTACAATTGTCGAGGCATGTGTTCTTGCGATCACATCCTGAATACCCCTGTTACGAATTCCTCCACGCCTCGGATACTGGCACGTCGTGCATCTTCTCAGTTACAACCAATCGATGGCTTTGAAACGACGCAGTCGTCGGTTCGTACATCAAGTGCTGCATCGAGTTGCGCAGATTGAGAATTGCTCGTCACGTGAGTTTGTCTCCATGCTGGAGAATGTCCGCGAAGAACTGCAGGACGTCACAAAAGTCGACGTGGTTCGCCCTGAAGTCTTTTCACTGGTCTATCTGGCGATCAAGCGAATTCTGGGGATCAGTCTTTTTCCCGTTCAGATCGCTGGCGGGTATTCGATCTCGACCGGCAGTATCGCTGAAATGGCGACGGGCGAAGGCAAGACGGTGACCGCGGTTCAGGCGGCTGCCATGTGGGGATTGATGGGGCATGGCTGTCATGTCATTACCACGAACGACTATCTGGCCCAACGCGATGCTGAGGAACTGCGAGATGTCTACCTATACCTTGGTTTGTCCGTCGGTTGTCTGACAGCTGAAATGGAGCCTTATAGCGAAGCTCGGCAGCTCGCTTATCAAAGCGATATCACCTACGGCACGGCCAAGGAATTCGGTTTCGATTTTTTGCGAGACCGAATGAAGCTCGGTCCAGAGACCGAATTATCCACGATTCGACGCGATCTTCATGCTGGCTATGGCTCAGGGAAATTGTGCGTTGTCCAGCGACCGCTGTTTGCCTGTCTGGTTGATGAGGCGGACAGCATCCTGATCGATGATGCCCGGACTCCCTTGATCATCGGACAGGCCAAAGAGGTCTCGAAAGAGACGCGTCACCTGCTGGCCTGGTGCCTCGAACAGGTTCGCGTCCTCGAGCGAGATGTCGACTACGTCATTGATACGCGATTCCGTCAGGCTTATATCACCGAAGTAGGCGAGCGGAAAATTGTTCTGGCTCCCAAGCCGATGTGGCTGCCGCCAACGCATCTCGATCGTCTGCTGACGTGGGTCGAACGAATGCTGACGGCGTGTTTCTGCTACCATCGAGACCAGCATTACGAAGTCAAAAAAGACGAAATCGTCCTGACGGATGCTTCCACCGGTCGCCCTCTGGAAGGCCGTAAGCTCCAGCAGGGGCTGCATCAGTGTATCGAGATGAAAGAGCACGTCGTTCTTTCCCCCGAGACCAAGACGGCTGCAAAAATCACGGTGCAGAGTTTCTTCCGACAGTATCGCTATGTTGGAGGGATGACGGGGACCGCCTGGAATGCCCGTCGGGAATTGCGCCGGATCTATCGACTGAAAACGCAGACGATTCCAACGAACCGGAAGAACCGACGGGAGACTCTACCGCCTCGCGTTTTTGTCAGTCTCAAAGCCAAGTATGTTGCGATTGCAGCGGACGTCAAAGAGCGGGTTGCCAACGGGCAGGCCGTTCTGATCGGGACGCCATCGATCATGGCCTCTGAGATGCTCGCTGAAGCACTGCACGCTCAAGGGGTCTGGCTGAGGATTCTCAACGCGCGACACGAATCGATCGAGGCAGAAATCGTCTCCCAGGCAGGTCGACCCAAGTCAGTCACGATTGCCACCAACATGGCGGGACGCGGGACCGATATCAAGTTGACGCCCGAAGTCCGGGAAGCCGGCGGACTGCATGTGATCGCGACCGAGGTCCATGCCTCAGCGCGGATCGATCGTCAGCTCGTCGGACGTTCGGCGAGACAGGGCGATCCGGGGAGTTGTCAGTTCTATGTTTCCCTTGAAGATGAGTTATTCGATCAACGACCTGTGGAAGTTCGACTTCGTCTGCTGCGTTCCGCCCGACCCGATCAGAATGGCGAATTGAGCCCGTCTTACTTTAACGCGTTCAAACGTGAGCAGCGCCGGATCGAGCGACGTGATTACAAACAACGCGGTCGGATGTTCAAACACGAACAGGAACAGCTCAAGTCGTACAAGCGACTCGGCTGGTCGTTTACCCTGGAGCATTATGAAGATGATTAAGAGTCTGTTTACAAATTCCTGGGGAAAGCTACGGGAGGGCGAGGCTCCGTCCGAGCCGCTGTCCCGCGTTGCATCAATGCATCAACGAATCGATGTCAAAAGCCCTACAGGGACTTCGAGGCCATCGGAGTTCGGTTCACAGTTGGAGTTTCGCAACGCAATGAAGCGGCTCACACGGAGGTTCGCACTCCCTATCACGCAGCCCATGATCAGGGGATATCGAACAATCTTTTTTCAAGCAGTTTCTCGAAGCTTCGTCATCGCCGGTCTGGCTATGACTTCATTGATCTCGAACGCTGGTTATGCACAGTCTGTCAAACCGCAGCCTGAGCCGGCGGTCATCGTGATCAGCGATTGCGGTGTGCATTTGATTGATCATGTCGTCCTGGCATCCGATCGTCTGGCGATCCTCGGGAAGATCGATGTCAAAGAAGGGGACCTGGTTGAAGTCGGTCAATTGGTGGCTCAGCTTCGCAATGAAGAGCAACTCGCGGAAGAACGTCGCGCGTTTGTTGATTCGAAGAATGACATCATCGTGCGGATGGCCGTCAAGAATAAAGACGTAGCCAAGACGGAGCTGGATCTGGCTCACCGTGCCAATAAAAACACCAATGTTCTGACCGAACAGGAAATGCTCCGTGTCGAGTTAGCCCTCGACAAAGCGACGCTGGAAGAAGAGCAATCTATTCATGAGCAGGATTTGAAAGTCCTCGAACATGCCGTCGCGCTGGCCAAACTCAAGGCACATGACTTTTGCTCGCCGATCAAGGGAGTCGTTGTCAAGAAATTCAAGTCGGTGGGAGAAGCGCTGCAGCAGGGCGATCCCGTGATGGAGATTGTGAATGTTGACCGTCTCAAGATCGAGGCGTTCGTGCCGATGGCGGTGGCTCAGAAAATTCGTGTGGGTGCACCGGTCGAAGTCTCCGCGATGACGGCAGGCAGCGCCAAACACAAAGATACGCCGATTCTTAAGGGCACGATCCAGTTCATTGATGTTGTCGCGCAGCCGGTGACGGAAGAAGTTCGGATCTGGGCGGAAGTCGACAATGCACACCGGGTGCTTTACCCGGGACTGAGGGCTCAGATGCGTATTCTGCTCAAAGACGTCGAAGAAACTCCGGTTGCCGCTGTTGGTAAGAACTAATTAAGGATAGTCCGTGTCGATCGTCAATAAATCGCAGCGTCAAACAGGCAACCGGGCGAATGATCCGCTCGCGGAGCCGTGGCGCGCTGCGGAGGATGGCGAGCCGGCGCTACCTCTGCTGACGCGACGCGATCTCATCGTTGCGGAGGTCGATTTCCAGGGCGAGCCATGTTTCGTCGTCAAAGATCCCCTCGCGCTGGCTTATCATCGACTGACGAAAGTTCAATTTGCCGTTCTGACTCGACTTGAGCAGCCAGCCACGTTTGATGAACTGCTTTCATTGGCGCGATCGAGTGATCCTCGTGCTGTCATCACGCATTCTTCCCTGGTGAAGATGGTCGAGGAGATGCAGAAGAACGGACTGCTCCGGAGCACGCGTCCGTATCGAGGCGAGGAACTCGTTATCCTGCACCGGGAGGCTCAGCGGAAAGAGTTCTTTCAGGTTGCTTCCAATCTGTTGTTTCTGAAATTGCCTGGCTGGAATCCGGACCGGTTTTTGACGGCGACGTTTCCTTTCGTTCGCATACTGTTTCACCCAGTTGTGCTGTTCAGCCTGGCGTTGTTCTGCCTGAGTGCCTTGTTCCTGATTGCCCGCGAATACGCTGCCTTTTCCGCACGACTGCCAAACTTCTACTCGTTCTTCCAAGGGCATAACCTGCCTTATCTGTGGGCTTCGATTGCCGTGACAAAGTTCATTCACGAACTGGGGCACGCCTATGTCTGCCGTTACTTCGGGGCTGACGTTCATAAGATCGGCGTGATGGTCTTGATGCTCTCACCAACGCTGTACTGCGATGTGACTGACTCATGGATGTTGAAGAACAAGTGGCATCGAATCGCTATCAGCGCAGCGGGAACCGGGATCGAAATGGTTCTGTCAGCGATCGCGTTCTACCTGTGGTGGTGGACCGATGAGGGCGTCATCCACCAGCTTTGCGTCAACATTTTCCTGGTGACCGTGATTACGAACGCGGTCTTCAATCTCAATCCACTGGTTCGCTTCGATGGTTACTATATCCTGAGCGATTACCTGGAAATTCCCAACCTGAAGCAACAGGCGGATCAGGCCCTTCAGCGTTGGTTCTGCAGGTACTGTCTGGGAACAGACACTCCGATTGATGGTCAGTCGCCGACGGATGCGAATAGTTTATTTGCCTTGTATGCGGTCGCTGCATGGGTGTACCGTTGGGTGTTGACGTTCTCGATCATGATCTTTCTGTACCAGTTCCTGAAGCCATATGGATCTCACAATTTCGCGTTTGTTTTGTCGGGGATCAGTATCACGATGATGACCTACGGTGTTGTCCGAAGTATGCAAGCGGCGGCGAAGACGACTCAGATGCAGCCGTTGCATAAGGCGCGGTTTGCTGCGAGCGTGATCGGCGTGATCACTGTTGTCTGCTTTGTGGTGTTCGTGCCCGTCCCCTGGTGGATCAAGACGGGGTACAGCATCGAAGCGAAAGACTCGACGGAAGTCAAAACGCACGTCGCGGGTCGGCTGACAAAAATCCATGCCCGCCCGGGGGATCAGGTCAGTGCAGGTCAGACTCTGCTGGAGTTTGAGAATCCTGATCTTGAGGATCAGCTGCGCGAAGCTCAGCAGGAACTTGCGATCAATGAAGTGAAAATGAAGCAGGCCCGGGCTGCAAATGACCATTCAGAACGACAGCTCATTTCCGAGCAGATTGCGACCGTTCAAGGACAGATTCAATCTCTCGAGCGACAGTTGGCGGACCTGATTGTGATCGCTCCGGTAGCCGGGACGATTTTGGCAAGTGAGCCTTATGAAGATCCCTCACGAAAACAAAGTGGAAAGCTTCCGATCTGGTCCGGGCATTTGCTCGAGCCGAGGCAAGTCGGGGCCTGGGTCGAGACCGGCGTTCCGCTGCTGACAATTGCTCCCGGAAATGAGATGCAGGCGGTTTTACTGTTTGATCAGGATGATCGCAATGAGATCGAGATCGGGCGTCTTGTGCATCTTCGTCATGAGCATATGCCGGGCGTCTACCATGAAACCCCGGTTGTCCAGATTGGTCACCGTCAGATCAACGAAGCACCGACGGCGCTTTCGAATCGTTTTGGCGGCTATCTTGCGACGACAACGGGTGCCATGCAGAAGGAAGCGCTGCCGGGAGCCCATTATCAAGTTGTGGCGGATCTGCCGTCGGAAACTCAGTTTCTCCACGGAATGCGTGGGCAGGCTCGCATGATCAGTTATGAGCGTTCCATCGCTGGCTGGTTGTGGCGTGCCTGCCAACAACTCTTCACGTTCCGACTCTAGTCCATCGTTTGTCTTGTCAGGTTTATCGAAATGTCGACTCTCCCCAATGTCAGTCTCCTCAGTCCTTCGCAGCGAAAATCGCTGTCGCAGATGGAGAGACACATCGAAGCACAGATTCCAGCCGCTCAGTTCTTCAAGGAGTTTCTGGCTCTGTTGAGGACGGCGACCGGTGCAACGACGGCGGTCTTCTGGCGATTCAATGAACATGGCAATCTGCAGATCGGATTTGAAGATAGCTGGGAAGCACTCAAGCCGCTGCTTACGCCCGAGTTTGGCCAGCATCACCGCGATTCGATGAAGGCGGCGCTGCAACAGGAAATGGTGACGACCCGCGAAGTCGTGTTGAACGAACAAACCGGGTTGCGATTAACAACGTGCTTGAAGCCTATTCGAGAGGGAACGGAAGTCCGGGGTGTGATTGAGCTGGTCTTCACGTCGTCTCTGACACGAGAAGCGTCCGATGCGGTGCGAGAATTTCTGGACTATGCTTCTCAACTGCTGGCCGTCTATCTGGGATCTCTGCAGACGCAGCATTTGAAGATTGATCAATCTGCGTTCTGGAGTCGTTTCGAGCCACTTTTGCTGGAGTTATCGCGTCAGAAAGACAGTACGGCGTTGGGGTTCTTTCTGGCCAACGAACTACCGACGCTGCTGGGAGTTGACCGGGCGTATTTTGCCATCCAGCGCGGGCGACAGATTGAACTCGTCGCAGCGAGTAATTCGTCGAAGCTGCAGAAACGGTCGACGATGATGCTTAAGCTGAAGAAACTGCTGAGGTCGATGCGCACTCGGGATCGTCAGTTCGTCTATCCGGATCGACAGATTGAGGGAAATGATTCGACGTCGGTGCCGCTCAGTGATTATCTGCAGGTTTCTTCGACTCGCATGATTGCGATCCAGCCAATCCGCCTTGGGAAGGTGACTGACCAGCAGGCGCTGCCAAATCGCAAGGTTGAGAATCCAGCGAAGACGCTGGGGTATCTGGTCGTCGAGAATCTGCATGATGACCGTTTTGAAAAGTCACGACGTGAAGTGCTCGAACTGACCAGCTTGCACACGGCAGGCGTGCTGGAGCAACTGCGTCGCGTTGAAGATCTGCCGATGTACAGCGTCTGGCGATCAATTGGACGGACGATCTCGTGGTGCTACCGCAAGCAGTTTGGAAAGTCGCTGGCAGCGATTCTGGCTGTGGTCGCGATCAGCTTGATCTTGACCTACGTGCCATGGGCCTATCGGGTGACGGCGACGGGCAAATTGATGCCGGTCGAGCAGCGAGAGGTCTTTGCGCCCTGGGATGCGGAGGTGGAGTCGGTTCTGGTGGGGGATGGCGATACCGTCAAGGTTGGACAGGCGCTGGTCAAGTTGCGAAATAAAGAACTTGAGTCGGAAGAGCTGCGTGTTCGAAATATGCTGCAGGAGAAATTGACACTCGTCAGAACTCTCCGCGCGACGCGAGAGTCGAACATGCGCCAGGGTTCTGAGCAGGATATTCTTGAACTGGAAGGACAACTGGCAGAGGCGCTCGTCGAAATCGAACACCTGCAGCGTCAGCAGGAGATACTGTCTTCGCGATTGGATGATCTGGTTGTGAAGTCGACGATTGATGGAGTCGTCGCGACGTTCCAGTTGGAGCAGATTCTGCGTCACCGACCGGTGACTCGCGGCGAAGTTCTGCTGGAAGTGATGGATCCCGATGGGCCATGGCATTTGGAGTTGCAGTTGGATGATTACCGTATGGGGCATCTGATGGCTGAGCAGGCACGTTTGAAGCAGCCGCTGCATACGTCGTTCATTCTTGCGACGGAGCCGACAATCGCGTACGACGGGATGTTGAAGACGATTGGGACGCGGGCGTATGCGGATCAGGAAGCGCAAAAGAATGTCGTCGATATGCAGGTGGACTTTGATAAAGAGACCGTGCCAGCCCGGCGGATTGGGGCGGAGGTGAAGGCGAAGATTAATTGCGGCGAGAAGAGTCTGGGGTATGTGTTGTTTGGGGATATGATTGATTATGTAAGAAGTACGTTGTGGTTGTGATTGAGGAAGATGGGTGTCTGATGTTGATGGGCATAATGAGTACGGACTCTTGCCTAGCGCCCACCCTCATCCGCCCTTCGGGCACCTTCTCCCCTCAAGGGAGAAGGGACGACGTTCGAGCTAGATTCAATTTGCAGAGGTCCCTCATCCGTCGGCGAAGCGCCGCCACCTTCTCCCCGGGGGAGAAGGGACGGGGTGTGGTGAAGAAGATGATGATTTCTTCTTGATAAAGTCTTGATATCTCGGGGCTGGCTTTTGAGCCCTTTTTGATATGCGGCGGGGTAGGATTCATCCGACATTAACCCACAAGTCTTTGTGGAAGGAGATTCGGATGGATGCTGTTTGGATACTGCTGGCCCTGGTGTTTTTCGCGGCGTCGTGGGGGCTTGTTCTGCTGTTTGACCGCTTGAAGCAGGAGGAATAGTCATGGTGTGGACGACTGTTCTGGCCCTCGTTGTTGCTGTGGTTCTGGCGATCTATCTGATCGTCGCGTTGCTTAAGCCGGAGATTTTCTCATGACGTCGAATGCGCTGTTTCAAATGGTTTTGTATGTCGGGGTGTTGCTGGCGTGTGTTGTGCCGCTGGGGCGGTACATGACGATGGTGTTCACGCGACGTGTTCCTGGTTTGGAAAATGTCCTGGGGCCGGTGGAATCGTTGTTCTATCGGCTGTGCGGGGTTCGTCGTGAAGATGAGATGACTTGGAAGCAGTATTCAGCGGCGGTGATTGCGTTCAGCGTCGTCGGAATTCTATTCGGATATCTGTTGCAGCGGATGCAGGGAGCGCTGCCGTTGAATCCTGCGGGGATGGCGGGGGTAACGCCCGATTCGTCGTTCAATACCGCGATCAGTTTCGTAACGAATACGAACTGGCAGGGGTATGGCGGGGAATCGACGATGAGTTATCTCACGCAGATGCTGTTTTTGAATGTGCAGAACTTTGTCTCGGCGGCGGTCGGGATTGCGGTTGTGGTCGCGTTGGCACGAGGGTTTAGCCGGAAGAACTCGGCGACGATCGGTAATTTCTGGGTCGATCTGACGCGCTGCGTGATGTACGTGTTGCTGCCACTGTCTTTGGTGCTGGCGGTAATGCTGGTTTCGCAGGGCGTTGTGCAGACGTTTGATCGCTATGCGAGCGTCGATCTGAAAGAACCAGTGACGAATGCGGAGGGAGAAGCTGTCACTACGCAAATAATTGCGTTGGGGCCTGCCGCTTCGCAGATTGCGATCAAACAGTTGGGGACGAATGGGGGCGGGTTCTTCAATGTCAACTCGGCTCACCCGCTAGAGAATCCGACACCCTGGTCGAACTTCCTGGAGATGATCGCGATTCTGCTGATACCGGCTGCGTTGTGTTACACGTTCGGGGAGATGGTCGGTGATACGCGACAAGGGTGGGCGATCTTGACTGCGATGACGCTTGTCTTTGTGGGGTTTCTTGGGCTGACGTATTTCTTCGAGCAGGCTGGGAACCCGACGTTTGCCACACTTGGTGTCGATCAGGCTGCCAGTGAGTTGCAGTCGGGCGGGAATATGGAAGGGAAAGAGACTCGTTTTGGAATTGCGAACTCTGTCATCTGGGCGACGACGACGACGGCGGCTTCGAATGGCTCGGTCAACTCGATGCATGATTCGTACACGCCGCTGGGGGGGATGGTTCCGATGGTGTTGATGCAGTTGGGAGAGGTCATCTTCGGGGGAGCTGGATCTGGACTCTACGGAATGGTCGTCTTTGCCATTGTCGCCGTCTTTATTTCCGGACTGATGGTCGGGCGTACGCCTGAGTACATCGGGAAGAAGATCGGTGCGTATGAGATGAAGATGGCATCGCTGGTGATCCTGGCACCATGTGCGATGGTGCTCGTGGGGACGGCGATCGCGGTCTCGGCTGAGCAGGGGCGTGCGACGATCTTCAATCCTGGGGCTCATGGTTTCAGCGAAGTTCTGTATGCGTTCTCGTCGGCGAGTAATAACAACGGAAGTGCGTTCGCCGGGTTGGGGGCCAACACCCCGTTTTACAACGCTCTGTTGGGAGTCTGCATGCTCATCGGGCGATTCTGGGTGATGCTACCGGTGCTCGCAATTGCGGGGTCACTGGCTTCCAAGAAGAGCGTACCGGCGGGGCCGGGGACGCTACCGACGCATACGCCGCTGTTTGTGTTCTTACTGATTTCTGTCGTGATGCTGGTGGGGGCGTTGAGCTTTCTCCCCTCGCTGGCTTTGGGGCCGATTGTTGAACACCTGATGCTGAATTCTGCATGAGGCTGTTTGCCTGTTCTGTCTGTGCAACCGGGAGGGAGAGGCTCCGTCCGAGCCGCTGTCCCGCGTTGCAACATTCCAATCACCAAATCGATGCCAGTTGCTCTAGCCGGTAGAAGAAACCTTCGAGGCCATCGAAGTTCTGCTCAGAGTTGGAGTTTCGCAACGCAAAGAAGCGG
This sequence comes from Lacunimicrobium album, assembly GCF_052161635.1. Classification (GTDB taxonomy): domain Bacteria; phylum Planctomycetota; class Planctomycetia; order Planctomycetales; family Planctomycetaceae; genus SXPC01. The sequence continues at coordinate 1,390,791 of NZ_CP197413.1, forward strand.
CTCACACGGAGGTTCGCCCTCCCGGTGTTGCCTTCAGTCAATTTTATTACGCAGCTACCCAGGACAAATCATATGTCGACTTCTCAATTGAGCTTTTTTAGTGGCAAGGTGCTGGTGGATGCCATCCTTGCGTCGTTTACGAAATTGGCCCCGCGCGTGCAGGTTCGCAATCCGGTGATGTTTACCGTCTTTGTGGGGAGTATTCTCACGACGATTTTGTGGGTGAATGCACTGGGAAATCCGACTGTGGGTGAATCGACCGGATTCATTTTCGGCGTGATGATCTGGTTGTGGTTTACTGTTCTGTTTGCGAACTTTGCGGAAGCGATTGCTGAGGGACAGGGGAAAGCTCAGGCAGCGACCCTTCGTAAAAGTCGGACGACGGTGATCGCGAATAAACTGCTCAACGGCAGGAAGGGGGCGACAGAGGAAGTGTCTGCGACATTATTGAAGTTGGATGATCTGATCATCGTCAAGGCGGGTGAGACGATTCCGACGGATGGGGAAGTCGTCGAGGGGGTTGCCTCTGTCGATGAGAGTGCGATCACCGGGGAGAGTGCGCCTGTTGTGCGTGAGAGTGGCGGGGATCGAAGTGCAGTCACGGGAGGGACGCGGGTCATTTCGGACTGGCTGGTCGTGCGAGTGACATCGCTGCCGGGGCAGAGTTTTCTGGATCGCATGATTGCGATGGTCGAGGGGGCGAAGCGTCAGAAGACGCCGAATGAGATTGCGCTGGCGATCTTACTGGCGGGGTTAACGTTTATCTTTCTGCTGGTCGTTTCGACGCTGTTGCCTTACTCGATTTATAGTGTGCTGGTGTCAGAGCAGGGGACGCCGATCAGTTTGACGGTGCTGGTGGCGCTCTTTGTGTGTCTTGCACCGACGACGATCGGGGCGCTGTTGTCTGCGATCGGGATTGCGGGGATGAATCGGCTCAATCAAGCAAACGTCATCGCGATGTCTGGTCGCGCGGTAGAGGCGGCTGGAGATATCGATGTTCTGCTGCTCGATAAAACAGGGACGATTACGCTAGGCAATCGTCAGGCGAGTCAGTTCGTGGCAGCGTCTGGTGTTCAAGAGAGTGATCTCGTCGAAGCCGCTCATCTGTCGTCGATTGCCGATGAGACGGCAGAGGGGCGAAGTATCGCGGTGCTGGCGAAGACTCGCTATGGACTGCGTGGCGTTGATCTGGAGAAGTTGCAGTTGAAGTACATTGAGTTCTCGGCTCGGACGAGAATGAGCGGTGTGGATGTCGAGGGACATGAGATTCGAAAGGGTGCCTTTGATGCGATCTCGAACTACGTCTCTGAGCGTGGCGGGAAGATGCCCGAGGATGTGAAGTTGACGGTCCAAAGCCTGTCGAAGGCGGGGAGTACGCCGCTGGTGGTGTGTCGCGACCGTCAGGTCCTGGGGGTGATCGAGTTGAAGGACATCGTCAAAGGGGGGATCAAGGAGCGGTTTGCGGAACTGCGTCAGATGGGGATCAAGACGATCATGATTACCGGAGATAATCCTCTCACAGCGGCGGCGATTGCTGCAGAAGCGGGGGTGGATGATTACCTGGCGGAAGCAACCCCGGAAGCGAAGCTGGAACTCATTCGTGAGTACCAGAAGGGGGGACGACTGGTAGCGATGACGGGCGACGGGACCAACGATGCGCCTGCCCTGGCCCAGGCGGATGTGGCCGTCGCGATGAACAGTGGCACGCAGGCGGCGAAGGAAGCGGGGAATATGGTCGATCTCGATTCGAATCCGACCAAGCTGATAGAGATCGTCAACATCGGCAAGCAGTTGCTGATGACACGAGGATCGCTGACGACATTCAGCATTGCCAACGATGTGGCCAAGTACTTTGCGATCCTGCCGGCGGCGTTTGCTTCGACTTACCCCGTGCTGAAGATGCTTGATCCGATGAGACTGACGTCTCCGACGTCCGCGATCCTGTCAGCGGTCATCTTTAACGCCCTGATCATCATCGCGCTGGTTCCACTGGCATTGAAGGGAGTCAGTTACAAGCCGATGGCAGCGGCGCAACTGTTGCGTAATAACCTGCTGGTGTACGGGTTGGGCGGGTTGGGCGTGCCGTTTGTTGGGATCAAGTGTATTGACATGTTTTTGACGGTGATTGGGGTGGCTTGAGAGAGATGTTGCCTGACGCTTATGTGGCAATGGAAGCGTTCTCTTGCCTATCGCTCACCCTCATCCGCCCTTCGGGCACCTTTTCCTGAGAAGACTACCGCATTGCCCTTACTCTCGCCTTATCGGCGAGCGGGCAATTTGGTTCCACCTCAAGGGAGAAGGGACATTTTCAGGGAGTTTTTCGATGTTTGCTCAAATACGTATTTCTGTTGTCATGTTGGTGTTGATGACGGCTTTAACTGGTGGAGCTTATCCGGCCGTCGTGACGTTGATTGCACAGACTTTCTTTCCTTATCAGGCGAATGGGAGTCTGATTGTCGAAGATGGGACGTGCGTTGGGTCGGAGTTGATTGGGCAGCAGTTCTCGGAGCCGAAGTACTTCTGGTCGCGATTGTCGGCGACGGGGCCGGTGGCGTTTAATGCGGCGGCTTCGAGTGGTTCGAACTATGGGCCGATGAATCCTGCGCTCAAAGATGCGGTGACAGGACGAATCGAGAGTCTTCGTGGTAGTCAGAGTGATCTCGCGAAAGTGCCTGTCGATCTCGTGACGGCATCGGCAAGCGGGTTGGATCCACATATCAGTCCAGCGTCGGCACAATTCCAGATTGCACGTGTTGCGAACGCGAGAAACCTGGAGGCTGTCAAGGTTCGTGAGTGCGTTGACGCTGTGACTGAGGGGCGTCAATTTGGATTCCTGGGTGAGCCGCGTGTGAATGTTTTGAAACTCAATCTGGCCCTTGACTCACTTGCCAAGTAAGTTGCATCCATGATCGATGTGCGTCCTGACCCTGATGAACTCCTCGTCCGCGTGAAAGCGGAGATGCAGACGCGTCGTCGGGGAATGCTCAAGATTTTCTTTGGCTATGCGGCAGGCGTCGGCAAGACGTATGCCATGCTGGAGGATGCTCATCGGGCCATCGCGACGGGTGTCGATCTGGCTGTCGGGTATGTTGAGCCTCACGCCCGACCTGAGACGCAGAGGTTGCTGCAGGGTTTGGAGATTCTGCCGACGCTGAAGTTTGAGTACCGAGGGGTGACGCTTCAAGAGGTTGATGTCGATGCGGCGATTGCGCGTCGTCCGGATATCATTTTGGTCGATGAACTGGCTCACTCAAACGCAGAGGGTGCGCGGCATGCCAAGCGTTATCAGGACATTGAGGATCTGCTCGAAGCGGGGATCAACGTCTGGACGACGTTGAATGTGCAGCACATTGAGAGTCTGAATGATGTTGTTGGACAGATCACAGGAGTCGTCGTTCGTGAGACGATTCCGGATCATGTCTTTGATTCGGCAGATGACATCGAGCTGGTTGACGTGACGCCGGAGGAGCTACTTTCCCGGCTGAATGCCGGGAAGGTTTATCTCAGTGACCAGGCGCAACGCGCGGTCCAGAGTTTCTTTCGACGCAATAACTTGACGGCGCTGCGCGAGATGTCTTTGCGACAGGCGGCTCAGCGGGTGCATGTCGAAGTGGAAGCAGCTCGGCAGAGTACGTCGGAGAAACAGCCCTGGGCGACGATTGATACGCTGCTGGTCTGCGTGGGGCCGAGTCCGACGACGGCTCGTGTGATAAGAACCGCCAAGCGACTGGCGACGGCCCTCAATGCGAAGTGGATCGCTGTTTCGGTCGATCGTGCAGAGGGAGATAAAAACGGGCCAGTCTCTGCACAGATTGCCGAGCACTTCCGTCTGGCGGAGCGGTTGGGGGCAGAGACGGCGACGCTGATTGGCAATGATGTTGCGGGGACGGTTCTGGAGTATGCCCGGCAGCGGAATGTGACCAAAGTCTTTATTGGTAAGACGAAGCAGCCGGTGTGGCGGCGGGTGTTTCATGGGTCGGTTGTTGATCATCTGCTGGAGCAGAGCGGTAAGATTGATGTTTATGTGATTCATGGTGAGAAGGAAGGAAAACGACCAGCGACTGCTCGAAGCGCTGACGCCTTCCAGTGGCGCCCTCTATTCCTGGCGAGCGGTGTTGTGGGAGTCGCATGTGCGATTGGGATTGGGCTTCGTTCTGCGCAGCTGGCGGATGCGGAAGCGAATGTCGTCATGATCTTTCTGGCGGCGGTTGTGTTTGTGGCTTCGTACTTGGGGAGCCGGGCGTCGGTGTGGGCGAGTGTTGTCTCGGTGTTGCTGTTCGACTTTTGTTTTGTGCCGCCGATCGGGACGTTTGTGGTGTCCGACTCGGAGTACATCCTGACGTTCAGCGTAATGCTGGCGATCGGGCTCTTGATCGGGTCATTGACGAGTCGGCTGAAACTACAGATCGAAAACTCGAAACAGAGAGAGCGACGGACGTCGGCGCTGTATGAGCTGGGGAAACAATTGGGATCTCTGTATGGCGTTTCGTTCCTGGTGAATGCAACTGGGCGAAAGGTTCAGGAGATGACGGGCGGCGAGGTCGTTATCTATCTCAAGCAGGGCGGCCAGCCGGTAGAGCTGTATTTCGGACAGGGAACCGCGCTGGCGACGCATCAAGTCAGTCTGCCAGCGGCTCAATGGGTAACCGATCATGATCAGATTGCAGGGACAGGGACCGACACGCTGCCGAATGCGATCGGGCTGTTTCTTCCGTTGATCGGATCGCAGGAGACGCATGGGGTGATTGCGGTTCGAGTGAACGACACGGAGCGTCTTTTGCAGCCGGAGCAACGTCGGCTGTTAGAAGCGTGTGCGAGCCAATTGTCATTAGCCTTGGAGCGGGATCATCTGGCGATCGAGGCCGCGGATGCAAGAATCGAAGCGGAGACAGAGCAGGTACGCAGCAGTTTGTTGAGCGGGGTGTCGCATGATTTGAAGACGCCGCTGGCGGTGATCGCGGGAGCTTCGGGGACGCTGCTGGAGTCTGATTCGTTGACAGAGCAGACGCGTCGAGAGTTGCTGGAGACAGTGGCTGAGGAAGCGGATCGGTTGAATCGTCTGCTGGAGAATATTCTGCAGATGTCGAAACTGGATGCGAATGTCTCGGCCAGGAAGGACTGGCATGTGCTCGAGGAGATTATCGGGTCGGCACTGCATCGGTTGACGAAGACGCTCCTCGAATACCGGGTCGAGATTCGCCTCCCGCCAGACCTGCCGCTGATCTGGGTGGATGGATTATTGATTGAGCAGATCTTCATCAATCTGCTGGAGAATGCCACGCGGTACACCCCATCGGGTACATTGATCACGATCTCAGCAGTTGTTCAACCTTCAGTCCTGCTGATTCGGGTCTCGGATAATGGGCCGGGGATTCCACTGGGACTGGAGGAGAAGATCTTCGAGAAGTTCTATCGTGCGACGGAGATCAACGATGGCGGTAGAGGGAGTGGGCTGGGGCTGGCGATCTGTCGTAGTATCGCGCGGCTGCATGGAGGCGACATCAAAGCTGGTCAGCGAGTCGGTGGTGGGGCGGAGTTTCTGTTGACGTTGCCGCTGTTGAAATCGGCTCCGCAGGTTAAACTGGATGTGGAAGCGAGCTGACGATGTCACAACCACTGATTCTCATTATTGAAGATGAACCGCCGATTCGAAAGCTGTTGCGCGCTTCGTTGTCGGATGCCGACTATCGGATCAATGAAGCAGCCAGTGGGGCAGAGGGGATCAAGCTGGCGAGTGTTCAACCGCCCGATCTGGTCATTCTCGATCTCGGGCTGCCGGACATCGATGGGCAGGAAGTGATCCGAAGATTACGCGAATGGTTGACGAGTCCGATCATCATTCTCTCGGCTCGCGAGCAGGAACAAGAGAAGATCGATGCCCTGGACGGAGGGGCCGATGACTACGTTACCAAGCCATTCAGCGTCGGTGAGCTTCAGGCGAGGATGCGGACGGCGTTGCGTCATCATCAACGGGCTTCGCATGAAGCAGCGACATTTACGATCGGGGAACTCAAGGTCGACTATGAGTCGCGCATCGTGATGCTGTCCGGTGTTCCAATTCACTTGACGCCGCTGGAGTACAAGCTGCTGATCACGCTGATCAAGCATCAGGGCAAAGTCCTGACGCATCGCTTTCTGCTGAAAGAAGTCTGGGGACCGCATCATACGCAGGAGAATCATTACCTGCGGGTCTTCGTCGCTAATCTGAGACGTAAAGTCGAGCCGGATGCAGCGCGGCCACGGTTCATTATTACGGAGCAGAGTGTCGGGTATCGATTTGCGGGCTCGTGATCATCTTGCGGGTTTGATGCTGGCATAGCAGGCGACGCTGAGGATGACTGCACAACCAATTAAAGTTCGAAGGTCAGGGAATTGGCTGATGAGAAGGGCGGCAAGGAGAATGCCATAGACTGGCTCGAGGCAGGTGATCAGGCTCGCGGTGCGGGTGTTGATGTGCTTGAGGCTGATGATGAAGAGGGCATGCGGAACGGCGGTGCAGAGACTGCCCAGAATCAATAATGAGAGAAGATCAGAGTTTGAGGGTCGTGTCGTAAAGAGGCTGACTGTGGCCAAGAGGCAGAGCCCTGCGATCAACTGCTGGTGAAAAGCGACGACGAGGCCTGAGTAACGTTTGACGAGTTGGCGGTTTGATAGCGAGAGAACTGCAAACAGGATCGCCGAGACGATGCCCCAGACCGCACCGCGGGTCGTGTCGTTCTTCCAGTTGAATTCGGGTGAGACCAGAATCACTCCCAGGATGACAACAGCCGCGATCGCGATGTCCGAGAGCCTGGGGAATCGTCCCGAAAGAGCCGGTTCGAGGAGAGCCACCCAGATGGTGAATGTGGAGACGGTTGTCAGGCCGACAGCCACGCCCGCCATCTGGATCGACATGAAGAAGGTGACCCAGTGGGCAGCGAGGAGCGAACCGGTGATTGCGAGAAAGGCCCAATCAAGTTTCGATTGAGGAGCAATTTTTTGTTTCGTAAAAAGCAGCATGCCGAGCAGTGCTGCTGCACCGATGAGCGAGCGGGAGAAAACGATGTCAGTCGCTGGGAGCGAGACGACTGCCCCTAACGGGCCGGAGATACCGAAAAGCAGCACCGCGATGTGGACTGCGATCAGACTCTTCCTGTGCTGCTGTTCCATGACCGACGTTGACAATTGAGCCTCTATTCCTCAGCCTGAAAATCTTGAAGAGAGGCAACTGCGACTGTGCTGACACGGCCGATGAGAGGATTGACGGAGCCTTTGCCATCGGGATGGACGCGGTTACTCAGGAAGATGACATAGAGATCGCGGACAGGGTCGATCCATAGAGACGTGCCGGTAAAGCCGCCGTGACCGTAGGCGCGGCTGGACATCATATCGCCACGCTGAGACGAATAGCCGGTGCGGATGTCCCAGCCGAGTCCGCGTAAGCCCCCTGGGACTTTGACGGGCGTTGTCATGAAATCGATGGTTTCTGGCTTGAAGATTCTCCGGCCGTTAAGTTCCCCTTTGTTGAGCAGCATCGTTGCGTAACGGGAGAGGTCACTGGCGGTGGAGAAAAGGCCAGCGTGACCTGCAATGCCGTCGAGTTTGTAGGCGCGCGGGTCGTGAACTTCACCACGCATCCAGCGGCCTTCGCGCTCCTGAGTGAGAGCCGCCCGTTCCCGGAGAGGCTCTGCGGGGTTGTAACCGGTTTCCGACATGCCGAGAGGAGAGAAGATTTCCTGATGGGAGAACTCATTGACGTTCAGGCCGGTGATCTTTTTGACGAGATAACCGAGCATGATGAAGTTGACGTCGCTATACATGAACTTCTCGCCAGGGGTGGCGACGGGTTTTAGCAGGAGGAGACGTCGGAATGCATCGTCTGCGCTTTGCAGGTAATCCGCGAGCGGGTTATCGGGGATCAGGCCGGACTGGTGAGTGAGAAGTTGTAGAACGGTGATGGATTCCTTGCCGTTGTTGGCGAAGTCTGGTTCGTAGTCGGCGACGGGCTTGGTGATGTCGATTTGCCCGCGTTCGACAAGCAACATGATGCTCGTGGCTGTCGCGATTGGCTTAGTGAGAGACGCCAGATCGAAGACGGTGTCTGTCAGCATCGGACGGACGTCTGGCTTGAGACTCAGGTTGCCATAAGCTTTGTGGTAGGCGATTCCTGCACGACGGCCGATGAGGACAACACAACCTGGCATCTTCTCCTGGCGGATGCCCTCTTCGACGATTTCATCGATATATGCCAGTCTCGCGAAATCCATTTCCAAAGCGACAGGCGTGCTCTTCCTCTTTGGTTGTTGAGCAAACGCCAGAGAGGGGGATGATTGCGTCATGGAGGCGGCGATGGCGCTGACAATGGAGGTGCTCAGGAATTGGCGTCGGTTTGGCATGCGTTTACTACTTGGAGGCGGAGCTGATTGAATGAGTCTGATCGTACAACGAATTGTTGACGTGTGCTATCACCAGAGATGGCGCATGGGACTTCGCATGAACCAATACGTCTGTGAAGTCACACACGGATTTTGATTGATTCGTCGGTTATTGTTGTGAGAAGGAATGTTGATTCTTTTAGCGTCGATTCTAAGATGGAAGACACCCTGTCACGCCCTGAGCCGGAAGCACTATGCCTGTTGATCCTAAACAGACCACCTATTTTAAACAGGCTCGTTTCACGACTCGTCTGCCGAACAGCTACCTTTATGCCCCGTCGCATTACTGGCTGCGAGAGATCGAGCCGGGCTTGTTTCAGGTCGGGCTAACGCGATTTGCGTCGCGGATGCTGGGAGACTTTGTCGAGATTGGCTTTGAATGTCAGCCGGGAGAGCCGGTGAAATCCGGAGACGTGATCGGCTCGATTGAGGGATTCAAGGCGATCTCGGATATTTACTGTGCTGCGGAGGGCGAGTTTGCAGGGGGGAATGCAGCGATTCTCTCTGATCCCGATCTCGTCGGGAGCGATGCTTATGATCGCGGGTGGATGTACGCAGTCAAGGGGAAGCCAGGCGATGATGTCCTGGACGTGCATGGGTACATGGCGTTGTTGAACGCGACGATTGAGAAGATGCTTGATGCCGAGAAAGAAAAGCCATGCTGAAACCGACTTACATCATGATTGGCGGATTTCTGGGGGCTGGCAAAACAACTGCTGTCTTGAAACTGGCACAGTTGTTTTCGTCGCGAGGGCAGAAAGTCGGCCTGATTACCAATGACCAGAGTGTTGGTTTAGTAGATACAGCGCTGCTGGATTCGCATGGTTACGCGACGGAGGAGATCACGGGAGGGTGTTTCTGCTGTCGGTTCGGTTCGCTCGTCGAAGCGGCAGATCGTTTGACAACCTCGACCCAGCCTGAGGTGTTTCTCGCAGAGCCCGTTGGCAGTTGTACCGATTTACGAGCAACGGTCAGTTATCCGCTGACGAGGATGTATGGAGAGAATTTTACGATTGCGCCATTGAGCGTGCTGGTTGATCCGGTTCGCGCACAACGGATCCTGGGACTGAAAGCAGGGAAGAGCTTCTCCAGTAAAGTACGATACATCTACGAGAAGCAGCTGGAAGAAGCGGATATCGTCGTCATTAACAAGACGGATCTCTTGTCAGCCGGTGAACTTGAGGAGTTGACGACTGCGATTCAGTCGCGCTATTCGGAAGTCGCGGTCTTTCCGATCTGCGCACGCACCGGCGAAGGGATCGATGCCTGGGCGGATGCGATCGTGAATGGCAAGTTGGCGAAGCGGCCATCCATGGATGTTGACTACCAGGTTTATGCGGACGGCGAAGCATTGCTGGGGTGGCTCAACCTGCAGGCGAACATCAATTCGGATGAGGAAGTCGATGGAAATGAGTGGTTGCTGTCGTTTGCTCAATCATTGTGCGATGAACTCAAGACGATCAACGCCGAAGTCGCTCACCTGAAGATGACCTTGATGCCGGAGTTCGGAAATGATCTGGCTGTCGTCAATCTCGTGCGTGATGGGATGTCACCGGAAATCGCGTATGAACTTTCCGATCCGCTCGATTCGGGAGAGCTGCTGGTGAACTTACGTGCGGAAGCAGATCCGAGCCAGTTGAAGTCCCTGGTCGAGGAGTTGTTGCAGCGGGCGGGTGAGGCGGGTAAGCTAAACGTTGTTGTGACAACTGTTGAAGCGTTTCGTCCTTCACCACCGACGCCGACGCATCGGTTGTCGGAGAGTGTTTGAGAGATTCGAGATCAGTTCGTACGTTGAATACACAGGGGGTTGACACCCCCCGCTCGCCTCCAAGAGTTAGAAATCTGCATGTCTTCGAAGATCCTTTATTGTCATTGCACTTACGCGAAGATCGTGGCGGAAGATGTCAAGACGGGGGTCTTGAAGCAACTCAGCGAGCAGGCGTGTGATCATCCGTTCGATGCGGTGGCTGATCTGTGCGAACTTTCGGCCAAAGGGGATGCGTCGCTGCAAGACTATGCGGCCCAGCCGGGGTTAAAGATTGTGGCGTGTTATCCCCGCGCGGTGAAATGGCTGTTTTCCGCAGCGGGAGCGAAACTTGGCGAAGATATTTCGATTTTGAATATGCGAACACAGACGAGTGATGAAATTGTGGCGCAAATTCGTAAGGAATCGACTTCTGGAACGACACAGGATGTCGCGACTGAGATGAAGGAGCCAGAAGGTCCATGATTGCAAACGCCGTCCAGGTACAAAAGATCGTCATTTACGAGGGGCCGGACAGCCAGCCGCTCGATGCCGAGTTCCGCTTTTCGCTCGTGCAGGGCCTCCTCAAGAGTGGTTACGCAGCTCGGATGACTCGTTTCGCAGACGACGTCGGTGCAGCGGCGTCGCAGAGCATTATCGTGTTGGGGGATTTAGCCGGGGCGATGCCGGAGTGGCTGGGAAGACTGGTCCAGAACGGCCGGTCGTTTGCCCACGATATCCGCGGGCTGCCTGTTGAGCAAATTGTGCAGCGTGTCGTCGAGACCTGTCAGAAGACGGCTCTTGGAACGGCTGGCGGATGGAAGCCCTGGTTTCCGGTCATCGATTATGATCGCTGCACCAACTGCATGCAGTGCCTGAGTTTCTGCCTGTTTGATGTCTACGGCGTGACCGATAAAGGCAAAATCAACGTTCAGAATCAAAGCAACTGTAAGACCGACTGCCCAGCCTGTTCGCGAGTCTGCCCGGAAGTGGCGATTCTGTTTCCCAAGTACAAAGCCGGCCCGATCAATGGCGATGAAGTCAACTCGGATGACATTCGTCGCGAGGCGATGAAAGTCGATATCTCTGCCCTGCTGGGTGGTGATATCTATTCCATGCTCAGAGATCGAAGTGCGAAGGCGAAGTCTCGTTTCTCGAAAGAACGCGATGATGACCGTGCCCTCAAGGAACGTCAGCGCTGTCTGACGAAACTCAAGGACTCGATGGACCTCGAGATTCCTACCGAAGTCCTGTCCAGCCTGCCTTCGTTTGATCAGATTCAGAAGAAGGCCGTGGAAGCCAAGAAAAAAGCTGCTGATGCCATCGCGATGAACGCCGCCGTTAACTCGAGCGAGGAAGCAAAGGGTTAACTTATGATTTTGAAACTCGGCTACCGGATGATGGCTTCGACGGATCGAAAAGTCCTTTGGAAGTTTGCCTACAACTTCGGATTCAAGGGGATGCTGTCGGTTCAGAAGTTCAAAAGACGACTGAAAAAGGGAATTCACTTCCCGCCGTTTCTGTTCATCTCCATGATCAACAGCTGCCAGCTGCGTTGTCAGGGGTGCTGGGTTGATGTCTCTGCGAAGCGTCAGATGATCACGATTGAGGATCTCAATCGCGTCATCACCGATGCCAAGAAGCACGGCAACAGCTATTTCGGTTTGCTGGGCGGCGAGCCGTTCATGCACCCGAACCTGTTCGATGTGCTGGAAGCTCACCCCGATTGTTACTTTCAGATCTTCACCAACGGGCAGCTGATCACCGATGAAGTCGCAGCTCGGTTGCGAAAATGTGGCAACGCGACTCCGCTGGTCAGCATCGAAGGTTCGGAAATCGTCAGCAATGAGCGTCGCGGCGGGAAGGACGTTCTCAACAAGACGATGCAGGGGCTGGAGAACTGCGTTAAGCACAAATTGATCGTCGGCGTCGCGACCAGCGTCTGTCAGACAAATATCAATCTGGTCAGCGAGACCTGGGTACGTCGCCTGATTGAACTGGGCGTGCATTACGTCTGGTTCCATACCTACCGCGTGGTCGGGCCGAATCCTGCTGAAGACCTTGCGTTGACGCCGGAGCAGATTCTGCAGGTTCGCAAGTTTGCCGTCGAGATGCGTGGCAAGCTGCCGATTGGGATCGTCGATGCCTATTGGGACGATAAGGGCGAAGCCCTCTGTCCAATGGTGACTGGGATCAGCCATCACATCGGGCCATCCGGGGCGATCGAGCCTTGTCCGATTATCCAGTTTGCCACCGAGACGATCAAAGACAGCCCAAGTATTTACGATCTGATGACCAAGTCCGCGTTTTTGAACGATTTTCGTGAAACGTCTGCAAAAGCCACGCAAGGTTGTATCGTGCTCGAGCGACCTGATCTGGTCCATGATCTGGTCGTCAAGCACGGGGCCAAAGATACGACGCAGCGTCAAACGGCGCTGGTCGAACTTCAAGTCTTGAAACCTCGAAATAGTCAGCACAATCCTCAGGAGCAAATTCCCGAGAAGCACTGGCTGTACCGGTTTGCCAAAAAGCACTGGTATTTCGGATTCAATGCCTACACCTGATCGACCTGGCTTGAGACAATAAACGCGTTGCCCCCTAGAGAGACCACCCGGAGCGAATTCATGCAATTGCCGATTGTCATTCCGAGAGCAGTCCCGCTACAGCGCGAACGAAAGCCTCAGGATAATATTCCTCAGACTCTTCCTGAGCGAGAAGCCGTCCGTAGTGGGATTCGGACCTTCCTGCAGGCCCGGAATGTCGTCCCGCCATTGAGCATGGAAGAACTGCGATCGCTGACGACAGACTTCGTGTCCCAGCGACAACTCGATGAGAAATACACCGATTACGTCGGCGTCATCCTCAGCAGCGAAGTCTGGCGAGACCAGTTGGCAACCGTCCCGTTCGAAAAGCGACTTCTGCTGCTGCCCAAGTGTATGCGGGTTGAAGCTCACTGCCCGGCTCCGTTTGATGAATTCGGACTGCTCTGCAAACAATGCGGTCAGTGCAGTATTCAGGATCTGCAGGAAGAAGCAGAGCGACTCGGCTATGCCGTCCTCGTGGCGGAGGGGTCTGCCCTCGTCATGGCGATTATTGAGACCGGTAAGATCGAAGCGATCATTGGTGTGAGTTGTCTCTCGGTCCTGGAGAAAGCCCACCCTTACATGGAAGCAGCTGCAATTCCAGGGGTCGCGATTCCGCTGTTGCAGGACGACTGTAAAGACGTGACCGTCGATCTCGACTGGATCTGGGAAGTCATCCACCTGCATAGCGACGATCAGACGTTCCGATTGAATCTCGATGAGCTTCGCTCGGAAGTCCAGACCTGGTTCGAGAATGACTCCTTGCGACGCCTGATGGGACCAGCCAAAACGGAGACGGCCAAGCTCGCGTTGGATGCGCTCGCCCAGGCAGGCAAACGCTGGCGTCCATTCCTGACCGTCTGTGCCTGGAAGGCGCTCCTTGAGGGGCAGGACAAGCCAGCACCTGATGATTTGAAGAAACTCGCGATCGCGGTGGAATGCTTCCACAAAGCCTCCCTCATTCACGATGACATCGAAGATGATGATGACTTCCGTTACGGAGAAGCGACCCTTCACGTCACGCATGGTGTCGGGGTCGCGATCAACGTCGGCGACTATTTGATTGGCGAGGGATATCGTCTGATTGGGGAATGCAAGTCAGCGGGAAGTCAGATGGCGTCCATGCTGCTGGCAGCTTCCATGGGGCACCGTACTTTGTGCCTGGGGCAGGGGGCGGAGCTCATCTGGGCACAGAACCCACAGCCACTCGCGATGACACAGGTGCTCGATATCTTCCGTCAGAAGACGGCACCAGCATTTGAAGTCGCTCTTCAATTAGGTGCCCATTACGCCGGCGCGGATGAAGAGACTTCCGAAGTCATCGCCCGCTACAGCGAAGCTCTCGGAATTGCGTATCAGATTCGCGATGACCTGCACGACATGGATTCGGAAGACGAGTCCGATGACCTGAAAGCCATGCGACCATCGCTGCCGCTGGCGATTCTCGGCGAACGGACGAAAGCGAAGCCAGACGAGTATCGCATCGTTGAGAAGGCTTGGCGTCGCGAAGCCTCTGACGATGATTTGGCAGAGATTCGACGTTTGATGGAACAATACGAGGTCCGCAAGCGTTGCCAGATTCTGCAGGAGTCGTATAAAGAAGAAGCGATTCGCGCACTGACCGCGCTGGACAACCCCAGCCTCAAGGGACTCCTTCGCCGCGTCATCAGCAAGATTTTCACCATCGAAGTACAAGGCTGGTGCAGTGAGTTTGAATCGAGAAATGTTGCAAGTCGCCCGACTCTCGCCGAAGTTGCTCGGTGAGGCGACTCAACTCGTCGCGACTTATCTGCACGGCTTGCACCGGGACGATGGGGGTTACGCCAATCGAGCGGGTGAAAGCGATCTCTATTACACGTCGTTTGCGGTTTCAGGACTCGTCGCGCTGCAGGAGAAGCTACCAGTTGAGTCGCTGAATCGGTATCTCGAATCGTTTACAGACATCGAGTCACTGGATCTGGTCCATCGCGCCTGTCTGGCGCGTGTCTGGACGCTCCTGCCAGCTGAGGGTCGGTCTCCAGACATTCGTGCGACTCTGCTAGAAACGAGTGAGACGTTTCGCACGCCCGATGGAGGCTACAACGCGCTCCCCGGCACGACACAGGGAACGCTCTACGGCTGTTTTTTATCACTGGGTCTGTATCAGGATCTGCATTGCCCGATGCCGGAAGCGGACCGGATGGCGGAGTGCATTCAGTCGCTGCGAACCAAAGACGGCGGGTTCGCCAACAGCTCGGACCTGCCGATGGGATTGACGCCGACATCGTCAGCTGCGGCCGCGCTGCTTCGTCAGCTCGGCAAGCCTGTCGATCTGGAACTTCGGGACTGGCTTCTTTCGCGGTTCAGTCCTGAGGGTGGTTTCCGGGCGGCTCCGGAAGCACCGATGCCCGACCTGCTTTCGACAGCGACGGCGCTGCATGCGTTGTCGTCGTTAGGAGTCGATTTCCGACGGATTCAAGAGCCCTGCCTGGATTATATCGATTCGCTTTGGACCGCGCGCGGCGGGTTCCACGGCACGTGGGAAGATGACACTCTGGACTGCGAATACACGTTCTATGGACTGCTCGCGTTAGGGCATCTGAGCGTTTGAAAAGGCGATGACGTGAACGCTGACGAGTATCAAATATTTGAACAGATGCGAGTGAATGCTCGTCAGTATTTATTCGATCAGCGTATTGGGAATGGTTGCTGGGAAGGAGAACTCTCCAGCAGCGCGCTTTCAACAGCCACCGCGGTTTGCGCGATACGGGATTATCTGCGTCAAACGGGCCCCAACGAAGAACTGAGAACTCAAGTTGAGCGTGGACTATGCTGGTTGCGCGATACTCAAAACCAGGATGGTGGCTGGGGGGATACGACGCTGAGTTTCAGTAACATCAGCACGACATGTCTGGTCTGGGCTGCCTTCAGAGGCCGGGACCATGAGTTTGCAGATGTTGTTGAGCGCTGCGAAGCCTGGTTGACAGCAAAAGCCGGCGGCTTGACTCCCAGAAAACTCGCGCGAGCGATTCGCAAACGATACGGCAAGGACCAGACCTTTTCCGTCCCGATCCTGACGGCATTGGCGTTATCCTGGCGACTTGGTGACGGTGCAAACGCCTGGAAGCTCGTTCCGCAATTGCCGTTCGAACTGGCCTGGTTTCCGCAGTCCTGGTTTGCAGCGATGCAACTGCCAGTCGTCAGTTATGCATTGCCCGCGCTGATTGCAATCGGTCAGGTCCGCCATCACAACCGGCCGAGTCTGAATCCGCTGTTGCGCCTGATGCGGAATCATGTCATTGAGCCGACCTTGCGACTACTGAAGAAGATCCAGCCGACCAGTGGCGGATTCCTGGAAGCAACGCCGCTGACGAGTTTCGTTGTGATGAGTCTGTTGGGCTGCGAAGAGCATGACCATCCCGTCGTCACGTCGGGAATCGAGTTTCTCCGGCAGTCGTTTCGAGAAGATGGCAGCTGGCCGATTGATACGAATCTCGCGACCTGGGGGACGACTTTGTCTGTGAATGCGCTGTCCGCGGGTGGCGAGCCATTAGCAGATGACGATCAGAAGCCAATTCGAGACTGGTTGCTCAATCAGCAGTACCGGGTCGTCCATCCTTACACGAATGCAGCCCCCGGCGGGTGGGCGTGGACCGATCTGACCGGCGGTGTGCCAGATGCCGATGATACGCCCGGCGCGCTGCTGGCAATTCAAAAACTGGATGACGGCTCGGAAGCGATTCGAGACGCGGCACGTCATGGTGTGAACTGGTTGCTGGATTTGCAGAACCGGGATGGGGGGATTCCGACATTCTGTCGCGGGTGGGCCAACCTGCCATTTGACCGCAGCAGTAATGACTTGACGGCTCATACGCTGAGAGCCTGGCGTGCCTGGGAAAGCGTCTGTCCACAAGACCTCCAGCAGAGAATCGAGCGAGGGCGAGCAAAGGCGCTCGACTATTTGAAAAAGCAGCAACGAGGCAATGGAGCCTGGGTCCCATTGTGGTTCGGGAATCAGCATGCTGCAGAAGAAGAAAATCCTGTTTATGGGACGTCCCGCGTTCTTTTGGCCCTCATCGAGGAACGTCGGACGGTGGACACGGAGAGCATGATACAGCGGGCAGTGGGGTATCTCATGTCTTGTCAAAATACAGACGGGGGATGGGGCGGCGATCAGGGATGTCCATCGTCGATCGAAGAAACAGCACTGACGATTGATGCCCTGGCAGCGATGATGAATCATCCAAGTCGGGAAGACGATGGATTGCTTCCCTTACCATCATTGAAGCGTGGACTTTCCTACCTCGATCACGCGACGAAAAATGGATGTGACTTTCCGGTTGCCCCGATCGGGTTTTACTTCGCCAAGTTGTGGTATTACGAAAAGCTTTATCCTGTCGTTTACACAGTCGCTGCGTTGGAAAAAGCGTCCTTGGTGTTGGAACGTGAGTCTGTCGTCATCGAGGAGTCCCGATGACTCTCTATCTGGATGCCAATGCCACAACGCCGCTCGATCCTCGCGTCAGGCAGCTGATGATCGAAGCGTTCGAGCGCGGCCCGATGAACGCTGGCAGTCCACATCGCTTTGGTCGAGACGCGAAGAAAGCCGTCAATGATGCCCGTGATCAGATCGCGCAGCCGATTGCGGCTCGTCGTCACGAGGTCATTTTCACCAGCGGCGCCACGGAGAGCAATAACCTCGCCATTCTCGGACTGGCGGAGCATGGTCGTCAGACGGGGAAAAAGCATCTCGTCAGCACGTCGATTGAGCACAAAGCGGTCCTGGAGCCGCTACAGTATCTGGCGACGCAGGGCTTCGAGTTGACGCTGATCAAGCCCGAAAAGTCTGGGGCCGTGACCGCCGACGCGATGATCGATGCTGTACGCGATGATACGCTCCTCGTTAGTCTAATGCAGGTCAACAATGAGACGGGGGTCCGACAACCAGTGTCTGAGATCGCAGCACGACTGCCAGCAGACGGTCCCTGGTTTCATGTCGATGCTGCTCAGGGATACGGCAAAGAGTTCGAGCCGCTGACGCATCCTCGCATCGATCTGATCAGCGTCAGCAGTCATAAGATTCACGGCCCACAAGGAGTCGGGGCGTTGGTGACGCGACGTCGTCACGGAGAACTCCCGCCGTTACAACCGCTGTTTTATGGTGGCGGGCAGGAGTTGGGACTTCGCGCGGGAACGCTACCTGTGGCGCTCATTCTTGGGTTTGGACTGGCTGCCGAGATCGCAGCAACCGAGCATGTAAGCCGTGCAAGCCATTGTCGACAGTTGAGAGGTGATCTCTTGGAGATCTTCGCGCCGCTGCAGCCGGTCTATCATGGAGAGGATACGTTGCCGCATGTCGTCAATGTGTCGTTTGATGGCTGGGATGCGGATCAGTTGCTGGAATCGCTGGACGATCTGGTTGCGGTGTCCGATGGGGCCGCCTGCACGACCGTCTGTGCGACCGCCAGCCATGTGCTGGCAGCGATGGGAGTGACGTCGCCGAAGATTGATGGCGCGGTTCGGATCTCGTGGCATCATGGAGTCGAGCGAGCAGCGTTTCGAGAGGCGCTTGTGAAAGTGCGAGAGCGGTTGTTGTTGGGGCCGGTCGGGGGATAAGGGGCCTGTTGCCTGCGGCGTATTTGCGAATGTGGGATTTCCATTGCCTAGCGCTCACCCTCATCCGCCCTTCGGGCACCTTCTCCCCTCAAGGGAGAAGGAACGATCAAGCCAGAATGTCTTTGATGACGTGACCTTTGACGTCAGTCAGACGCATATCTCTGCCGCCGAAGCGGAAGGTGGAGCGGGTGTGGTCGACGCCGAGGAGATGCAGCATCGTGGCGTGGAGGTCGTGAATTTCACTGCGACCTTCGATCGCGTGATAGCCCCATTCGTCGGTGGCGCCATAGATGGTTCCCCCTTTGACACCGCCGCCGGCCAGCCAGATGCTGAAGCCATATTGGTTGTGGTCGCGGCCGTCTTTGCCTTGTGCGAACGGGGTACGCCCGAATTCGCCGGCGAAGACAACGAGTGTTTCATCCAGCAGGCCGCGTTGTCGCAGGTCCTTGAGCAACCCTGCGACGGGCTGATCAACGGCGCGGGCGTTGTCTTCGTGCCCCTTCTTCAAATTGCTATGCTGGTCCCAGCGGTCGTTGCCAGTGTTGGGGCAGGTCAGTTCGACGAACCGCACGCCACGTTCAACCATACGTCGCGCGAGCAGGCACTCGGCTCCGAAAATGCGAGTCTTGTCATACTCCGCATCCATGCCGTACATCTTGCGGATATGTTCGGGCTCGTCATTGAACTCCATCAGTTCCGGGACCGCCATCTGCATTTTGTAAGCCAGTTCGTAGTTGCGGATGGCGGAATCGATCTGGTCATGCTTGCCATACTGCGAAGCTGCGATCGCGTCGAGCTGGCTGGCGACATCCAGTTTACTGCGTTGCAACTGCGACTGTATTTCGAGCGGTGCAACATTGGCGACGGCGGTTCCGGACGGCTTAAAGACGGAACCCTGGTAACTGGCCGGGAGAAATCCACTGCCGAAACAGTCCAGTCCGCCGGGAGGAATCAAGCCGCCATTGATGACCACGAAGCCCGGGAGATTTTGAGACTCGCTGCCCAGGCCGTAAACCGTCCATGCCCCCATCGAGGGACGTCCCTGCAGACCGCTGCCGGTGTGGAGGAAGTAGTTGGCGAACGTGTGTTCGGGAAATTCTGAGACCATCGAACGGACGACAGCCATCTCGTCGACGCAGGTCGCTATGTGAGGGAACAGATCGCTGACCGGGATACCAGACTGGCCGTACTTGTTGAACTTCCATGGGCTGGCGAGCACGGTTCCATTGTTATTGAACTGTGTCGCCTGGACGCTGAAGAGTTTGGAAGGATCTTCGCCGTGATACTTCTCGAGCATCGGCTTGGGATCGAACGTATCGATCTGCGAAGGACCTCCATCCATGAACAGAAAGATGACCGATTTTGCTTTCGGCGTATGATGAGTTCCATGAAGGGCGTTGTCAGCTTTGACGTCCGAGGGAGGTAACGGGCTCCCGCCATACGCGCGGTCTTGAAGCAGCGTCGACAAAGCGACGGCCCCGAAACCATTCGCACATCGGACGAGCATCTCACGACGTGACATCATCGGCCGCAGCATTCGACCACATGGATACGGAATGGGAGTTGTCATCGGAGGAATATGAACTCCTTGGTATTCATGAGCAGATGGGCGTAATGCGACCAGGCAAGTTCTGGGTTCGAGTCCTGCAGCGACTCGATGAACTGCTTCGCGATCGCGAACTCCTCGTCGGAGGGAGGTCGCGAGAAGGCGGTTTCGTAAAGCCAGGTGACTCTTGCAGCGATATCAGCCGGATCAGGTTTTTCGGCAATTGCTCGTTTAGCCCAGCTGGTTGATAGTTCGTGGACCAGCGGGTCGTTCATCAGGATGAGTGCCTGGGCAGGGACGTTGGAGACGTTCCGTTTGCCCATCGAACTGAAGGGTGTCGGAGCATCGAACGTCGACATGAACGGCGAGAGAAAGTTGCGTCGCGATTCGAGATAGATCGAGCGTCTGCCAGCTCCATCGAGCGGACCATTGCGGGGCGGGCGTCCTCGACCTTCCATGAATGACGTGAGGTGAACAGGAACAGAAGGCCCGCCCGGCGTCAAATCCAGTCGCCCGGAGACAGCGAGCATGGCATCGCGTATTGCTTCGGCTTGAAGTCTTTTCGGAGGAACATGATGCCAAAGCAGGTTGGCGGGATCTTTTTCGACACTCGTTGCCTCGGCGAGCGAGGACATCTGATACGTCTTCGAGAGGACGATCGACCGAATCATCGACTTGATGGACAGCCCTTGCTCGCGGAACTTTGTCGCGAGATGGTCGAGAAGTTCTGGATGCGTGGGCCGTCGTCCTAACACGCCGAAATCATCTGTCGAAGCAACAATGCCTCGGCCCATCAGGTGATGCCAGATACGGTTAACGATGACGCGGTGAGTCAGCGGGTTGTCCAACGCATTGATACGCTCAGCGAGTTGGAAGCGACCACTCCCGGACGGAACCTGGAGTGGATCAGAACCATCAAGAACTTCGAGAAACCGACGCGGGACAATCGGCCCGGGATTGGAGGCACTGCCGCGAATAAGAATGTGATCATCTTCGCCATCACCATCTAACATCGACGGGGCGAGCAGAGAGGACTTTCGAAACTGCTCGCTGAGAGCCAGTCGCTCCCGGTTCCACGTAACGACGAGATCCTTGAGTTCCTGAACCGATGGATCCGCTTGCTGGAGGAGATGATCAATCGTTGCTTGAGTTTTCGTGACTTCTTGCGAAAGAGTCGATTCCAGCGATTCATAGTTCTGTTTCGACTGTTCCGAGAGCCCTTGCGCAACAAACTGGACTTCAATGACTTCATCTTGTTTGGGCGTGAATTCGAAGTGAAGTCGATGCCCGATGTACCGACCGAGGTGAAGTCGAACCCATGTTGATTGATTAGGAGAATTGACCTCAGCGATCGTTTCATAGTGCAAGGGCCCATCGACAATCCGGTGCGAATCCACACACGCGACAATCCAGCCCGCACCACGCACGCGGCAGTCGACCTTCCCATCAGTCAATTCGATGGTTTTCGTCCGGACAGTCCGGCCGCTGCGAGGAATTGATTCGAGTTTCGCCCCGCGGATCAATCCTCGGCCGTGCTCGTGCTTGAGTCCGTTCCAGAATGGATCGTTTCGCAATGACGCATGCGTGGCAACTTTGAGCGATGGCTTGTCACTGCCAGGTGTCGACTCGACCATGAGTTCACCGACAGACACAGGAGCATGACCGAAGATGAACCCATCCTGTGGCAACGGAGTTAACGAGGGTTCCATCGCGTCGAAGATGACTTTCTCCGCAGCAGGCTTTTCTGCCGAAGCAAGATGCGCAGCGACCGATTTCTCAAGATTCTCCAGCAGGTTTTGTGACGTCTCGTTGACTGCGATGGTGATCCGCTGACGAAAATCCTGATCGAGGTGATTCAATCGCAGGTCAATGATCTTGTTCTGCTCCAGCGATTCGAACGGGACCAGTCGGTAGTCACTGCCTTGGAGAAAACCAGAGAGGGCATAATAGTCTGCCGTCGAGATGGCATCGAACTTGTGATCATGACAACGAGCGCAAGCGACCGTGACGCCCAGGAACGTCTTGCTCATGACGTCAATCATGTTGTCAAAGCGGTCGGACTCGTCTTTGCGTGTCTCAACAGGAGAGTGAACGCCTTCGCCAAGATGCCAGAAGCCAGTCCCGAGAATCGACTCGTTGAAACCCTTCTCTCGGTTGATGCGTGGTTGATGGACCAGATCGCCGGCGATGTGTTCACGAACAACTTGATCGTACGGCACATCAGCATTGAACATGCGGATGACATAATCACGGTACTGGTACGCGTCCGCAATATCGTAGTCGAACTCATGACCACGTGATTCGCTGTATCTCACTAGGTCAAGCCAGTGTCGCCCCCAGCGTTCGCCGAACTGCGGCGAGGCGAGAAGGCGTTCGACGACTTTCTCAATAGCATCATTCGAGGAATCTTTGACGAAAGCATCGACCTCTGCCGGAGTTGGAGGAAGCCCGATCAGGTCAAAGTTAAGTCGACGGATGAGGCCGCGTCGATCAACGGGCTTAGCGGGCGTGAGGCCTTCCTTCTCCAGAGTCGAAAGGATGAAAAAGTCGATGCTGCTTTTCGGCCAGTCTTGATCCGTCACATCGGGGACAGCAGGATTCTGAATCGGCTGCCAGACCCAATGTTCCTGTTTCCGCTGTGCAATATCGAAGGTCGGACGTTTGGCACCGGCCTTCGGGGCTGGCTCCTCGGGCCACGGCGCACCCAATTTGATCCAGGTCGAAAGATCACGAATCTGTTCCTCAGCCAGCTTCCCTTTCGGAGGCATCTGGTAGGACTCATATCGGATCGCTTCGACGAAGAGGCTTTCCTCTGGCTTGCCCGGAACAATCGAAGGACCACTGTCGCCGCCAGTCATCAGGCCATTACGTGAGTCGAGCGACAGCCCCGCTTTGATCGACTTCGCATCCGCAGCGTGACAACTATAGCAGTGCTCAGCGAGAACGGGGCGGACCTTGGTTTCAAAAAACGTCAGTTGCTCGTCTTTGGATGTTGCATCATCCGCGAAGCAGGACTGAGTTGACGAGCCCGCGACAAAGCAAACCGAGATCGAAAACAGGATTGGTCGCAACCAATGGGTGGGTCTCAAGGCGGGAGTCCTCTGCGGGAGGGCGGGGAGAGAGACTTGCAGGCGGGACTGTATTTTGGCGTCATCAGTTCCGACATACCAGAGGGAAGTGCCGGTTTTATGGTTCAGCGAAGTAATTCTACGGTGTTAGAATTTCCGTCTGAACGAACGAGAAATCTCGAAATGGACAAACTTGTTGAAACGATTTATGTTGAACTAACAGTTGATACATCGGACTTGTGAAATCCGCATACATGGATAAGCTCAGTCTTTGACCTCTTATTTTGCTCTCTGAGAAGGATAGGCCGATGGGGCGTTTGACTCTCGTGCAGTGGCTGGTGTGTGCCACGGCTGCAATTGGATTTGCATTTGATACCTACGAACTGCTGATGCTGCCACTGGTCCTCAGGCCGGCCCTGCAGGAGCTAATCGGTGCCGCACCGGGCAGCCCCGAGTTTCAAATGTGGCTGGGACGTCTCTTCTTCATTCCTGCTTTCGCAGGAGGAATTTTTGGACTGCTCGGAGGCTGGTTGACAGACCGCTTCGGTCGTCGACGTGTTCTCGCGGGAAGTATCTTTCTGTATGCAGGATCGGCGTTTGTGGCGGGCTATTCGACTTCTGTCGAGATGCTGCTGATTTGCCGATGTCTGGTGTTCATTGGGGTCTGTGTGGAATTCGTCGCCGCGATTGCCTGGCTGTCAGAACTCTTCGATGATCCCAAACGACGCGAAGCGGTGATTGGTTACACGCAGGCATTCGGGTCGATCGGCGGATTGATGGTGGCTGTGATCAACAGCTGGCTGGGAACCATTGAGCTTGGCAACATGCCGTTCGCAGCACAAATGGCATCCATGTTCGGGGAAATCAAAGACCCCAATGCCGTCTGGCGTTACACACTCATGTCAGGGCTGATTCCTGCCATCCCTCTGGTCATCCTGCGTCCGTTTCTTCCAGAGTCGCCAAAATGGAAAGAGAAGAAGCTGGCCGGTACTCTCAAGCGTCCCTCGATCATGGAACTCTTCAGACCAGAACTTCGTCGCACGACCATCCTGACGACGTTACTGGTCGGTGCCAGTTTTGGACTGGCATTTGGCGGTGTTCAGCAGATCCCACAGATCGTCCCGAATCTCCCCGAGGTAAAAGAAGCAGCTTCCAAACTGCCTCCTCCGGAAGCCAGAAAGATGCAGCAGAAAGCGGGAACGGAATACACCAAGATTCAGGAGTTTGGTGGGCTGACCGGGCGAATCGTGATGGCAACGCTGGCCATCTTCATTGTCTCTCGACGTCTGCTGTTGGCGACGTTTGCGATCCCGGCCCTGTTTGTCCTGCCGTTTCTGTTTTATCAGATGGCCAATGGGCAATCGACTTACTACGGAGAATGGATGACTCTCCCGATTTCAACAATCAGCTTCTGGGTCTTTATGGCCGGGTTTCTCATTGTCGGCCAGTTCAGCTTCTGGGGGAACTATCTTCCACGTGTCTTCCCACTGCACCTGAGGGGAACCGGTGAGAGTATGGCAGCCAACGTGGGTGGTCGAATGCTGGGAACGAGCTTTGCATGGGTCACAGCAAGTTATCTAGCCACCAGGGAATATATTCCAGGAGCAAACCCTGCAGGAAAAATGGGCTACTCCGCTGCCCTCGTGACCGGTGGACTTTCTCTGTTCATCGTCATCCTGCTCTGGGCATTGAGAGAGCCGAATCCCGCGACGGAAGAAGGTCATTGATACCTTTCCAAAGCAAGCACAAAAAGAGCCGCGCTGGAGTCTCTCCAGCGCGGCTCTTTTATTTTCAGTCGTCTTTCCTGGCATCACTCCGGAAGTGGTTTCCCCTTGGTTTCCGGTGCGAATGGGAGGGCTAGCAAACCAATCAGATATACGCTGCACATCGCCATACCGGCATAACGGAAGCGGTCGACCGGATTGTATTCGACAAAGACCACACTGGTAAGAATGCCCAGCGTCAGAGGGCCAGTCGCGGCGATGAATCGACCCACGTTATAGCAAAACGATGTCCCCGTGCTGCGAAGGTGAGTCGGAAAGAGTTCTGGCAGATAGACTGCATAACCACCGAACGGCGACATGACGCAGAAGCCCATGATCGGCATCATCCAGAACAGATCGTTCAACTGGTTGAGTTGGGCGAAGACGAAGAGTGTGACCGAGGCTGCGAGCGTAAAGCAGACAGCAAATGCTCCTCGTCTCCCGATGTTTTGGCTCACTCCCGCGAAGAAATACATGCCGAAGAATCCTCCGAGGTGGAACATCATCAAGGCGATCCCTTTCCACTTCGCGATATTTCCGCTGGACATTTCCTGGGCTTGCAAAACACGTCCCAGCAAGTCGAAAACGAAGAACGCGATCCCCCAGACACCCACAACTCCTGAGAACGCAATCAAAAGGCCCACGATGGCATTGTGTCGCCAACGGGCGTCCTGGAAGAGGGCAGCATAGGAACCTGCAACTTTCGCTTTGGAAGCAGCAGTTGTATTTGTACTGTCTTCTGCAGCGTGCATTTTCTGCCACGACTCAGGCTCTTTGAGACTGCGACGAATGACCAGAACGAGCAGGGCAGGGAGAGCACCGACAACGAACATCCAACGCCAGGCGTCACCAATCGCACCCGATTCCTCCAGGCTTCCGAAGAGAATCCCCAGCAGTCCTGCAAGAATGTTTCCAACCGCTGACAGAGACTGGAGCAGTCCCAGGGCATGCGGCCGAGCTCTGGCGGGCATGACTTCTGCAACGAGTGCAACACCCACTGCAAACTCACCACCAACTCCCAGCCCCGTCAGGAAGCGATACGCCATAAAGTCCCAGATCGAGACCGAAAACGCGCTCAAACCCGTGAAAACAGAATAGACAAGAATCGTCCAGGCCATGACTTTGGCCCGACCGTAAGTATCTCCCATTTTTCCGAAGATCAAACCACCAGTGGCCCAACCAATCATGAAAACGGCCGTCACCAATCCACTATACTGATCGACGAAATGGGCAATCGCGGCTTGATCGCCCGCACCAGAAAGTGCTTTAAGGGCTGGAACGCGGGCCAGGTTGAACAGCTGCTGATCCATCGTGTCAAACAGCCAGCCAAGAGCTGCGACAATCAACACGAACCAGTGATAGCGATTGAGAAGCTTGAACCAATTCGTGGAATTGACTTTCGCCTGCTCTTCTGGGGACGGGGTGGGCAGATCCAGATGCGGGATTTCCATGAGTTGCTTTCGGGAATTTGCGCCTGGGTACGCCTCATGTGGACTGACCAGTTCATCGGCTTGTGCTGAGACATTACCGAGAAAAAATCAGAGCCGACCAAAAGCGACCAGGCAAGTTTGTGGCGTTTTACAACGAAGGATCCGCATGAAGAAAATGGATCCGCTCGTCAAACCTTGCGCTGACCAATAGCAGAGCTAAAGACATGTTACAGGTCAACCGAACATCAACAGATGCCTCGGCTTTTATCGTCCATACGTCTCAAAAAGCGATCCAGGACCGCACGCTCAACGCAAGATCAGGTAGTAGTTCCCGGGCCAGTATTGCGTCAAAAACGGCAAGAATCAATAGTCGTCAATTGATTCTTCCGCTTCGACAAAGACTTCAAAGCAACTTCGCATTCCCAATCGGACTCAGTCGTTACGCCGATCAGCTCACATCAGATCACAATTTCTGGATCAATCGCCAAAGCCTGCTGCCAAAACACAAATACACTTTCACCCCGCGTCAACTTCCGCTCTTTAAACTGGTCCCACGGCGATCGAGCGGGATTGATGCAGGAATGTTCGACGGCTCAAACTGCCGACGGTTTAGACAAGGACTTGGCTGTTTGATCACGTTACCTACCAATTTCCTCAGAACAGATGGAAAGCAGAGCATGAAAAAACGTAGAATTCACGTGCACGTCATTGTTTTAAAAGTCGGTATGAGTACCGTGTCAGAATCGCCGCGCAAGATGCGCGAAGTATTTGCTCAAGATGGGATGTCGTGAAAATCTATGAATCTTGTTGAACTTGCACAGCGTATTCGAAATCATCGACTCGATCAGCGTCTGACTCTGGAAGACGTCGCCGCAAGAGCGGGACAAACTCGCAGCTGGCTTTCGAAAGTCGAAAACTTCCGCGTCACGCCTTCTCTGCCAGCCCTGGGGGAAGTCGCCAAGGCACTCGGCGTGCCATTGTCGAAGCTCTTTGAAGGTCTGGACGACAGGCCGGCTATTGTGATAGTCCGGGCCGATGAACGTAAGCAGATCGATCGAAACAGTTCCGCACAGAACACGTCCGTTTACGAATCACTGGCACACAAACGGGCTTCCCGTTCCATGGACCCGTTTCTGGTGACGATTCCCTCCGGCGTATCGCGGGAAGAAGCCTTGCCGCACCCGGGCGAAGAGTTCTTGTTCGTTCAAGATGGCACAGTCCAGTTTGAATATGACGAACAGATTCATTCCCTGTCGGCTGGCGATTCCCTCTACTTCGATGCCACGATTCCGCATCGCCTGATCAACACCAGCGAGAATTCAGCAACGGTCCTGTGTGTATTCCAGAACCCCTCCGATTGATGCTGTCAGCCGGGTTGACGGGAATCGGGTTCTCGTATGAAACAGGAAAGTACTGCGCCAGCAGTACACGACACCGCGACAATGGTGAAAATCATTGAAGTATCATTCCTCTGATCGATGATCCATCCGATCAGAGGCTCGCCAAAGCCAGCAAATGCATAGGCGGCTGTGTTCATCACGCCTGTCCCCGTGCCAGCGAGTCGTTTCCCCAGGAGATCGGGACACAATGCCCAGAAGGCTGATTGCGGGCCATACGCGAAAAAGCCTGTCAGAAACAGCAGGACGATTCCAAACAGACTTCCGCGATCCAGATACGACATTCCGAGTGAACAAGCCGCTGCTGCTCCCAGAAACAGTCCGATCACTCGCGAACGATTCCCTTTCAGCAAGACATCGGACACCCAGCCGCTGGCAATCGCGCCAAGCGCCATGCCAATCGGGAGCGCCAAGCTGATCCACTTTCCTGTCGATTCTTTCCCATGCTCCCCAAGAAAATGGACGGGAACCCAGATAAGCAGTCCATAGCGGGCTGTATTTTGAAAGCCGATCGCCAGGCTCGCGATGAGAAACGATCTATTGGTGAGTGCAATTCGATAGCGTTCCCATGCCGACAGCGTCTCGCCCGCCGGTTGTTCGTCAGTTTTGACGACTGTTTCTTCGATGGCAGGGAAGCCCGCATCTTCAGGTTTGTCGCGAACGAGCAGATAGTAGACGGTTCCCCCCAAGAGAAGTAACAGGACAGGGATTCGAAAGATCCATCGCCAACCGAGCTCGAATTCCAGGATGAGAGTCGAGGTCGCGAATGCCAGGACTGAGGAGCATCCTGCCGCAAAGAGGTAACCGCCGTAGGCCATGCCTCGTTCATTATGACTGAACCAGTTGGACAGGACCTTGCTTCCCGGAGCCCAGCCAAGTGACTGGGCGTAGCCGTTCATGGCCCAGGGAATGCCAATTCCCCACGCTGACTGCCCGAAGCTGACGATCCAGTTCAATCCGCAGGATAACCAGGCACCGATCGCCATCAATCGACGCCCGCCGTACTGGTCACCCAGATTCCCATTGACGAACTGGCCGATGGCATAGGTCCAAAGCAATGCTGCACTTGCCCAGCCTAACGTCGCTTTCGAGATGCCGAGTTCTTTTTCAATGCCAGGAATCGCGAAGCCGAATGTCTGGCGTCCTGTGTAGAAGAACAGATAGCAGAACATCGTCGCCAGCAAAACACGCCATTGATAGCTTCGAAACCCAGCTGGTAACTCTTGGGGGGCTGCCACTGATCCTGCCGGTCTGTTGGAGTGAACGTGATCGTATCGAAACTATCAAAGCCAAAAATAGGGAGTGTGACGGAGGATGGAAGCAGCTCGGAGAGATCTTAACAGATCTTTCATGAAACAATGTTGATTTGCAGGAAACACTATGGCATGATGGTCGTAGTGATTCAAGATCACATAAGTTGAACACAATGAAATCGGTGCCAGTGACCGACCTGTCGAGAGGGCTAAGAATCATGAATGACTTGACTCGCCGCCATTTCAATTCGGCTCTTGCAGCCGTTCCGTTGGGGCTCTCGACACTCCCTGTCTTTTCCAGCACCATCAATGCGGCGACGGAACTCGTTGGACCAATGGTAGGGCATGTCGGCGAATCGACAGCCAGGATCTGGTTACGTCCCGGCGTTCCCGGCAAGTTCGAACTGATCGTCACGAATCGAGACAATGACCGTGATACGCGGACATTCTCCGCTGTTTCACGCGAAGAGAACGATTTCTGCATAGTCTGGAATCTCTCCCGACTGAAACCGTCCACCAGCTACCGTTATAAAATACTCAGCGGCTCCACAGAACTTGTCGCGGACGACGATTGCTACTTTCAGACTGCTCCCATCGCTGGTGAAAAGACGAAAGTCACGCTGGCACTCGGGTCATGTGCACCGAGCAAGTCGCTGAAGTTGTGGGCAGACATCGAGCAGGAAAAAGTCGATGGACTCGTGCTCCTCGGCGATACGCCCTATATTGATTCGACAAAGCTGGATGTCGCCAGACAAAAGCACCGCGAGTTTCTCTCCGTGCCAGAACTGGCCCGTCTGGTTCGACACACGCCGACCTGGGGAACATGGGACGATCATGACTTCGCCGGCAACGACACTGATGGTCGCGTGAAGGAGAAGGTCAATAACCGCAAGGCCTTCGTCGAATATCGCGCCAATCCTCAAGATGGCTATGACGACCAGGGGATCTATTGCAAGTTCCAGTACGGCCCGGTGGAAGTCTTCCTCCTCGATACACGCTGGTTCTCTCAGACGGAACCGTCTCCCGTTGATCCCGCCAAGCCCACACTGCTCGGTGAAAAACAATGGACCTGGCTGCTCAACTCACTCAAGTCATCCAAGGCGACGTTCAAAATTATCGCCTGCGGGATGATCTGGGATGATAAGGAAAACCGTGAAAAGGACGACTGGGGCACTTACTCCTACGAGCGTCAGGCCCTCTTTGAATTCATCGGCAAGCATGACATCTCCGGTGTGCTCCTGATCGGTGGAGATATCCATTGTTCCCGGTTATTGAAATACAACACGGAAGTCGTCGTCGGTTATCCTCTGCATCAACTGATCGTCTCACCCATTCATGACCGGGTCATCCCTTCGCTGAATGTGCCTCACCCCGATCTCGTGATGGGATCTGCAACGCCGCATGTCTGGCTGAAACTCGACGTTGATGCCACTCAGTCACCCGCGACTCTCAAAGCAGAATGGGTGCAAATGGATGGGCAGGAAATGTGGGCGTTGAATGTAACCGAAGCAGACTTCAAGAAAGCGTGAACAGTAGAACGAACTCAAAACGAATGAACCAGCAACAAACCTATTTAAGTTCTCAGAGTCTGTCCCAGTTGCAGACCCTTCCGGACTTTGCGAATCCTCGAAACATCTTCGCGGTGATTGATGAGTCAGCGTATCGAAACTCGGGAGCAGATGCAGTTCTTGCTTCGTTCTGGAAAGCTCATCGAGTCACGACATTTACGGACTTCCGGCCGAATCCACAATTGGACGATGTCCAAAAAGGATTGACTGTCTATCGGCAAGCCCAGCCCGATGTCGTCATCGCGTTAGGGGGCGGTACAGCGATCGACATGGCCAAACTCATCAGCGGTCTGGCCGGGCAGGAAAATCCACTTCTTGTTATCTACGGCGAAGAAGACCTTCGACCAAGACAAACGACACTGATCGTCATCCCCACCACAGCGGGGACCGGCAGTGAGGCGACGCAGTTTGCAGTTGTCTACGTCGATGGCAAGAAGTATTCGCTCGATCATCCGTCGTTACTGCCTGATATCGCGATCATTGATCCACAACTCATGGCAACCCTTCCGTCTGCAGTGACGGCAGCGACTGGACTGGATGCCTTCTGCCAGGCGATTGAGTCAATCTGGGCGGTCGGTGCAACAGACGAGTCAATGAGGCTCGCCTGTGAAGCAGTATCACTGGCCTATCAGTACCTGCCAGAGGCAACGACGTCACCGACACCCGAGTCGCGATTCGCGATGTGCCGGGCATCGAATCTCGCCGGACGTGCAATCAACATCACCAGAACCACAGCCTGTCATGCGTTGTCTTATCCCATGACCTCTTCCTACGGAATCCCCCACGGCATTGCGGTTGCACTCACATTGTCGCCGATGCTGCAATTCAATTCTGAAGTCAACGATATCGACTGCGCCGATCCTCGGGGCGCCAGCGATGTACGTCAACGCATTGGATTGATCCTCAAGGCACTCAACGCCAGCGACGTTCAAGACGCCTCGAACAGAATCCTCAAACTGCTCAAAGAAGTCGGCTGCCCTGCAAGTCTCTCAGAAGCAGGCATCACCTCGCGCGAGCAGATCGATCGGATCATCGCTGCGGTCAATCTGCAGCGAATGCACAACAATCCCCGTCAGACAACACCAGAATCCCTGGTTGAGCTTCTCTACGTTTAAAAAAGTCTCTTGAGAAATTGGACAGATGAAGACATCACAAATTGAACTCGTCATCTTTGACTGGGCTGGCACGACGGTCGACTTCGGATCTTGCGCCCCAGCGAAGGCATTTCAACAACTCTTCGAGAGTCGACGCATTCCTGTGACCTCTGCGGTCGCGCGAGGACCGATGGGAACAAACAAGCGGGATCACCTCATCGAGATCCTGAGCCGCCCGGAAGTCTCACAGACCTGGGAAAAAGAATACGGACGAAGCTGGCAGGACAGCGATGTTGACGCAATGTACGAGGAGTTCATCGCCTTTCAACTCAAGTCGATCGAGGAAACAACCGTCCTCGTGCCCGGCCTGCCGGAAACGATTAAGTCGCTCAACCACCGTGGAATTCGTATCGCCGGAACAACAGGCTATTTCCGCAAAGCGGCCGAGTCTGTTCGTTCGCGTGCCGAGAAGCTCGGCTTCTCGCCGGAAGTCAATCTCTGTGCCGACGACGTCCCAGCCGGACGACCAGCGCCGTGGATGATCTTCCGAGTGATGGAACAACTGGGAATCTACCCGGCAACTCGAATCGTGAACGTGGGAGACACAGTCGCCGATATCAAAGCCGGCCTGGCAGCAGGTTGCTGGTCGATCGGAGTCTGTGACAGCAGCAGCGAAACGGGCCTGACTTATGAAGAGTGGAGCTTGCTCGATACCGCAGCTCAAGAAAAACGTCTGGACCAGACAGCCGAGATCTTCCGCAATGCAGGTTGCCATGCCGTCGTGAAGTCAATTTCTGACCTGCCTGCACTGATCGAGCGAATTAACGCGACTGGCTGTGACGTTCCGAAGGTCATCTGATCACCTCAAACGAGCATAGATGTCTCCAGTCCGAATTGTTTGCTGTCGATGTGTCAGCTAGTATGCTTGGAAATTGACTACCAATCGGCAGGCATCATGGCGACTCCCAAAGACCTCACCAACGACATCTTTCAGGCAGACTTCTGCGCAGAACGCCTGAAAGCCCTCAGCGACCCGCACCGCCTGCGCATTGTCGATGTGCTCCGCGAGGGAGAATTGTCGGTCAGCGATATTTCCGCCCGCTTAAATGCAGAAGTCGTTACGATTTCGCATCACCTGAAAATTATGAGACAGGCAGATCTGGTCGAAGTCCGAAGAGAAGGCCGGTTCATGTACTACCGCCTGCACGCTGATGTGCTCGTCTCACGCGGCAAACTCGGAAAGTTCCTGGATCTCGGCTGCTGTCGACTTGAGGTTCCGGAGGTCCAGAGCAAATCAAGCGAAACTCGCTGATAAGATTCAATAGAATAAGAATGCGGAGTCATCACATGACAGGGAGATTCTTGCATCCAGTCACGGCGATCTTGCAGCACCATTCCGCACAAGCTTTCTCTGGTGCCATGACTCGGCCAGCGAAAACCGCCGTCATTATCGCTACCTAATCCTCAAGCGCGATCGTAAATAAGTGTAGCTGGAAATCTTACATGAGGTTTGCTGAGGAAAAACACTTACGCTGATTTAGGTTTCTATATGAGCGCAAAAGAAATATTGTTTACGGCTTGCTTTTGACTACCGCTGGTTGGCGCCTGTGCGCAGTAGCTGCTAACTCATATGATACGCGTATTCATGTGCAGTAGGGTGGCAAAAAGCCTTTGCTCGCCTTGATACTCTTTTCGTCCAAGCTTAACGCGTTCTTCATGTGCGTAAGCGATACAACGCCCATCTATCGCGATACTCAACTTCGTGTCCAGCTGCTCAACTGAGTAAATTAACACAGTTGAGTTTCGCGAATCGTCTGCATTTTTGATCTCGATCGTTAGATTGAGTCGCTTTCTCAACTGCTTATTGAAAGCCCGAACTGCCCCCATGAAAAAGAAAAACGGATTTACTCTTATTGAGCTGTTGGTTGTGATCGCCATTATAGCGACACTCGTCGCCATATTACTGCCAGCTGTTCAGCAGGCCCGCGAAGCTGCACGTCGATCGCAGTGCCAGAACAATCTCAAACAGATTGAATTGGCAATGCAGGCGACAGCGGTCTCGCCGCCATCCGCCTTTGGTATCTGCAAGATCCGGATCGCAATAAAAAAAGAGGTAAGCAGTTTCCTGTTTACCTCTCTGCACGCAACTCATTCATGTCCCCTTGCGAAGCAAGGCACTAGTGATTTCCCTCTTCGTCTTCTGGATACAGAAGTGATTGAGTAAATGTGATCGCTTCAAGATTCTCTGGAACCCCAGGAGGAAAAGGAACGGGACCATCCGGATCATGAGGTTTTGGAGGGTAATTGGTGTAGTAACCAAATTCTCCGGTGATCGTGTTTTGGCTCTGGCCAGCTTCTAAAAGCGAATGATACAGTTCAAGCTCGCTGGACGTGCCGTGGATGAGATTGATTTGCTGCTCAAACAAGATACCGACGCTTGAGTACTGAAGAATCTGATACTGCTTGCCCACGTCCATTGGAATTCTCAGCAGAAACAGATATGCAGTCCCTAAGTCTTCGAAGGTAGCAGTGTAGAGGCGTCGATCCACACGATTGTAGTACTTCACCGTCGCATGAAACTCGCCAAGCGGTCCGTAGTCTTGATTACCACGCCCATATTCGATTCTTAGAATATCGTTTTCGATATCCTCGGCTTGCCAATCAGGAGCTGGATACTCACGAATGATCCACGTTTCGACGGGGCCACCACGTTCCATCGTGGCCGTCTCAGAATCGTAGTAAAGGGCTCCAAGATCAATATCGAGAACCCCCTTTGTGTCGGTCGTTCCCGACCTGGGTTGAACTTCGTAGACCGCTTTTGTGAAAGAGCCTTGATTGTGATACGAACCATTTCCCCAGGTCAGTGGGTCGTGGCCAGTGATGTTCATCCACTGCGCAGTTTCCGTGTAAACACTGAAACCAGACCAACCAATGATATCTGTGAAACCAGAATAGAGTCTCACCTTTCCACTGAGCCCTGATGAATCAGGCGACAGTGAAATTCCTTCTTCAATGTCGTCAATAAATAAGCTGGAACTTTCCGACTGGGTCCCGTTGCCCATCCAGTCAAATGAGAATCCACGTTGTCCTGAGTGGTCGAGTTTTTCGACATCCAGTGTTCTGACGACCTGTGCAAATGCCGATGAATACATGCTTGTTAACAGGCAAAACACAAATAGGCAGGGCCCAAGGTTGCGACAGAGCTTCTGTCGACGAAAGCAGAAATCGAGCACGGCACATTCTCCTCTAAGCGGGGTTGAAAAAACTCACTTCTTTTCACGAGAGAGAATATAATTGCAGTTGTTACGAACCTTTGACTTTCCTGTTAAGAATGTGCGCGTGCTGGTTTTCCCCCTATCTGCGATCAGAAGAAATTTTGGCTATATGAGTACAGTTCTTCAGCGGACAGTTTCACGCCGTTCGGTACGCCATCGGATGATGAATCCGTTGGTTGACCGCATATTCGCCCCGAGCCATGCGGATTTGCTGTCGGGTGCTACCCAACCAGTTACCTCTAGTGATTTTTTACGCTGCTTTGAAATGGCGGTTGTTACTCTTCCGCGCTGGTCTGTTGAGGGTAAAATTGCTGCGTCAAACAACCCACGCGGCTAGGTTAGCTCCCGAACAGCTAGTATGCCCACCGGCCCGCCGCGTGTGTCTTTCACCTGGCCAGCATGGGGCCATCCATGGACGGACAGCAGCAACGGCCTGCATCAAACAAATCGCCTGAAGCAATAGAGCAGGGACGTCTGCTAAGACGAGAACTCGATTCGAAGCTTGAACAGCTCGCTGACACGTTCAATCTTGACCGCAAAGAGGTTGACGATATCCTGCATGAACGTTGGCACGAGTTCGACCCGAAGCCCCAAACATGGGGCAAATTGTTTGATGATTACGTCGCTTCGCGAGCCGCTTATCTGGCGTTATGCAGTAAAAACGGCTGGAGTCCGCCGATGCCAAATGTGGAGTGGGCGTTTGACGGCAACATTCGCCCCCTGGAAAACTCAAGAAGCTCGAAGCGATCATCAGACCGAGAGCTGGTCACGGCAGTTGCGAAAATGCAGTCCCTCGTTGGAAAACTCTTTCCGTCGATCGAACTGAAACTCGCAGACGGAAGTTCTCAATTGCTCACGATCGAAGGCTTCGCATCAAGCATTGACGAGTATCCCGTAGAACCTCTGCAACGGATGATTGCATCCTGCAGAATCTTCTCAGGACTTGTCGAAGTCATTATCGAAAGAAGATCAGACCAACGAGACACGGTCACGTACAGGCTATCAGAAAAGGTTCGTCGCCACCTTCTGGAGCGAATCAGAAGAGTCGTAGACCAAGAATGCTTTAAGGAAGAATGCTTTCCAGTTGAAGTCGTTACCAAGACGATCATTGCAACACGAAAATGGCCTCGCTGGAGAAATACCAGCGAGGCCATTTTCATGAAAGGATCCAGCACTTGAAGTTATGACTAGGCCGGCTTCAAACTCGGATCATTGCTCTCAACCACAAACGACGTTCGCACGCTGCAAACCCCGCCTGGTTCGATCACTTTATCGACAACAACGTAATCCGTCTTCCAGTTCGCAGGAGTCACTTCGCAGCGGACGTAACCACGTTGTGCATTATGAAACTTCACGCAGGCATTGTCCGCGACGATCATATCGTGCGTTTTTGGCTTATCGACACCATTGCCGCCGCTTGAGATCGACGTCGCGACGAACTCCGTTGCCACGAGCTTCGTATCGGTCTTTCGATCATCGACGCGGAGTTCATTGGCCCAGTTCGAGTGGATATCGCCGGTCAGGACGATCGGATTGCTGATGTGGTGCATTTCCATGAACTTCATCAGTTCCATCCGCTCAGCTGCATAGCCCGGCCACTGGTCCATTGAATAGCCATGCTCATCATCTTTCATGCGATGGCCAACCATCCCCATCATGACCTGCTGAGCCAGGACGTTCCAGGTGCCTTTGGACTCTTCCAGATTGTGGTACAACCACTTCTTCTGCTCGACGCCAAGCATGGAGGCTTGAGGATTCAACGCCTCGTCATTGAGTGGCGAACGCTTGTCATTGTTTGGCTGGTTGCTGCGATACTGACGTGTATCGAGAACCAGGAGTTCCGCCAGTCGCCCGAACGAGGCCTTGCGGTACAACTGCATGTCCGGCCCCTGGGGAAGGCATGATGCTCTCAGAGGCATGGCTTCGTAGTAGGCCTGATAGGCGTTCGCTCGTCGCACGAGAAAGTCAGCTGCAACGACGTCCTTCTGTTCCGAAATTTCGTCTGCACAGTTGTTGTCGAACTCGTGGTCGTCCCAGGTCACCATCCAGGGGCATTGGCGGTGCATCTCTTGCAGATCGGGATCGGTCTTGTATTGGGCATGACGAATGCGGTAGTCACTTAACGAATTGATTTCGTCGCCATGGTGCGTACGAACCTTCCCGTTCCGGCCGGCAGCATACTCATAAATGTAATCGCCAAGGTGGAAGACGAGATCAAGATTGTCCTGAACCATCTGTTGATACGGCGTGAACAACCCTGCTTCCCAGTTCTGGCAGGAAGCAAAGGCGAATCGCAATTTCTCGGGCATCACATCGACCGAGGGCATCGTGCGCGTCTTCCCGACCGGGCTGACAGCATCGCCGGCCTGAAAGCGATAATAATACCAGTGATCTGGCTTCAAACCGGTCGGCTCAACGTGGACCGAGTGGGCCAGTCGCTGCGGGGCAATCGTTTTGCCGCTGCAGACAATTGATTTCATGCCTTCATCTTCAGCCACTTCCCACTGAACTTCGACATCATCGAACCCCATTCCGCCGTCGGGCTGAAGTGGAGAAGGAGCCAACCTCGTCCACAATACGACGCTGTGATCATCCGGATCTCCCGAGGCGACTCCCAGAGTAAACGGATCACTGGAGAAGGTCGGAGCAGAGTTCGCCCAACTTGTTCGAGGAAGAAACGGCAGCGAGCTCAAAGCCGCACCGTAGGCAAGAAACAGTCGTCGAGAAACTCGACCCTCGTATCCAACGGCATCGCGCAGACCATTCAGATCCAACATAGGAAACGTCCTTTCCATGGCGTCGCAAGCGACTGGGGAAATGCTATCTGGTTGTCACCATCTCAAATCTTGCCTTCAGAATCTCGAATCGAGATCGGTTGTGCAATTTCAAAACGGTACAGGGAGTCAACTTTATTGACTCGCAGAATAGCTGGATGCCAGGTTTTCAGGACGATACAGAGAGGAACCTTCGTCGTTTTTTCACAAACAAATCAGCTGAATGAGGTCGACGTTTGTGTGTCACTGCACGGCGTTATAGACCAAATGTCAGGATCGCGTGGAAAAGCGAGATTCAAGACACGCAATAATGTCCGCCAGATGCGGCTCGATGATCGTGTAATACTTTGTCCGACCTTCCTTTTCGCAAGCCAGAAAGCCACATCTTTGCATGAGACGCAAGTGGTCAGACATCATAGCGCTGGGAATTTCACAGGCATCTGCCAGCTGCCCGACAGAATATCGCCCATTAAGCAACATGTGGACAACCTGAAGACGATGCGGATGGGCCAGAATCTTCAAGCACTCGGCTGCATGAACAAAATTGGGGGCATCCAGTCGCGATTCCATGGCAGCAGAAGGGGGAGGTGTCATATCAGGTGTTTCTTCAGTCTTCGGGACATTCATTCACAATCCAACATGTAAAGCCAGCTTGGAGTATCAACCGCTGCGGATCATGAGGGGCTCATTAAACAGACGCAGAACGACCCCGAGGGATGTCTGAAATGAGGGGATTTATCAAAAATTTCTACCAAACTGAAACTGAGTCTCAACTTCATTGCCAGTTCTGCTATCATTCGTTACAACGATTGTCGATGAGATCTCAACTCACCCTCGTAATACGCCGAAATCACCAAAAGGTTGAATCTGAATGTCAAATTTGACACAAATTCAAAAAGGTCAGCTTGCCCGCATCAGCTCGATTCTGGGAGAAGATGGCCTGCACTTTCGACTTATGGAAATCGGCTTTATTCCAGGACGTTGCATCGAGTTCCTGCGTTCCGCACCACTTGGTGATCCTGTCGAATTTTTTCTCAATGGTTCTCGGATCGCCCTGCGTAAGGCTGATGCTGCCAAGGTGCTCGTCGAATTAGTGCAGCCAAGTCAAGGCTGAGGTTTTTCTCGCTGTCACTCGTGATCACTTTGAGTGATTTCGCTGTTGCCCAATGGACGTGGCCGGTTTGACATGACAACTACGCAATCTGATCCGCCCGCCAAGTCGATCCCTGCTTCGCCAAAATCCCTGCATGTTGCCCTGATCGGCAATCCGAATACCGGCAAAAGTACGCTCTTCAACGCCCTCGCTGGCATGAATGCACGCACTGGCAATTATCCCGGCGTGACCGTCGAGCGTAAGACCGGTCGGACAACCTGGAATGGACGTGCCCTCGAGTTCGTCGACCTTCCCGGGACCTACAGCCTTTCTCCTCGCTCCTTGGACGAGATGGTCACTGTCGACGTCCTCCTTGGACGTCAAGCCAGCGAAAGTCCTGTTGACGTTATCATTTGCGTCGCAGATGCCAGCAATCTGGAGCGAAACCTCTACCTGCTCGGACAACTGCTTGAATTGGGCCTGCCGACTGTTCTCGCCCTGAATATGTGGGATTCCGCCCAGCGTTCAGGTCTTGAAATCGATGTGGAAAAGTTGTCAACAACTCTCGGCATCCCCGTCGTTCGTTGTGAAGCAAACAACCGTGTTGGCATCAGCGAACTGAAAAACGCGATCCTATCAGCGGTCGGCCAGCCTCCGTCGATTAAACACCAGCCACTCACGCCAGAGTTCTATCAAACTCTGAACAGTTTTCATGCGGATGTCGAAAAGGCAATCTCGACTCCGTGTCCTCTTTACCTGGCCGAGCGCATGCTTCTTGATCAGGGAGGCGTGATCGAGCAGCGAGTCTCCAAAGATCACGGACAAACTGCGACGGACATCATCACGAACACGCGAGCAAAGCTGAAAGCCAGCGGGTTCACCATTCCGGGGACGGAAGCCAGCCAGCGGTATCAATGGTCCAGCGATATCATCCGTCAGACGATTGTACAGAAGCCGATCACGCGTAAGTCATGGACCGAGCGTCTGGATGCCTGCGCACTTCATCCGTTTCTGGGCCCAGTCATTTTTACGGTAGTCATGTTGCTCGTCTTCCAGGCCATTACCAGTTGGGCGAGCCCTCTCGCGGATGGCCTGGAAAGCGTGCAAGGACAAATCAATAGCTTCGTAGAAGCAGGCCTGGAACCTGGGCCACTTCGGAGTCTGCTCGTCGATGGTGTCGTTGCAGGTGTGGGAGGCGTACTTGTCTTCCTGCCGCAGATTGCTCTGCTCTTCCTGTTTATCGCGATCCTGGAAGACAGCGGTTACATGGCTCGCGCTGCGTTCATGATGGACCGCCTGATGATGGGACTCGGTCTCAACGGGAAGTCGTTCCTCCCGCTGATGTCGTCGTTCGCCTGTGCGGTTCCCGGGATCATGGCCACCCGCACGATCGATAACAACCGCGATCGCCTGATCACGATCTTAATCGCCCCCCTGATGAGCTGTTCTGCCCGCCTGCCAGTTTACCTGCTGATTGTTGGTACCTTGATTCCCAACATCACCTACCTGGGAGGCTGGGTGACACTTCCAGGACTGATGTTGTTACTGATGAACAGCATCGGCCTGATTCTGGCGATCCCGATCGCGGTGCTGCTGAAAAACTTCATGGTGAGTGAAGACCCATCGCCATTTCTACTGGAACTTCCCCGTTACCAGCGTCCCTCGATTCGCGTCGTGCTGAGTCGTGTTTACGAACGCAGCATGTCATTCGTAACAACAGCAGGAACCTTCATCTTCGCCACGACCATCGTCATCTGGGCCCTGGCGACCTACCCGGGCGATCATACGCCCCGATACGCCGTGCAGAAGTACCTGGAGTCTCAGCAGGCGATTCTCGATGGCATGGAGAAGCCGGAAGATCCCGAAGCTCCCGTATCTCCTGAAGTCGCTGCTTTAACGAAGACGATCGAATCACTTCAACACGAGCATGACA
The DNA here is from genome assembly GCF_052161635.1 of Lacunimicrobium album. Lineage (GTDB taxonomy): Bacteria > Planctomycetota > Planctomycetia > Planctomycetales > Planctomycetaceae > SXPC01. The sequence continues at coordinate 1,431,320 of NZ_CP197413.1, forward strand.
CCATGGCTGCCTCACTCATCGAAAAGAGCTACATGGGCCAGATGGGTCATGCCATCGAACCGCTCGTCCGCCCGCTCGGATGGGACTGGAAGATCGGCGTCGGCGTGATCGCATCGTTTCCTGCACGTGAGGTCATTGTTGCCACCCTGGGCATCATTTACTCACTGGGCGGTGAAGTCGATGAGGAAAGCGAAGGCCTCGTCTCTGCCATCCAAAACTCTCAATGGCCTGATGGCTCTCCGGTGTATACGATTCCGGTAGGCCTCTCCATCATGGTTTTCTTTGCCCTATGTGCGCAGTGTGTCTCCACGCTGGTCGTGATTGGTAAAGAAACAAACAGCTGGTGGTGGCCGACTTTCTCGTTTGTTTACATGACCGTGCTGGCCTATGTCGTCGCCCTGATTGTCTACCAGGTCGGCACGGCGATGATGGGTTAGCCATCCATTCTCGGGACATGCCCCCCCCTGATCTGCCCGAAGCGTTGCATTATGAATGATTCTCAGAATCTGATTGTTCTGCTGATCCTTGTCCTGGCCCTGTCGTATCTGGGACGACGCATCGGCAAGTTTATTCGCGGCGTTTTGTCCAAGCGTGCAGCGACAAAATGCGGTGGATGCAGCAGCTGCGATGTCGGAAACAGCAAAATCAAGGTCGTCGAACTTGTGGGGCTACAGACGCCTAATACCAGCAAAAAATCATCCAGTTGATTCGGCAATCGTGGATAAGAGAATCAATTTCCTTGCAATTCCTGTTGGCGTCTGCTCTGTTCGCCAGTAAGATGATTCAGTCCGAACAGTAGCGACGTCATGAGCCGTTGATGTCGCGAGCCGAGGATGGGAAATCTGATCTATGAGACTGGGTGTGCGCATCTGGGCTTTGGCCTGCGCTCTGTATTTGTCCAGTTCCTGGCTGGTCGCTGAAGAAGTCGATTTTCGTCGCGATGTGCTACCGGTCCTTTCCGGAACCTGCTACGCCTGCCACGGTCCCGACGAAGAAACTCGCGAAGCCGGCCTGCGTCTGGATGTTCGCGAAGCAGCGATCGAAGCCGGCGCGATTGCTCCGGGAGACTCCGACAACAGCGAACTGATTGCTCGTCTATTCTCCGATGACGAAGATCTGCGCATGCCGCCTGCCCAAAGCGGCGTCATGTTGACTGACCAGCAGAAGCAGGCCTTCAAGAAGTGGATCGAAAGCGGTGCGGAGTATCAGAAACATTGGGCGTTTGAAAAGCCGGTCCGCCCCGACATTCCAAAGATCGAAGACAGCAGCACCGTCAACCCCATCGACCAGTTCATCGCCGCCAAGCTCCATGAACGCGCGATGACGCCGTCCGTTGAAGCAGACCGTTACACATTAATCCGTCGTGTCTATCTGGACCTCATCGGCTTGCCTCCCACGCCTGAGCAGGCGGATGCGTTTGTGAATGACACGTCTGCCAACGCCTATGAGAAGGTCGTCGATGAACTGCTCGCGTCCCCTTCTTATGGCGAACATTGGGCGCGATCCTGGCTAGATCTGGCCCGCTATGCAGACACCAACGGCTACGAAAAAGACCGCGAACGAACCATCTGGCCGTACCGCGACTGGGTCATCAAGGCCCTCAATGACGATATGCCGTTTGATAAGTTCACGATCGAACAACTCGCTGGCGACCTTCTTCCTGAGCCGACTCAGGACCAACTCATCGCAACCGGCTTTCATCGCAACACGATGCTGAACGAAGAAGGGGGAATCGATCCGCTCGAATTCCGTTATTTCGCAATGGTCGACCGAGTCGCAACGACCGGTGCCGTCTGGCTCGGCATGACCACGGGATGTGCCCAATGCCATACTCACAAATACGATCCCATCACGCACACCGACTATTACCAGCTGTTTGGCCTCTTGAATAACGCGGAAGAACTCGAACTCGATGTCACACCAGCATCACTCAAGCAGCGACGCGATGAGATCGATGTTCAAGTTCGAGCAGAAATTCCGGGTCTCGAATTCCAGTACCCGCCGTTTCAAGGGGATGGACCAGAACCGGAACGTCGCTGGACGGCCTTTCAAACGGCTTTCTCAAACTGGAAAGACAAGGTCGCAGGCTCACTCAACACCTGGACAACCGCCAAACCTCAATCAGCGACCAGTAATCTCCCCTATCTCGAAGTCGAGCCAGACGGCGCGGTCTTTGCCAGTGGCGACTTCACGAAACGGGACGTTTACACCCTGGCATTCAACCTCTCTGAGTTCAAACAGCCGATCACCGGCCTGCGACTCGAAGCCCTGCCGGACGAGCGCCTTCCGCAGCGTGGACCGGGTCGGACGTTTTATGAAGGCAGAGCAGGGCAGTTCTTCCTGAGCGAATTCACCACCACTGTCGATGGGCAGAAGGTCGCCTTCGATCCTGCGAATCCGACGGCGGTCTCACTTTCCGACGGCAACGGCTCTTCGGGGGTCCAGCCAGCGGGTGACGAGATCGGGCAACGCATTCAGTACGTGATCCCGCTCGCTCAACCTCTTCAGCCGACAGGCACATTAACGATCGAGATGCTCTTCGAACGCCACTTCGTCGCAGCACTCGGCAAGTTCCGGATTAGTGTGACGTTCGACGAGAAGTTGCGGTCACCGGTTCGCTTGACGGAAGAAGTCGAAGCTGCATTTCGTCAGCCCGCCGACTCGCGATCAGAAGACGAAGAAACAACAATTCGAAACTACTTCCTGCTGACAGCGCCCGAACTCGCAGAAGCGCGCAAGCCAGTCGACAAGCTGCGTAACTCCAGACCTGCTCCCGTTCGAACCCTCATCTTCCGGACAAGAGCCAAAGACAATCCACGCGAAACTCATCGCCACCACCGTGGCGAGTACCTGTCGCCACGAGAACCAGTCACGCCCGGTATCCCGGAGATTTTCGCGACCTCAACTGAGAAGCCTCCACACGACCGCTTAGCGTTCGCGCAGTGGCTCGTCTGTGAAGACAACCCTCTCGTCGCGCGGGTCGCAGTCAATCGTGCCTGGGCGAGATTCTTTGGACAAGGCTTTGTCACGACATTGGAAGATTTCGGAACCCAGTCCGAGCCACCCAGCCACCCGGAACTCCTCGACTGGCTGGCCTGCGAATTCATGACACCCACGACCGATGGCTTCCAACCATGGTCGATGAAATCCCTGCATCGCTTGATCGTCACGAGTGCAGCCTATCGACGTTCCAGCGTGGTCACTGCACAAGAGCAGGCGAACGACCCGAGTAATCGCTGGCTCTCGCGCGGCCCTTCCTACCGACTTTCCGCCGAGGTCCTCCGCGACCAGATGCTCGCCAGCAGCGGGCTGTTGACCCAGAAGATGTATGGCCGCAGCGTCTTTCCTCCTCAGCCCGGATCAGTCACCGACGTCGCCTACGGCGGTTTCCGCTGGAACGCTTCGACCGGCGAGGATCGTTATCGACGCAGCCTCTACACCTTCTCAAAACGCACGACTCCTTTTGCTGCCTTTACGGTCTTTGATGGCCCAACCGGCGAGAACTGCATCGTCAAACGGGATCGCAGTAACACGCCACTCCAGGCGCTAACGCTCCTCAACGACGAGATGTATTTGGAGATGGCCCGACACGCCGCGACGTCATGCAAAACCGATCAGCCGATCGAGTCCACCATAACCACACTCTTCCGACGCTTCCTCATCCGACCGCCCGGTCCAGAGGAAGTCTCGACACTGGTCGCTTATTTCCAGATGCAACGCTCACGCATCGAAGCGGGGGAAATCAACCCGCAAGAAGTGACTGGCAATAAGGACGCAACAGCTGACCTTGCTGCCTGGACTCTTGTCGCCCGCGTCATCATGAACCTCGACGAAGCCGTCGTGAAGCCATAATTCCTCCCTGCCGCAGAGCCCACCTATGCTTGATCCTATCCACCCACTGCTCGCCCGCACCCGTCGCCAGCTCTTTCAAGACTGTGGCATCGGACTGGGCAAGATCGCGCTGACATCACTGATGACCGGCGGTCTGCAGAACATGATGACTTCTCAGACGCACGCCCACGAATCGGCGTCATCGGGCTATCTCCTTCCGAATGGAGGGAAGGCCAAGCGAGTCATCTACCTGTTCATGGCCGGTGCCCCCAGCCAGCTGGACCTGTTTGATTACAAGCCAGAACTCACCCGGCTCGAAGGCAAGCCCCTTCCCAAGTCAGTCACCGAAGGTCAGCGTCTCGCCTTCATTCAACCCGACGCAGCCGTCCTCGGACCGCGTTTTGAGTTTGCCAAACATGGCCAGTCCGGCGCAGAGATTTCGTCGGCCCTGCCTCATCTGTCAAAAGTTGCCGATGACATCGCGTTCATCAAGACCGTCCACACCGATCACTTCAACCATGCCCCCGCTCAACTGTTTGTGAATACGGGCAACGGCGTGCCCGGTCGTCCCAGCATGGGCTCCTGGGTCACTTATGGCATCGGCAGCGAAGCGACCGATCTGCCTGGATTCGTCGTTCTCACCAGCGGTGCCACCCTCAGCGGAGGAACCGCGATGTGGGGCTCGGGACTTCTGCCGAGTTCGTTTCAAGGCGTTCCGTTTCGCAACTCCGGAGATCCGATTCTCAACGTCACGACTCCCAAAGGCATGGATCAGAAGTCACAGCGCGATGCACTCGATGCCATTAAGTCACTCAACCAGCAGCGACTTTCCAGACAAGGTGATCCCGAGACAGCAACGCGCATCTCTGCCTACGAGATGGCCTATCGCATGCAAACCCGCGTTCCCGAACTGATGGATACCGGCGGCGTGACCAAAGAAACCCTCGACCTTTACGGGGCTGAACCAGGGAACGCCAAGAAAGCGTTTGCCAACAACTGTCTGTTGGCAAAACGACTGGCCGAGCGTGGCGTGCGCTTCATTCAAGTTTATCACTCCGACTGGGATCACCACTCCAACGTGGCCGGTGGATTAAAGAACCAATGCGGCACGACCGATCAGCCTTGTGCAGCACTTCTTACAGACCTCAAACGCAGCGGCATGCTGGACGACACGCTCGTTATCTGGGGCGGCGAATTTGGTCGCACGCCGATGGTCGAGTCCTCCGTCGTTCTCGGTCGAAGTCAGGGACGCGATCACCACCCGCAAGCCTACACCATGTGGATGGCGGGCGGCGGGATCAAGCCAGGGATCACCGTCGGCAAGACGGATGACCTTGGCTTCAAGCCGGTCGAAGATCCGGTCCACGTGCATGACCTGCAAGCCACCGTGCTGCACTGTCTGGGAATCGACCATTCAAAATTATCCTCTCGTTCCGGAGGTTTGAATGTGCGATTGACGGGAGTCGAAGAACATCACGTCGTCGAGAAGCTGCTGGCTTAGTCGCTGTCGAAAAACCAGCAAAACGCCTAAACTGGCCGCATGGCGAGGGAAATCAACACTCTGATCATTGGCGGCGGTCTCGCCGGAACAACGCTGACATGGGCGTTGCGTCATGCGGGCGTTGATGTCCTGCTTGTAGATCGAAACGAAACGTCGACCTCCTCGAAAGTTGCAGCTGGTCTAATCTCGCCGGTCACTGGCAAACGTCTGGCTCAACTCGACGACTTCGAGGTTCTCTGGTCGACCGCCAAACGCTTTTACAGACAGATCGAGTCGATCACCAACTCTCGGTTGCTGACAGAGACGCCGCTGCTTCGATTGTTTCATGCCAAAGAGCATGTCGAGAAAGTCCGCAAACGGATCGCAACCGGCTGGGATGTGCAGTGGATCGAATCTCCAAAGCCATTTCAAACAGATCTTGGCTCGGTCGAGATCCCGGTCGCAGGTCGCCTGGATGCCCTGCAGTACCTCGACGTCTCGCATCGTCATTTCCAGACACAAAATCACATCGTTCATGCAGATTTGCATCCGCTCTGGGATGTGAAGATCTCGTCGGAGCAGATCGAGATTCCCAAGATTGATGTCACTGCGCAACGAGTCGTGTTCTGCCAGGGATTCACTGGGGCCTACAATCCGTACTTCGGACGACTTCTCTGTAACCCCGCCAAAGGACAGATTCTGACCGTCAGAATTCCCGGACTTGATGAAGACCGCATCGTCCAGCACGGCGTCTGGCTGATACGGATTCAGGACGATGTCTACAAAGTCGGCTCAACCTACGAGCATGATGATCTGAGTTCGACCGTGACAGCGGAAGGTCGCGACGCCGTGTTGGCGAAGCTGAATGAGATCCTGCCACGCGAAGTGGAACTGCTTCGTCACGAGGCAGGTGTTCGTCCGGTCTTACTGCAACAGGTCGCGCGCGTCGGAACGCATCCTGCCGATGGGCGCATCGGTTACTTGAACGGACTGGGATCGAAAGGCTCACTGCAGGGGCCTTATCTGGCGGAAATGATGGTCGAGCATCTGCTGCATGGCAAGCCAATTGAACGTCGTTACGACGTCCGTCGTGAAGCTGCTTTTGCAGACACTACCGTCAAGTCTCTCGAAGTCGAGAATCTGACGCATGTCGCTCAGGAGTTTGTGTCCCGCATTCTCAAGCCCGATGAATTCGCCATCGATGGAACGGCAGGGAATGGTTACGACACACAGTTTCTGGCGGAATGCGTCGGCAAAAAAGGGCATGTCTGGGCATTCGATCGACAACAGCAGGCCCTCGACAGTACCTCAGGTCGACTGACGGTTGCTGGCATTAAACACGTCACCCTGATCAATGACTGCCACTCGAATGTCGTCTCACATCTCCCTGGCGAACTGCGGGGAAGCATCGGAGCGGCGATGTTCAACCTGGGATATCTACCAGGGTGTGAGAAGTCGGTCATCACGACCAGCGAAACAACCGAGCGAGCACTCCGCGACGTGATGTCATTGTTACGTCCCGGAGGCATCCTCACCGTGCTGGCGTATGTCGGACATCCCGGCGGCCTTGATGAAGAAGCGGTTGTCCGAAGACTCTGGAAAAGCCTCCCGCCACGAGAGTTCACGATCAATCTGGGTTACGCTGACCCGCCATCCCCAAAGTCGCCTCGACTGTTCGTCGTACGACGTCGACTGACGTAAACGAACAGATCAACTACGCGCTCCCATGACTTCCAGGATCGCTTCGGACGGGATTTCCTGTCCGGTCAACGCCTTGAACTGACGTTGAATCTCGTCCATGTAGATAATGCTCGGGCTCATGATTTTGCACCCGCGGGCGATCGCTTCTTCAAACAACGGGCTCTTGAGTGGCAAGTTGGAAAGGTCAATGACCGTGTGATGTGGACGCAGGACAGAGGGCATGATCTCCTTTTGTCCTTTGCCGAATTTCATGTTGGAGTCAGCGATGATGATGATATCGCAGAGCGTCTCGTAAAGGTGAGCAAACGGGACGTGTTTGACCTGATACATCTTCGCGAGTTGCTCAGAGGCCTGCGTATCAGTGCTGCAGACATTGACGACGTTCTGACGCGAAGCAAGTGCAGAGACAACCGTGTGAGCAATACCATTCGTTCCGATGACGAGGATCGTCTTGTTCTGGATGCCACCGACGAACGAGCGGTCAATCGTCGGCAGACAGGTTCTGAGCAATGTGTTATATCCGTGCCACCCATCAGGTTGAGAGAGCATCAGGTCGATGTACTGCGTATCGAATTCCCGCTTATCAATATTGGTCGCCAGACTCATCGCACGGGTGGCTTCTTCTCCCCCGAGCAGGACCGCCTGGACCTTAAGAATCTCAAGCATCTTCGCTAAGCGGTCAACGCGTCCAATCGTCAGCGGCAGACAGCGGACATTCATCTTCATGTGACGAAAAGCGAGGTTGAAAATGCGCAGCGTCGTGGTGAGTGTCTGGGAAAAACCCGCCACAGCCACAAAGCGAGTCTGCTTATTGATGTCGTTGAAGTGATAGTACTCGTCGAGTTCATGGACAGTCACCTGCCCGGGATAGGCTTCCATCCCCTTCTCAAGAGCCGCATAGATCCACGGGCAGCCGTACTTCTTCCCCAGCAGCGAGAAGGTCATTTCGGGAGTGCCTCTGCCGTTACCAACGATCGGCAGCATTCTCTTTTGAGTCACGGCAGCCAGAAGCGGCCAGACGTCGTCGATGCTCGGAGTCGGCCAGCTGAATTTGACAATGTCGGCTTTCGCAGCCGCGGCTTCTTCAAAGATCGACTCAATGTCGTACTCAGGACGGTCCAGTCGCGTAAAGCTGATGACGCGCTGCGTATTTCCAAAGCGGGGGATATCGTTCGCGATATCGAGTTCGAGCTCAATGTAAGCAGGCCCTGAGGCAATCGCTTGTCGCAGAAGGGCTTTTCTCGCCTCTTCGGTCCCTTCAAACTGTCCACCATCCTTCTTGCGACGACACGAAATCAGAATCGGCTTGTCGATCGTCGACAGGAGTTCTTTGAAATCGGGCTCTTTGATAAGGCGGTCGATGCAGAGTTCAACCATATCGCCATAGCGAGAGGCGTTCAACAGGTCGACTTGAGCAAGGGTGCGGGACGCAGGTGTGACACTCACGCAGATCATCGAAGAACCCTTCATTGCCAGAGCCCCGCCCAATGAGAAATTCTTCGCAGACATCCCAGCTGAGGAATGTCGTTACGGGCGTCGATGCTCTCGATGTTCTGAAAGGTAATGGAAAAACGCTCAGACGTCGAGTATTGATGCGTCAGGGAGTGACAGAAGAAAGCCCTTTATCGCGACGCAGCAGTTCCCATTGTCGGATTCGCTGATCCCGCTCGTACTTTCGGACATTCTGAGTTTCCGACTCAATCAGCGTATAAGTCTCGCCGGTCGTCAGGAGTTCGTTGAGAAGATCCAGGTTGGTCACGATGATCTTATCCCCTTCTGAGAGACCTTCCGAAACAACCGCCATATTCTGCAGGTACGAATCAATTTTGACCGGGACTTTACGGGCCATCAGCTTCGTCTTGCGTTCAACGACTTTATCGACAGTGGTCGTTGTCTCTGCTTCGCTGGAGGCTTTTTCCGTTGTCTTCTCGGTCTCTTCAAGCGTGACTTCTTCTTCGACTTCCTCATAAACGAGGACAAACCCGTCAATGATCGAAGACCGGGGAATGAGCAGAACGTTTCTTTGCAGCTGCGTCTCGATCCGGATGTTCACAAAAGTTCCCGGAACCAGAGGCGACTTCTGAGCCGTATTATCGACCTCCACAAAAACCTCGGCCGTCCGTGTCCGTTCATCCGCGACCGGGGAGAACCGCACGATGTGTCCGGACCAGACTTCGTCCTCACGCTGATTCATCGCGATCGAGACCTGGATCTTTCTGTCGGTCATCCACTGAGACAAAATCCGTCGCTGATCATCGATTGAGATCGCGACCGGAATCTCTATCTTCGAGACGTCAACAATCTTGACCAGCGGATCACCTAATCGAACATACTGCCCGAGTTCAACCGCAACATCGCTGACAATTCCATTGAACGACGGGATCACGCTCGTCCGCTCGATATCAAGTTCCGCCATCCGGACATCATTCTCCAACGTCGCCGCCTTGCGATCGAGCTGTTCGATCTTCTTTGGGATGAGTGCCAGCTGCGATTTCAGAGTATCAATGCCATCCTGATAGCCGATGAGTTCCAGACGTGCCCGATCAAGATCGGAATTCAGAACCTTGCCCTGTTCGTGCAGCAGCGCGATGCGGTCATATTCCTTTTGGTAGGTCGCGAGTGATTGTTCCTGAATCGAGAGTTTGCTCTGGAGATTGATCTTCTCCTGAAGCTGGCTCGATTTTTCTGCAGCGACTTCATCGAGCTTGGACATCGCCAGATTCAGTTTCTCCTGGTATGTCTTCGGATCAATCTTGATGACAACGTCGCCCGGATAATGCTCGGTTTTCACGCCGGATGTCGCATCGACTTTGGGTGCTTCGACACGTTCGCCGATATTCAGTTTGAATGTGTCAATGATCTGGCCGGCGACCTGGGCATTGAGTTGAACTTCGCGTTCTGCGCGTGAAGTGCCATAGACTGAGACAATTTCCCGGACATCGCTGGGAGAGATTTCGTACGTCGTGACGACGAGCGGACGAGGAGTCGGCTCGCGTCGTGCAGGAGCTTCACGGAGTGAGGCAAGGTAGGCAAACCCACCAACTCCAACAACCAGAGATAGCAGACACAACAGAGTCGCGACGATCGTTCGCAGCCAGCCGACCGTGGACGACGGCTCGCAGTCGACAGCAATCTTTCCCATCGAGTCTGGAGTTGACGGTGATTCGGTCGCAGTGACTGTTGCTTCGTTTTTTACTGACATGAAAGTGTTTAATTCTGGAATTCGCGGGATCGGACAGAAAGAAGACGTGGTCCGTGATACGACGGTTTATTCTAACGACAATTGCGACTGTTTTCCCGTTCATGCCATCATCGTCGAAAGTTCTTGAACAGACAATGTCATGTCAGAGAACTTTTGTCGCACCTTCTGTGTCGATTGACGAAACAGCAACTTCGGGAAGAATGGAGTCACAGGGAAGTTACCAGCCAACCCGCATCAGGGATTCAATAAATGGAAGTTACGGTCGAGTGCATGAGTGATTCGCAGGTAAGTACGTCGACAATGACCGCGGAAGAACGGGACTTCTTTGAGGAGAATGGATACGTCATCTGTCGGAATCTGGTCGAGTCGGACGTCTGTTCTCTCATGCTGGACGTCGTGAAGACGGACGTCGAACATAAACGCGAGCCGTTCGAGTACGAAGCTGACGTTCACTACCCCGGCGCACCTGAGGCTCGCAGCAGCCAGGGGGGCATGACGATTCGACGCTTGAAACTTGCCCATTCCCGCGATCCGGTCTTCCATAACTGGCTGACGTCGGCCCCGCTGCTGAACCGTCTGCGACCATTGCTGGGCCCGCAGCTGGTCTGCCCTTTGGGTCACCATAACTGTGTCATGACCAAGGAACCACGTTTCAGCTCGGACACGGGCTGGCATCAGGACATTCGCTACTGGGCATTTTCAAATTCAAACCTCGTCAGTGTCTGGCTGGCGCTGGGGACGGAAAACGAGAAGAACGGCTGTCTGCGTGTCATTCCAGGTTCGCATCGCATGACATTCCAGCCCGACCAGTTTGACCAGCAGAAATTCTTTCGGACTGATCACCCAGTCAATCAGGAATTGATTAGCCACGCGAAGTTTGTCGAGATGAAGCAAGGGGATGTGCTCTTGTTTCACGCCCTGACATTGCACGCCGCGTCTCGGAATTACACCGATCAGACAAAATACGCTGCGGTGTTTACCTTCCGCGCTTTGCAGAACCAGCCAGTTCCTGGCACTCGCTCTGCCGCAAACGGTGAGCTACTGCTGCCAATTGAGTAACCACCTACTGTGGCGATACTCGTGTTGTTCGCGATCAGGTCTCGATCCTCGTCCCTGAGTGTAGACTGCATCGAAAAATATTTTGGAATTTTCCAAAACACCTATGAGCGTTGTGTGTTAATTCGATGTGCCAATCGGCACTGTCGAATTTAAGACGGTCAACATTGCTTCCGGCAGGCTTGTCGGATTGCTCGTACCTGCTCTGCAAACATCCACATCAAAGGGACTCTCATGCGTACCACTACTCTGTCGATCTGCGCCGTTGTTGCGCTGGCGCTTTCGATTTCATTCTCTCAGGCTCAAGACGGTAACCGTCCTCAAGGCGGACCAGGTGGCGAAGGCGGTCGCGGCCCGGGTGGTGAAGGACGTGGTCCTGGCGGTCGCGGTGGTGATCGCGGTAACTTCATGCGAATGCTGCCGGTCATGAAAGCCCTCGACGCCAACGAAGATGGCGAGCTTTCTGCTGAAGAAATCAACAACTCGGTCGTTGCTCTGAAGAAGCTCGACAAAAATAGCGATGGCAAAATCTCTGCTGAAGAACTTCGACCAGAAATGCCAGAAGGCTTCATGGGTCGCGGCGGTGCTGGTGGTCCTGGCGGCCCAGGCGGTCGTGGTCCTGGTGGTGCAGGCGGCGCCGGCAACATGGTTGAACGAATGATGGGCTACGACGAAAACAAAGACGGCAAACTCGCCAAGAGCGAACTGCCAGAACGTATCCAAGGTCGATTCGAGCAAATGGACACCGATAAAGACGGTTTCCTGAGCAAAGCCGAAATCGAAGCCCTCCCACAACGCGGTGCCGGTGGCGGCGGCGGTAACAACTAAGCGTTCGCTCCGAACGTTCCGATATGCTCCCGAGGTCCTTCCGTGCTAGTGGCGGAAGGACCTCTTCCCATTTTTACGGAGCAGACCGGAATACCAATTTCAGGGATCATCCTCACCAGATCACGCTCGAGAACGAAACCGCCCAACAACACAAAGGTCCTCTCGAAGCACCACTCTCGGAGTCAGGCCGTCAGTCAGCGAGATAATCGAATCAGGCGAGATAACAAAATGGTGCCTTGGCGTTGATGATGCTTTCCAACACTCGCGAATGTCCTAGAATTTAGCGAAGGAACCGTTGAGACACAAAGAATGAATTCTCCAGTGAAAGACCCCGTTTGTCCGATGTGACGCAACTTCTGAAGCAGATTCGCGACGGAGAAACGGGCGCCGCAGCTCAGTTGTTGCCCCTCGTGTACGAGGAACTGCGCCGGCTGGCCAGTCAGAAGATGAACCACGAGCGAAGCGAACACACACTGCAGCCGACGGCCCTTGTTCATGAAGCGTATCTGAGACTTGTCGGGAACGGGAATGAAGCCCTGCTGTGGCAGAATCGCAGGCACTTCTACGCAGCGGCGGCAGAGGCGATGCGGCGGATTCTGATTGAAGCAGCACGTCGGAAGGCAGGCTTGAAGTATGGTGGCGGACGCGATCAAGTCGGGCTGGAGGATGTCTTCAGTCCTTCATCGTCGGTTTCTCCTGCGACATTACTGGCGCTCAATGAGGCCGTCGAGCAACTTCAAAAGGAAGATCCAGAGTCTTATGAACTGGTGATGCTCAGATACTTTGGCGGGCTCACATTAGAAGAGACCGCAGAGACGCTGGGAATTTCCGACCGGACCGTCAAGCGACACTGGAGTTTTGTGAGAGCCTGGTTGAAACGGGCCATCGGGGAATAGAGAAACTGACTTTTTTGTCCTGCTCATGGTGTGAACATCGCATAGTTCTGGATCTTGCCGACTGTATTTTGTTCTTGTCGACCGTCCTTTCACGAATGGCTGTTGAGATGTCTGCCGTATCTATCGCACAGCAGAAGCGAATCTTCCTGACCGTTGTGGAATTGGAGTCCGCGTCGGAGCGAAAAGCGTACCTGGACGATGTCTGCCAGGGAGATCATGCGCTGCGCCAGACGATCGAAGAACTCCTTGCTGCACACGCAGAAGAGTCGAGTGTTGTCGATCAACTCTCGCCCGTGGAAGAGTTTCGCTATCGCATCGACCAGGAAGCAGAACAGTCGACGGCCTTTGCAGGCCGGGACAGGGCAGGGGAGACCGTTGGGCGTTACCGCCTCATGGAAAAAATTGGCGAGGGCGGGTTTGGAGTGGTCTATGTGGCTCAGCAGGAAGAGCCCATGCGCCGTCGAGTCGCAGTAAAACTGCTCAAGTCCGGGATTGATACAAAGGGGATTCTTGCGCGGTTCGAAGCAGAGCGTCAAGCGCTCGCGATCATGGACCATCAACACATCGCGAAAGTGTTCGATGCAGGCAAGACATTCACCGGCGAGCCATATTTTGTCATGGAACTGGTCCGAGGCGTGCCGATCACCGAGTTTTGTGAGCAGCATCAGCTGACGATTCGCGAGCGTCTGGAACTTTTCATTGATGTCTGCCAGGCCGTGCAGCATGCGCATCAGAAGGGTGTCATCCACCGCGATTTGAAGCCCTCGAACGTCATGGTGACGCTGCATGATACCCGTCCCGTCGTCAAGATTATTGACTTTGGAGTCGCCAAAGCGATCGGGGAGCCGCTGACGGAAAAGACGATTTATACGCGGTTCATGGATCTCATCGGAACGCCGATGTACATGAGCCCCGAGCAGGCGGAGATGAATTCTCTCGATATCGATACGCGGTCAGATGTGTTTTCTCTGGGGATGCTGCTGTTTGAGATCCTGACGGGCTCGACTCCATATGACAAAAACCGACTCAGCACAGCAAAGTTCGACGAGCTGCGACGGATTATTCGTGAAGAATCACTACCAGCTCCAAGTCGTCGCTTAACGACACTGGGAGATCTGCAATCCACCGTTTCTGCGAAACGCCGCACAACGCCCGCCCAGCTGTCGTCGGAATTGCGTGGTGATCTCGACTGGATCGTGATGAAAGCCGCGGACAAAGAGCGGACTCGTCGTTATGAATCCGCCGGCGCCATGGCTGCCGATATCCAGCGTCATCTTGATCTGCAGCCGATTGAAGCCCGTCCTCCTTCGGCGTGGTATCTGTTTACGCGGTTCGCGCGGCGGAACCAGATGGCGATCACGGCGGGAACTCTCGTCCTGCTGGCGATGGTGATCGGAACCGGAGTCAGTCTCTGGCAGGCGACGGTGGCGGCTGCAGAGCGCGATGAGAAAATCATCGCGCTGGGTGAGGCAGTCCAGGCGCGTGAAAGTGCCGTTCGTGCCCGGGAAGGTGTCGAGAAACTGGCAGAACGTCTCAAGCAGGCCAATGACACACTCAGTTCCGCTCGAGGTCACATTTATCTGGAAGAATGGAAAGCAGCCGCACAGGCTTACGATCGGGCAATCGAACTTCAGCCAGATTATTACTACGTCTGGGCCGAGCGAGGCGCATTCTTCATTCGTCTGGGATTGTGGCCGGAAGCAGCCGTTGACCTGGAGAAATCCATGAAGATGGGTGGACCGACCGCTGGTCCCAAATGGTGGGGAACGGCGCAGTTGTTTTTATTCACTGGCAATCAGGACGCATACCGTGACCTGTGTCTCAAGATGTGGAACGAATCGACCGCAGGGGGGAGCGATCCTTCCATCTGGGCGATCCGCGGTTGCCTGTTTGACGCATCGTCTCCTGTCGATATTGTCCAGGTCGCAAACGCAGCCGAAGCGTTGCCAACATGGGATGACGAGCGAGTTATACGCGACATGACCTCGTTCGCGGGTGTCGAAGTCAATCGCGTGATGCATAAGCCACCCCAGGCTGTCAGGCATTACCTGATCGGGCTGGCCCGCTATCGACAAGGACGCAACGAAGATGCCATTGCTTCGTTTCTTGCGTCACTCGAGAAAGACCAGCTATGGCCAGGACAGCCAGTGGTCCACTCCGCGCTGGCGATGGCCTATCACAGAGCAGGGCAACGAGAACAAGCCCAGGCAGCGATGACGAATGCCGACAATACTATGGTCGAATGGGCTGACCGGATGGCGAAGGATGAACTCGGGAAAACACCGGCTCCGTGGTTCGAGTATATTGAGGGGATGTTGCTGTATCATGAGGCGTCCCTTCTACTTAGGGGGAAACGCCCCAAAATGGACCCGCGCTTGCCGGAATTGATGCATCGAGCGCGAGATGCCATTCAGTGATCCCACAAAGCAATCTGCATCGTAGCCACGCTGCAGGTTCCACGGATTGTCAGGACATTTTTCTCATCAGCGGAGTGATAATCTGGAGAAAATGTCCTGCCAGGGACGGGGATCTCGCATATTAACGGAGCGTGATGAGTTTCAAGTCGAACAAGGCCATGATGTTGGGGAACTTGTGAGCTGGAAAACCGGTAGAACTGGTTTTTTGGTCAAGACCGCTAAAATGGCATACTGTGGCGAGAAAGTTATTATGCTAATGGATTGAGGACGTTCATTTCTCGTCGACCTTTCGCACTCAAACAGTACGTTAGAAGAGATTGAACGTGAAGCCTGGGGCCTGCCACAGGCTGTCTCCCTCCGGTTTCGCCCGTCGAAACCAACCTTCCTCCCTTGAATTCCTTCCTAAAATGACTGCACCAGGAGCGCATCCGTGCATTATTTCGTTTCTTCATGTCTGATCATCACCGCTTTCCTGGTGAACGCCGGTTGCGACAAGCCGACCTCCGCTGCCGGTGCGGCTGGAACTGCCGGCAAAGGGTCCGGTGGACCGCCAGCCGCTAAGCCAGTCGATGTCGAAGTCAGTACGCCAGTTGCAGGAGAGGTCATCGATGCAGAAGTCTTCACGGGACGGACTGAGTCGATGATGTCGGCGGATCTGAAATCGCGTGTTTCAGGTTACCTCGAAAAAGTCTTCTTCCGTGATGGCGATGAAGTTGAAGCCGGAGCGCCGCTGTTTCAGCTCGAACTCAAGCCGTTCGAACTGGCAGTCCAGCAGGCTCAGGGAAATTTAAATCAACAAGCAGCCACGCATCGATTTAATCAGGCCAACTTCGATCGCCTGCAGGAGCTGCATACTTCCAAAGTCGTCTCGGCCAGTGAATTCGAACAAGCGCGATCCGTGCGTGATACCTCGGCTGCAGGCGTAGAGACTGCGACGGCGACCCTGGAGACTGCCCAGCAGGACCTGACCTGGGCAACAGTGACAGCTCCATTTTCCGGACGCATGTCACGCCGGATGGTCGATCCCGGAAATACCGTGATGGCGGATTCAACCATCCTCGCCTCGCTGGTGCAGCTCGATCCTCTTTACGTCTACTTCGACGTCGATGAACGGACCGTGCTCAGGATTCGATCCAAGCTCGCGCCATTCTCATCGCCGGACGGCAAGTCCTCGCTGCCAGTCTCTCTTGGACTCTCTGACGAAAAGCCAGATGAGTTCCCGCTGACCGGGCATTTGAAATTCACAGACAACAAAGTCGACCCGAATACGGGCACCCTCCGCGTCTGGGCGACGTTTGCTAATCCGAATAAGGATCTGCACCCCGGCCTGTTTGTTCGCGTCAGAATGGAGACGAGTGGGCCTCGCTCCGTCCTCATGATCTCAGAAGCCGCCCTCGGCTCCGACCAGGGGAGACGCTACGTCTATGTCGTCGATGAAAAGAATCAGGTGAACCGAGTCTCAGTCGAAGTCGGACCGCGTTCAAATGGCTTGATTGCCATCGAAAAAGGACTGAAAGGGAATGAGAAGATTGTTGTTCGCGGCCTTCAGTATGTGCGTCCGAAGTCCGAGGTGAAACCCACGGTTGTCGAGATGCCTCGCGCGAATTCGTCCGTTGCCGGGAAGCCGACGGGACCTTGAATTATCATTGAATAGTTGTTGAAAGGTTTGTTGTCGCAACGTGTGAATAATGATCGTGCAGGAAATCCCCTGCTGCAACTGGAGGAAACAAGATGCTCAGTTACTTCTTCATCGATCGGCCCGTCTTTGCGACGGTCTTGTCGTTGGTTGTAACCCTGGCCGGCGCGGTCGCGATGATGACCCTGCCGATGACGCAGTATCCTCCCATCACGCCGCCCAACATCACCGTCTCTGCGAGCTATCCCGGTGCTAGCGCCCGGGTCATCGCCGATGCCATCGCCGCTCCGATCGAGCAGCAGGTCAACGGCGTCGAAAACATGATCTACATGTCTTCGAACTCGGCCAACGATGGGTCGTACAGCCTCACCGTCACATTCAAGCCGGGAACCGATCTGAACTTCGCCCAGGTGCTGGTTCAGAACCGCGTCAACCTCGCCATGCCACTCTTGCCGGATGTCGTCCGTCAGTCGGGCGTGACCACGCGCAAGCGTAACCCGGACATGCTGATGATCATCAACCTGTACTCGCCCAACGACGAGTACGATCAGCTGTATTTGAGTAACTATGCCTCGATCAACCTGCGCGAAGAAATCGCGCGGATTCCCGGGGTCGGCGATACCAACCTGATGGGAAACCTCCAGTACAGCATGCGAATCTGGGTCGATCCGGATCGCTTGACGTCTATGGGAATGACGGCCGGGGATGTGTTGTCTGCGATCAGAGAGCAGAATGAGCAGTTTGCCGCAGGACGAATCGGGCAGTCACCGGTTCCGGGCGAACAGGTTTTCGAACTGCCGCTGCACGTCGTGGGGCGACTCTCGACACCGGAAGAGTTTGCAGACATCGTGATCCGACGAACTGAGGATGGTCGAAAGGTCCGCATTAAGGATGTCGGGCGTGTGGAGATGGCGGCGAAAAGCGTCGACTCGTCCGATCGTCTCGACGGCAAGCCGACCGCTAGCCTTGGGGTTTACCAGCTCTCCGATGCCAACGCGCTCACGGTCGCCGACCGCGTACGAGTAAAGATGGACGAGCTGGCCAAGGACTTTCCTCCCGGAGTGGCGTACACCTTTCGTAACGACATGACGCCATTCATTCGAGAGTCAGTTCAGGGAGTCGTCAATACGCTGCTCGAGGCGGTGCTCCTGGTCGCGATCGTCGTCCTGTTGTTTCTGCAGAGCTGGCGTGCGGCGGTCATTCCGCTGGCAGCAGTACCGGTCGCGATCATCGGGACCTTTGCCATGATGGCCTGTCTGGGATTCACCATCAATACACTGACCCTCTTCGGACTGGTCCTGGCGATCGGGATTGTTGTTGATGATGCGATCGTCGTCGTGGAAGCCGTGCAGCATAAAATCGATCTTGGCCTGCAACCAAGAGAAGCCACTCGCGAGGCGATGAGAGAAGTCAGCGGACCCGTCATCGCGACCGGGCTGGTGCTCGTCGCGGTGTTCGTGCCCTGTGCATTTCTTGGTGGGATCACTGGACTATTCTTCCGTCAATTCGGAGTGACGATCGCGGTTTCGACGGCCCTGTCTGCATTGAACTCGCTGACGTTGAGCCCTGCCTTGTGTGCAATCCTCCTCAGGCCCAATGGCGAGAAACGTGACTGGATCGAAAGAATTATTCAGGCGCTGTTTGGATGGATGTTTCGACTCTTCAACATCGGAGTGGCCAAGACAACCAGTATCTATACACGGTCCGTCGGCTTTTCTCTGCGTGTCGTGCCGTTGGTTCTGTTGGTTTACGCCGGATTGCTGGGACTGACCTGGTGGGGCTTGAACGTCCTTCCAACCGGCTACATCCCCAGCCAGGATCAGGGCAGGTTGCTGTGCTCGATTCAACTCCCCGATGCTGCCTCCTTCGAACGAACCGAAGCAGTCATGAATGAGGTGGCCGAACTGGCGAGGCAACAACCGGGAGTCGCGAATACGGTCGCCCTCGCAGGACGCGCCTTTGCTCTCGGTGCCAACGGCTCAAACTACGGCACATTGATCATCACGCTGAACCCGATTAACGAACGCAAAGGCCATGGGCTTTCAGCATTCGAGATCGTCGGCAGTCTTAAAAAACTGTTCGCAGTCCAGGTACCAGACGCACAGGTCAACGTCATGTCCCCCTCCGCTGTCCCCGGACTCGGATCGAGCGGGGGCTTTAAGGTCATGGTCGAAGATCGCAGTGGCGAGAACGACATTCTCAAACTGCAGCAGTACATGCAGCAGTTGATCACCGAGGGAAAGAAAGATCCTCGCATCGCCAATCTGATGTCGTCTTTTCGTGCCGATGCACCGCAGCTATTCGTCGATGTGAACCGCGAGCAATGCCAGACGATGAACGTCGATCTTGCAGATGTCTTTGAAGCGCAGCAGACATTTCTCGGGTCACGTTATGTGAA
Source organism: Lacunimicrobium album (assembly GCF_052161635.1). GTDB lineage: Bacteria > Planctomycetota > Planctomycetia > Planctomycetales > Planctomycetaceae > SXPC01. Next base: position 1,450,765 of record NZ_CP197413.1, read on the forward strand.
CGACTTCAACTTGTTCGGTCGTACCTGGCAGGTGATTCTTCAGGCAGAAGGTCCGTATCGCAATACCATCGAAGCCGCCAAGCGGATTCGCGTTCGCAATGCCTCTGGCGGAATGGTTCCTCTGGGAACGCTCCTCAACGTCAAGGAGATCTCAGGACCGCTGGTCCTCACTCGCTATAACATGCATCCGGCTGCGGCGATCATGGGTTCAACACCCGCGAACGTCAGTTCAGGAGATGGGATCAAAGCAATAGATGAACTCGCCGCCCGCATCTTCCCGGCCGGGATTACACACGAATGGACCGAGATCAATTACATCCAGATCGATGCTGCCAAGAACATCTGGAACCAGCTGATCTTCCCGCTGTCCGTTCTGTTCGTCTTTCTGGTTCTCGCAGCTCAGTACGAAAGCTGGGCACTGCCGTTGGCTGTTATTCCGATTGTCCCGCTGTGTGTCCTGAGTTCGCTGGCCGGCGTGGCGATGGCGAAGTCTGATATCAATGTCTTCACTCAGATCGGATTCGTCGTGCTGATCGGCCTGGCGTGTAAAAACGCGGTCCTGATCGTCGAGTATGCACGATTTTTGCGACTGGATGGAATGACTCCCCGCGATGCCGTCATCGAGGCCTGTCGTCTCCGTCTGCGCCCGATCGCCATGACATCGATCGCATTTATTCTCGGCGTCATGCCGCTCGTGTTCGCAACGGGGGCAGGAGCAGAAATGCGACGTGCCCTCGGAACAGCGGTCTTCGCAGGTATGATCGGCGTGACGGTCTTCGGACTCATGCTGACGCCGGTCTTCTTTGTCATGATCGAGAACATCGCGGAGAGCAAACTGTTTCATGTGACCTGGATCCAGCGACTCAGTCGATTCTTGATTGATCTGATCAGCCTGCGTCCCGTCCGCCAGGCAGCACGACGAACAGCCGTTACCCATCAAGCACGTTCCCATCAGTCCGCGATTCCTGCTTCAGCACCCACAGAAGACAAGACACCCGTCTCGTCATCTGCTGGTCGCTCCCGCCCCGCGACTCCTGCCCAACACTCCGAGGTGGCGCCGTAATGTCTCACTTCTTCATCGGTCGTCCGATTTTTGCTGCTGTCCTGTCGATCGCGATCGTCCTGACCGGTGCGATTGCACTCTCGACGCTGCCGGTCGCGCAGTACCCCGAGATCGCCCCGCCGACGGTCGAGGTCTCTGCCGTCTATCCCGGTGCCAACTCACGCGTCGTCGCCGATACGGTCGCCTCGCCGATCGAGCAGCAGGTCAACGGCGTCGAGCGGATGCTGTATATGTCGTCTCAATGTATGAACGACGGCAGTTACATTCTCACCGTCACATTCGAGCCGGGAACCGATCTCAACATCTCACAGGTGCTGGTGCAGAACCGTGTCTCCATGGCGGAAGCGGTGCTGCCAGATCTCGTGCGCCGACGTGGAATTTCCGTGAAGAAGAAGTCGCCCAACACGTTGATGATGGTCAACCTCTTCTCGACCTATGATGGCGAAGATGTCGCAGCGACGAACCTGTTTCTCAGTAACTACGCAACGATTCAGATCGCGGACGGACTCAAGCGAATCGCCGGCGTCGGCGACGTCACTTACCTCGGCCAGCGCGACTACAGCATGCGAGTCTGGCTGGATCCGCAGAGGCTGCAAGCCGTCGGATTGACGCCACAAGACATCATCACCGCTGTCAACGAACAGAACATCCAGGTCGCCGCAGGGCAAATTGGTGCTCAGCCAACACCGGCAGGCCAGGTCTTCCAATACACCATGACAACGCTGGGGCGTCTGGAATCCCCCGAGCAGTTTGAGTCGATCGTTCTCAAACGCGGACTCGATGGATCGCTGGTCTATCTGAAGGATGTCGCAAAGATCGAACTCGGGTCTTTGTCGTACGATCAGGTCTGCACGTTGAACGGCCGCCCCTCCGTCGCGCTTTCGGTCTATCAACTGCCTGGCTCGAACGCGCTCGATGTCTCTCACCAGGTCAAAGAAAAGATGGCCGAACTCAGCGCCGACTTTCCTCCCGGCATCGAGTACGACATTGTTTACGACACAACCCCCTTCATCGACGAATCGATCCATGAGGTCTTTCGAACGCTCATCGAAGCCGTCATCCTCGTCGCGGCTGTGGTGCTGCTGTTCCTTCAAAGCTGGCGAGCAGCCATTATTCCCCTGGCTGCTGTTCCGGTGGCTGTCGTCGGAACGTTCGCAGCTTTAACGGTGGCCGGTTTCAGTTTGAATACACTGACGCTGTTCGGACTGGTGCTCGCGATCGGGATCGTCGTCGATGATGCCATCGTCGTCGTGGAAGCCGTGCAGCACCATGTCGATCACGGCATGCCAGCGAAAGAAGCTGCCTCGCGAGCGATGACGGAAGTGAGCGGGCCCGTCATTGCAGTCGGGCTGGTGCTATCAGCCGTCTTTATCCCGTGCGCATTTCTCGGCGGCGTCACTGGGCAGTTCTTCCGACAATTCGCGATCACGATCGCAGTCAGTACTTTGCTGTCCGCGTTCAACTCATTGACACTCAGTCCTGCCCTGGCAGCAATTCTCCTGCAACCACAACGAGGACGACGCGCAGAAGTCCTGCCACTGTTCGCGTATGTTCTCATTGGAGCAACCGCCGGAGTTCTGGCTATTCGGACCTGGCCAGCAGAGATCGCGACCTGGACCGGCGGGTCTGTTCCAATGTGGGGACAATACGCGATTGCAGCCATCCTGGGAGCAATTGTCGGCGGGATCCTTGGTCGCCCAGTCGATGCGATCTTCGGTTGGACGTTTGGAAAGTTCAATCAGTTCTTCGACTTTGGAACAAATATCTATACGAAGTCCGTCGGCTTGATGCTTCGAGTGACGCCGATCGTCCTCATTGCCTACGGCGGACTCCTCTTCCTCACATACGAAACCTTCCATCGCACGCCCACTGGCTTCATCCCCTCGCAGGACAAGGGGTACCTTCTGGTCGATCTGCGTCTCCCTGATGCCTCGTCTTTGCAAAGAACCGCTGACGTCGTCGGGATGGTCGAGAAGTCAGCCAAGAAAGTCGCTGGGGTGAAGGAGACGATTGCCGTCGCAGGTCAGTCTCTGCTGCAAAATGCGTCCGCCCCGAACTTTGGATCGCTTTACCTGATGCTCGATTCCTTCGAGCATCGTCGTTCTCCTGAGTTATCTGCTGACGGAATCGCAGCCGCCATTCAGGATTGCCTGCGCAGCGAAATTCCGGATGCGATTGTCTCCGTCTTCGGCGCCCCGCCCGTGGAGGGGCTGGGAACAGCGGGCGGCTTCAAAATCATTATCGAGGACCGCGCCACCGGGGACCTTGTCAACCTGCAGGAAGCAGCGGACCGGGTCGTCGCAGAAGCAGCTGAGAATCCAGCCTTGCAGCGTGTCTCATCGAGTTTCCGTGCCGACGTTCCCTGGCTGGAACTCGTCGTCGATCGACTGGAAGCCAAAGATCGCGGCGTCTCAATCGACGACATCCGCACGACGATCGAAGCCAGCCTGGGACCTTATTATGTTAACGATTTCAACCTCTATGGTCGCACATGGAAAGTCAACGTCCAGGCCAGAGAGGCTTATCGAAATGCCTCCGAAGCCATGGGACAACTGAAAGTCAAAAGCTCCACAGGCGGAATGGTTCCCCTTGGCTCGCTGGCGAGCGTCAGACCATCCAGCGGCCCATCGTTGATCATGCGATACAACATGTATCAGTCCGCAGCCGTCAATGCCGATGCCTCCCCCACCAGCAGTTCCGGCGAGGCGTTGGAAGAACTGGCTCAAACAGCCAACACAAACCTGCCGCCCAATATGCGAACCGAATGGACCGAACTCGCGCTGCTTCAACTGCAGGCCGGCAACACGGCAATGTGGGTCTTCCTGCTCGCGGTCATTCTCGTCTTCCTGGTCCTGGCTGCTCAGTACGAAAGCTGGGCATTGCCGCTGGCAGTCATTCTTGTCGTTCCAATGTGCCTTTTGTGTGCACTCTCGGGAGTGCTCATCGCCAAGCTCGACATGAACATCTTCACGCAGATCGGCTTCGTCGTGCTGATCGGACTGGCTTGTAAGAACGCGATTTTGATCGTCGAATATGCCAAGCAAAAACGAGAGGAAGGCCAGTCCGCCTGGGAAGCAACCCTCGTCGCATGCCAGTTGCGTCTGCGCCCGATCATCATGACATCGATTGCATTCATCCTTGGCGTTGCACCGCTGCTGGTCGCTGAAGGGGCAGGGGCCGAGATGCGACGTGCCCTGGGAACCGCAGTGTTCGCAGGCATGATCGGCGTGACCGCATTCGGAATCTTCCTGACGCCAGTCTTCTACTTTGCCATCCAGTGGGTTGTGGATCGCGCAGTGAAACCACGCAACCCTCGCCAGACGAGTCCCGCTTCTCGCAGCACCCCACCTCAGCCTGTGCTGAGTGAAGCTCACACCTAATCCCAATCGCAACTTGAAATAGCGCGGTCTCGAAAAGTCGTGCCATGCTCACAGCTTTGGGTGAGCATGCGGCTTCGTTTGACGTTCGAACGTTCAGAACATGCTTGCTCAAAGCCGCAAGCATGGCACATTGGGATGAAGACGCACTGAGCTATGTTGTGATTGGTATAACTGTCCCTGTTAGCGCCCTATCCACACTTGAATCAACGACATCAACTTCTCCACATCCAGCGGCTTGGCCATATCATCATTCGCGCCCGCGTCCAGGCATTGTTGCAGGAAGATTTCCTCATCTGCCTCGATACCCAAGCAGAGTCCTACGACTCATTAAACTTCGACTGATAACGCTTCTTCAGATAGTAGAAGTGCAACTGCTGCAGGACTTCCTGGTGACACAGAATCAGCTTTCGCTCCGCGGCTGTAAAGTCGAGCATGTGATTGCTGATGATGCGGGCCTTCCAGAGCATCATGTCATGCTCGGAAATCTTCTGTGCTTTCATCGAATTCAGTTCGCTCTGATTGGAAGACGACAGAGCAATCTGGTGACGCGTATACGCCTGCCTGTTCTTAATGATCAGTTCGAACGCATCGAGCGCCGCCTCACCTGTCGAAGTCAGAACGTCATCCAGATACTGATGCTGTAACTTCAAGACAGCGGGGGGATTCAACTCTTCTGGAATCGTAAAGATCTTCCACTGACGCAGCCTCTTACCAATGGCAGTGCTGCTCAGGATGTAAGCCGATGGAATCGCAAACACTAAACCCACCAGGACAGGCGAGAACCACAGAAACATGTGATAATCGAGCAGTCGAATCGCCGTGCCCGCGATAATTCCCAGGAACATCAGCGGGGCGTAAGTCACGATCGCATCATTCCATTCCAACGCATCGTCGCCACGCTTCTGAGCGTTCCAGCTTACCTTTCGACCAAAGATGTTCGAAACAACGAACGTCGAATGGAAGTACAGCATGATCGGAGCAGTGAAGACCGAGATCACCCATTCACTCAAAACGCTCAACACAAATCGAATACGACCCCCATGCTGATGCGACAGTCGATTGCTGCTCAACACGCGCACCATCGTCAGGACCTTCGGCAAAAAGATCATCCCCAAGGTCACGCCAAAGACCGCCAGCGAATCTCGCATGACGTGGATGCCGGGCGTGTGGACCATCTCGTCCCGGTGCAGGAAGACGTATTGAACGATCCCCAGCACCATGAACAGTCCCCACAGCGGAGACGCCAGGAACGACATGATACCAGCCGTCAGGTGAAACCGGCTCATCGGCAGCAGACGCGTGTGTGCCAGGAAGTTGATGTGCTGCATGTTCCCCTGACACCACCGCTGATCGCGCTGCAGGTAGGCTGTCAGCGTACAAGGCAGCTCTTCATAGCTTTGACCCAGGTCATCAGCGAGCACAACCTTCCAGCCACCTTTGCGCAGGAATGCTGCCTCGACGAAGTCGTGACTCATGATTCCGCCGCCAAACGGTGCGTAACCTGGCAGTTCCGGCAAGCCGCAGGTCTTCAGGAAGGCTTCCGTACGAATGATCGCGTTGTGCCCCCAGTAATTCCCGGATGTTCCCGCCCACAGGTTCAAGCCGTGAGTACACCCCGGCCCGTAGACCGAACACGCGAACTGTTGCATCCGTGAAAACAGTGACGTCGAATTCACAGGAGAGGGCGGAGTCTGCAGCAATCCGATTTTCGGATCGGCATCGATTCGATGGATCATCTCGAGGATTGTCTCGGGCCCCATCAGGCTGTCGGCATCCAGGACAACCATATATTTGTAAGCACTTCCCCAGCGCTCACAAAACTCCTGGATGTTTCCGACCTTTCGGTTGATGTTCTTCAGACGGTGACGATAGAAGATCGGCGGCAGGGTCGCGACTTGTGGGTTCTGACTGACAAACGCCAGTTCTTCCAACGCCCACACATCCGGATTCGTGGTGTCGCTGAGGATAAAGAAATCGATCTGCATCGCGGGCAGACGATTGAACAGACTCTGCAGCGATTTTCTCATCGCCAGCGAGCCCGCATAGACCCGATTCACATCCTCGTTGTAGATCGGGATCAGGACAGCGGTCTTGAAATTCCCATGTCCTGTCTCTGAAAGATTTTCAAATCTCGTTGCAGAAATGACACCAGCTTTTCCCGACAATTCACGACGCCACAGGGATAACACTCCCATGACTGCCATCATCGAATTGAACGAGATCCACACCGTCAGGATCGCAAACAGCGATAGAAATGCAGCATCAAGAACGCCAAACCCATCGAGCGTCACAATTCGTCCCAGGACGAAAGTCAACGACATGGTAATGACAACGGTCAAAGCAATCAGCAGACCGCGAACCGCAGTCTGGCGGGCAGGACGATGAGAGTCCATGTGGCGTAAGCCTTGGATAGAAATAGCACGGCAAAAGAGCCGCGTCTGAGCGCAGGGCGCGCGACCTTGCGCAATGAAAACCTGTCAATAATACCCATATCAGCTGGGCTTGCCGAGCCCAGAGTTGAAACACTCCAGGCTCGATGGTTTATCCGTTGGCGAAATCAAGGTCGGTTACATCAGCCCGACAAATGCGACAAGGCTGCGAACCTTCGTATTGAGCTTGGCCAGAGCTCGTGTGTAAGTCACTGGTTGCAGCCATGGCCATGGCTGAGACAGTTCCTGATAGACAAAAGTCGCTGGACTTTCATCTGGAATGCACTTGTGAGCAAGTGGATGCGCCATTGAGCGGCTGGCGCGGGTGCTATTTGATGGAACGGAAGTTGACGAGAGTGCCTGAGAAGACACGGCGGTGTTCATAGTTTTTGCGGTTGAATCGGGGGTTGTGAAAACGGGTTGGGTAAGGTTATCGAGAATTGAAGTCTGCGAATCGGGCGTCAGTTCAGTGGTGTGCATCATGTATCTCTCCGTAAATGATGACGATCTGAATCAGTTTCGGATCATCCGACTCGAACATGCTTCTGCTTGCGGGAACAGAATGCGTTAGCGGACGCCAAGAACTTTTGCACATCACGTGCCATCAGGGAAAACTGATGTTTTATTGTCTTTGGTAAGTCCTTTCGAGGAGTTGGCTTAATCCAAAACACTGCAGCTATCAGCCTGTCCGTTGGACTGAAATCGAACAGGTGACCTGCCTCGACATGCTCCATGTCGGCAGTGAGGCAACACTGCGTCTGAGAGGAATTGAACGAGCCAAGACCTGTCAAACACCGGTTGCCACCAGCATTCTACGGCTCAGCCGCAAAATGTCAGGAGGCGAATTGTTTTTCCCCCGGAATCGAAGGCCTTCACACTGGCAAAACATTTCAAAGTTTGCTGATGGAAGCGAATCCAGGGATCGGAGAGTTGATGGCGATATTCATCGTGTCGCCGGAGTACTTTTGAGAAGGGATTCTCTGCAGAATCTGTCTTCCCTTAAGCACCCTCATCATCCAGTCGCTGCAGGCCTCCGAAGTACCCGCTTTTGACTTTGCTCGGTTAGCGAGCGAATGATTCGTGTGAGATCAGCTCGATCGATGAAAAAGCGACTCCTGAGGAATCGACTGCTGATCCACGTGAGTCACAACAGGTCGGTCTGTCCGAAAGCCGTCGCGTTTTCTCATCGTGTCTGTATCATCATGACATTTCCCTTGAGCAATTCAATTTGAAATTTGAAAGATTTCATCAGGATTCAAGAGAAGTCACTCCATGGAGAAACTCCATCTTATCTGACTCGACTTTCTATGCCTTAGGCATCAACTGTCGTGCATGGATGCCCACATTTCTCACAACGTCCTTTAGAACTGTAGCCGACTGCAATCCGTCTGCGAATTGGCTTCAATCAGGTGGAAAAGCGTGTTAAGGTCGATGAATTGACACATCTCGAACTTATTATGAGTCAGTCATTGGCAAATCATTGCTGAATGGCGGCGAAAAGCAGGAGGAGACAACATGGGCCAGACCGGAACACAACGCACGATCGTCGGACTCGGAGAAGTCCTGTGGGATCTGTTCCCCGACGAAGCCAAGTTCGGCGGCGCGCCTGCGAATTTCGCTTACCATGCAGGCCAACTCGGAGCAAAAGCAGTCACCGTCAGTGCCGTCGGACGCGACGAGTTGGGCGAAAAGGCCCTTGAGAAGCTTAAAAGCGTCGGGATGTCGACAGAATTCGTTCAGATCAACCAGTATCCAACCGGACGCGTTCACGTCACTCTCGATGACCGTGGCCATGCTTCTTACCGCTTCGAAGACAACTGCGCCTGGGATCATCTGGAATGGCGAGACGAACTCAAAGAACTCGCAGCCTCACTGCACGGTGTCTGCTTTGGCACCCTCTGCCAGCGTGGCTTCGAGTCAGGCAGAACCATCCAGGAGTTTCTCGCCCGCGTTCCGCCTGACCATATCAAGGTCTACGATATCAATATCCGTCCGCCGTTTTACTCCAACGAAGTCATCCTCCGCTCTCTCGAACTGGCGAACGTCTTCAAGCTTAACGACGACGAGTTACCCATCGTCGCTGAGATCGTCGGCGTTCAAGGGGCTCCCGTCGACCAGATGAAGGAACTCTGCCACCGCTTCAAACTCCGTCTGATCGCACTCACGCGGGGCCAATCGGGGGCGATGCTCGTCAGCCCTGACGCGGTTGTCGAGCAGGCAGGCGTCGAAGTGAAGATCAAAGACACCGTCGGAGCAGGTGATTCGTTCACGGCTGCGCTCGTCATGGGCCTGCTCGATGAAAAGCCACTACCGGAGATCGCCAGATCGGCTTGCGAACTGGCTGCTTTTGTCTGCACCCAAAGCGGCGCCACGCCAGAATACGATGCTTCGCGGTTTCGCTAAGAATGCCCATGCTGCGAAAGCAGTGCGAGGATCTCCGCGATGGCCCGTCAACTATCTCTGATAGATCGGAAGAAGCTGGTACGGCGGGGTGAGAGCCAGGATCGCCAGCGCGGACGAATAACAATTACTGTAGATGCTGTGTTTTCCAGACTCAGGATCCCAGGAACCATCCGTATTCTGACCACCGACAAAAACAGCTGAGAACTCAGGATAAAACTGTTCCCAATAACTCCCCCCCAGCTGAAACATCGATTGAGACACGTAGTAAGCAGCGTAGTGGTAATGGTCCTCACCATCAATCTGGCGGTTATAAGGCGCAAAGGACTGGCTGAGCATCCAGCTGCCTGACTTTTGCTCGATCTCGTTGTCGTACTGCCCCGCTAAAAACAGACAGAGAACGCCCGCCCCCGCCATCGCGCGAGGCAGTTCGTCTGTTTTGTAGAATGAGTAGTAAAACCGTCCGGTGTTCCGTTCAAAGTTCCGCTTCACATACTCGATCGCCATGTCGGCCCGATTCTGAGGCACTTCGAATCCTGCATTCACGGCCGACCGCATGAACATGATCTGCCAGGCAGTGACCGACAGATCGGACTCGAACTCACTTGTTCGCTGCAGGTAACGCCACCCGCCCCGGTCGAGAGCGTACTGCGGCGAGATCTGGCGATCCTGAAGTTTGTGCATATAGTCCAGGGTTTTCTGGATCGCCGGTTGAATACGGGCAGCACGTTTGGCATCCGTCAAACCATAAAGCTCCCCCAGCATCAGCCCGGAAATCGTGGTGTTATAAACCGACGAGTGAGCCGCACTGAACGAGGTGGTGTTGGACTGGCTGATCGCCTCGGCGGTGAAAACCCCATTGGACATCTGGCAGCTCAGGACGAAATCGAGAGCACGATCAAGCGTCTGACCATAAGGCCCACTGCCAGGAAGGTGACCACGCGAAAGAAATGCCATGATACACAGACTCGTCACACCGGGATTGCCAGAACTGCGAGTCGGAAAAGACCCGTTCGCAAGCTGTTGACGCGAAAGCCAGAAGAGCCCGCGGTCGACAGCCCGGTCGATCTCATTCCACTGCTTGTCCGAAACAACTTTGAGATTGGGCAGACTATGGTGCGCAGAATCGTTGTGGAGAACCTGCGTCTTGGGACGGCTCGGCTTCTCGCTTTGTGCAACCAGAGGCTGAAACGCCATCGCGGACAACACACAGGTCGCGGTCGTTAACACAGTGAGGGAAAGAGTGGAAGTCAATTTCATAGTTGATCATCACTATCGCTGATAAAGCGGCAACAGTTGGTCGGGTGTTGTCAGGGCAAGAATGGCGAGGGCGGTTGTATAGGCATTGCCAAACTCGCGGTGACGAGAAGCCTCTGCGTCCCAGGAACCATCGTGTCTTTGACCTTCCACGAGAACCTTGGAAAACGGCGGGTAAAACTCTTCCCAGTATCGACCGCCGAGTTGGAACATGGCCTGTGAGACATAGTAGGCGGAATAGTGATAATGATCGCGCTGTCCGTTGGGGACGTTGTACGGAGAGAACGACTCGGCGAGCAGGTAATCTCCCGCGCGGGCTTCCATTTCAGCATCATACTGGCCCGTCAGAAACAGACACAGGATTCCCGCACCAGCCATCCCGCGGCCGACTTTGAATGGTTCGTTGACGGTGTAACTGAATTGACCAGAGGTGTTGACGTAGCAGCGTCGGACGTAACTGATCGACTGATCTGCCTGGTTTTGAGGAACATCAAACCCTGCATTGATCGCAGAACGCATGAGCATAACATGCCAAGCCGTCACTGAGAGATCCGCATCAATACCGGTATTGTGTCGATGGAGGTAACGGACGCCACCGAGATTAACTTCGAAAGCCTGCGAACGCTGCTGATGCCGCGCCATAAAATCAAGTGTGCGAACGAGGGCCGCCTGAATCTCTCCAGCCACGCGCGGGCTCGACATGCCATACAGTTCGCCCAGCATCAACCCACTGATCGTCGTGTTATAAACGCCCGTTTGCGCGGGCCCGTGAGAGGCATGGTCATTGAGGTTGATCGGCAAGGCTGAGAAGACGCCGTCCGGCTGCTGGCAGTTCAGGACATACCTGACTGCTTTATCGAGAACCTCGCCATATCGACCTTCACCAGGTCGATGGCCACGCGATAGAAATGCCATCACTCCAAGACTCGTGATCGCAGGGTTGCCCGAATCAGGGGCAGGAAACGAGCCGTTGGGACGCTGCTGCTTGGTCAGGTAATCAAGTCCGCGAGTGACGGAACCGTCGATGCGATCCCAATGCGCCTGAGGAATGATGGAAAGATCGGGAGGGTTCTGGTGGGGAGTGGCAGTATGAAGGGGAGCCGTGATCTGCTGAGCGAACAGTCCGCACGTACATTGGCACACGACCAGCAACGCCGTCGTCAAACAAAGACACAAGTAATCGTCAACGCGTCGCATGAAAGTCCGTCACGTTTGTCAACACATTGCCTCCGGCGACTCACCGGAGGCTAAAATTATGGGTTCTGATTCGGCTGGTCGCCCATACGGCTGATCGTATCGAAGTATTGATCAATCGGCAGTCGGTATTGTTCGGGAGGAAGGCGACCTTGATCCTGAAGGAGGCCTTCCTTGAGTTCAGAGACCAGTCGGTTCCATGGTTTACGGTCCCCCGGTTTGAGTTGGTTGTCAGGATTTCTCATTTGGGCGATGCGGTCCTTGGCACGTTGCATCGCGGAGTTGCGTGCATTCTCCAACTGATCGCTCATCTGCTCTTTTTCCTGCTGGACAAGCTGACTCAACGACTGCGACGAACCTCCTTGACCAGATTGAGAACTGTCGGACTTGGGCGACATCCAGTCACTTTGTATCTGCATGTTGGTGGGACGAGAAGGAATTCCCAGTAGCTTTCGGAGCGGGTCTTCCTGTTCCAGAGAGGCAAGCAGTTCCTCCAGCGTCGGGTCCTGGAGAAGTTCTGCAATCGGGTCGCTCAAGGGAGCTTCATCCAGCTTCTTGGTCGTCTCATTGATGATGCGGTTATAGAGGTCCGTCGCCTGTCCGAAATGCTTCTGAAGTTCGATGAGGTTCGCCTGAGCAGTCTTGAGGTCGTCCTGCTTCAACGCGAAGGTTGTCGTCAACTGAAGAGGTTCGATCTTCTGATCGAGAAGTGTGAAGAGTTCCCGGACAGGAGCCTGGATCTCTGCAGGCAGCTCGGTGGTTTGCAGAGCAGTTGCCAGCGCCGTTTCCATCTGGGCCAGATCAGAAGTAAATTCCCGTGTCTCGGTCGCGAGTCGATACTCCTCGACGGAGAAGACATGAGAGAACCGGCTGGCATCGATGGCTTCCATTCTGCTGAGCCAGGCAATCGCCAGTTCGTTCAACTGACGCAGATCACCTAATCGATTCACGGCATGCATGGTGATCGCCGGGTTGTTATCGGACTCGCCGAACTTACGGATCTCAGCCCCGGCTGACTGCAGCTTCTGGAATAACTCGTTACCGTTCTCACGAAGGGCCTGCTGCTGAGCGAATTCATCAACACCGGGTTGTGCATCGGCTCCTTCTGCGGGCTTCTCAATGCCGATGTCCTGAAAGGCCATTGTCTCGGCATCACGCTGAACCTGACGAGCCTGAATCGTCAGATCATTCAGTTCATTCATGACCTGGGCGAGCGATTCATTGACGGGTTGATCGTCATCACGTTTCCTATCCTCGGCTGCGATCTTGTCGTTGTAATTGAGCGGCAGCCAGGTCATGAAGTCCTCCTGCAAGTCGGATGACTTCTGGGCGATCTCGGATGCTTCCAGCAGACGTCGTGGCTTGAGAGCCTGCTCGACCGATTCGCGTGTCTCATCGGTCGCGTTGTTGTAGGTGACGACGTCATCCGTAATGACTGATTGACGCTGAGCCAGCTTGGCCAGTTGCGCCCGCATGTCGAGACTTCCCTGACGGAAGCGATCCGCGAAGCGTTTCAGCAGCCGCGGATCTTCCGCAAGAATCCGGGCCAGTTCGGCTTTGAGTTCCTCTCTCTTGGCAAGAATCTCCTGAAGATGTTTGAGGTACTCCTCGTCGAGATCGTACTGAGCCATCTTACGCGGATCGAGTGGCTTGCCGCCGTTTTCCTGTTCCAGTTTTTGAAGCAACGCCATCGTCTCTTCGGTGTAGATCTGATGCATCTTCTCGACCTGCTCTGTCAACTCCGCAAGCTTGTACTCCCGTTTGACGCTTTCAAACTTCTGATTCAGTTCCGCAAGTCGCTCCCGAGCCCGCAAAACCAGCTGCCAGGCTGTCTTCACATTCCGATCACGTGCAGACTCTTCAACTTGGATCGCCGTCCAGACAGCATCCTGTGCAGGACTGATCTGAGCCTGACCAATGTCTGAGATTTGCAGACCAACGAAGGCATAAGGGGTCTCCTTCGTGCGTCCCATCAGTTCGGACACCAGCTTCTCGCAGGTTTCAAGGGCGGAATTCGAGCCGGTCAGCTGGCTATCAAAGTTGTCATTCCATGCCGTCCCCTGGGCCCGTTCCTCCATGACTAGCCGCAGACGGTTCTCCGCTGTCTGCAACAGCTCATCGAGTTGGTGAAGCGTCGGAGCAATTGCCTGCTCGGCTTTCGCACGAGACTGGCCTTCGTAAGAGCCTGCAAACTCATCGATCCTCAGCTTCATCTGAGGACTCGAACCCGACTGGGCCTGCTGCGTATCGAGAGTCCGCTTCTGCATCGAATCGGGTGGTGGAGTTGCTCCCTCGTTCGGTTGCCCTGATTCGCTGGGCTGTTTCTCGCTCTGGGCCATCTGAGAGGACGACGAAGCATTCGTCTGCTCGGAAGATTCTGACGGTTTTGATTCACTCGATGACGGCTGGCCGCTTGAGTCCGGTGAGTTCGCAGCCGTCATCTGCTCGGGCGATGCCTCGGCTTTTGTAGACGCCTCAGACACAGCAGGCTGTTTGTTCTCAGCCATCTGTTGTGAGTTGATGTTCAACTTCGATTGATCCGCATCACTCGAAGCGGGCTTTTCTCCATTCGCTGGAGAAGCCTGTGAATTCGATGGTACGGGAGATGACGACGCCGGCTTTTGATCAGGCGACTCAGACGGCGTGGTTGTGTTTTCTGCAGTTGGCTGCTGCGGCTTCTCACTCGGAGCAGACGCCATCGCCAGCTGCTGCTGGTCGTTCTTATTCTCGCCTGTCTGCGAATCAACATTTGCAGCACTCGGTTGCGAAGCTGTTTTAGGAGGCTGAGCATTCGCCATCTGCATCGATTGTTTGTCTGAACGATCCTTGCTGGCCAGCGACGTATCTTTCGTATCGTAAACACGCACTTCATAGGTCAGCGTCTGACCATCCTTGACATCCAGCTGCGAGAGATCAAGCTCGATCTTGCCGTTGACGGTCTCTTTGCCTGCCTTTTCGGCGAGGTCGATGGGCGTTGTCGTCGCGGTGATGTTCTCAGGGTTCTGAGGATCCTGCTGATAAACGACGAGTTCAGCAGCGGCAATCCCGAGGTCATCCTTCGCCTGGAACTCGATCTCGACCTTATCGTCAGGGCGGACAGCCGTCTCGTCAGAAGGCGTGACGATCTTGACGGATGGCTTGGCGTCAGCAATGAGATCAATGCGGCAACGAGGACGATAGTCATTTTCCAGCCCATGGGGCTCAACGAGCAGTGGCGTAAACTCGATCGGCGTCTGCAACAAACGACTACCGGTCAGCCAGCCATCAGGCTGCAAAGTCAGGTCAAGATGCTCGCCATTTTCAAGCAGCAGACGGGCCGTCTCGATCTTGGTATGAGTGAGGATGCGAACATCAAACTGACTCCCTTCCAGCGTCGAGGCTTTCCGTGGAATCCGGTCGAATGACTTGACTGGCTTCTCAGAATACACAGGCGGAGTCAGCGTAAGGACAGCCTGCGCGATCTCCGGCTTCTCGGCGACCGTGATTCCTTTCCATGCCGTCATCCCATCACCCGCCAGAACGCGGTACTCAAACGAAGCCTCTCGCTTGGGCAGGTTCCAGAACAGCTTGGACGGGTCGTCCTGATTGAGTTCGAGCATGGTCGTCGTGATGTCTGAAGACTCACTGGCTCGCAGCTGCAGCTCCGCTTCCCTGACGAGTTTTCCAGTCAGCTGGCCAGTGATCTTCAATGTATCTCCGCGGGCGATGACGTCAGGAGTTTCCTCAAGCTTGATCTTCGTCAGCGAAATCTGAGAGAACGGCAGAAAGAAGCGTGAGAGCAATAGCGAACCCTGCCAAGGGCTGACAATCCAGAACGTGATGAGCATGAACGCACCAATGCCCAGGACAACAGAAGCAAGCCGGAAGTCCTTCGAACTGACGATCTTCGCAGGGATAATCCTGGGCTCGTAATGAGTTGCCTCGCGTTCCAGTAATTGAGCCATGACGGGATGGACTTGTTTTGTGTACTGGTCACTGGCCGTGCCCAAATGCGTCAGAGTCTGCCAGCGTTCTTCGAGTTCCGGCATCGCGTGATCGACCGAGGCCGCCAGTTGCCCCAGACTGCGTCGGTACTGCCATGTTCGCAAACAGGCATACAGAAAGACGCCGCCAGTCACCAGCAGCGTCGTCAACGTCAACCCTGCTCGGATCGACGTACTACGAAAGGCGAGCTTCGAGTCGATGAAGATGGAAAGAGAAACAAGAATCAGCGAGACGCCGACCGCCGCCAGGATCGACGTACGAATGCCCAGCGCCAGATGCTTCTGCCGCACTTCGAGCAGCTTCTGATGCACAGAGTCGGGGAGCTGTCGGGCAGGTTGATTGGTGTTGTGCTGGGACATGGTAACGTCTCCGGGAAGGAGCGATGAATCGGGAAGGATTGCAAATCGAAGACAGAGTGAGCAGACGCTCACTGCTCGTCTTACAACAGGCCTTTTTGCTTGCGGACAAGCCATTCAAAACTGAGACAGCCAGCAATCAGCCACATCAAAGGCCAGCTGTTCCAGAGGGGAATGGTTTCGACCTGAGTTGTCACTTCGGGATCGAAGTTCGTCATGCGGAAGAGTTCGGGAATCGCCAGCGGAGAGATCACCTGTCCGCCAGTCGTTGATGAAATCTGTTCGAGCAGTGGAAGGTTTAGCTCTGTGTTGATCATCTCAGTATTGAGGAGTTCTTCAACCGCGATCAGGGTATCGACCTTTGCCTTACTTGCATCCTGCTGAGACAACAGCGACGCCACAAGCGACCCTTCGGGCTCGATGTGATAGACACCCGCACGCAGCTTCTCAAAGACGGCTCGATAAAGTCCCGGAACTTTCTCATCTTCGTGGAGAGGGATCGACGCGACAATGTCATCGTCCGATTTGGCATGCACATGCGCATCCGCAGCTCGGACAGGTTGTCCACTCGCATCCGTCAGACGAACCGTGACCGTGACGTCCTCACCGCGCGAATAGCGAGTCTTATCCGTCTGCATACGCACCAGTTCAGTGCCAGTCGAGAGATCTGCCGCCGTCAGCCAGCGCAGGAGTTGCCCCCAGAAACGATGATGGTACTTGTCACCCTGCCTGAATCGCAGCGTATAACTGGAAGGGGATGCCAGAAAGACGACATGCCCCTTGCCCACGCGCTGCCACGAAACATAGCTGCCGATCGTAGCAAGACCTGGAAGCTGCGAGGCCTCGATCGATGCCTGTCCCGCTGGCAGAAGCTTCACATCCGCCAGACTGCGGGCCGATGGCTTGAGCTGATGATAATTCGACATCGACGTCAGCGGGATCTTCGTGTAGATCTGATGCCACAACTCGCGACTCTGCGGCAGCGAATCAGCGATCAGCATCGCAGGATGCGTTTCCCCTTCCGCAGTCAATTCGACAGCATAACTCGACGCAGGATTCAGCATGGTCGGCCCGCGTGTCACAGGCAGCAGTCGCGCCAATGGAAAGTCCGCAAAGCTCTGCGGCATCTGCTCGGAGCCGCCAATGAGGATGACTTTCCCGCCGCGTTCGGTGACATAGGTATTGAGCTGGGCTTGCTGTTCACTGTTGAGCTGCTCAAGCGTCAGATCGCCCAGGATGACAACATCATAAGTCGCCCAGGCCTCGAGCGTCCGAGGCAGCCCGCCTCCATTGAGCGCAAGGTCGCCAGTCAATTGCAGACGTGGTTGAAACAGCGCTTCATCATGTTCAACGTGTGAATCGCGTCGAAACAGTTGCTGCAGGTAACGGAACTCCCAGCGTGGATAGTTATCAGCCAGAAGAATACGAAGCTTATCCCGAATCACTTCCACAGAAACGGCCACTGCATTGTTCTTGGTCGTCACTTCATCGGCGACCTGCTCGACGTTGACTTCGTACTCGCTGCGTCCAAGTACTTCCGTTGGCACCTGGAAGCTGATGCGGTGATCCATCTCAGCAGCTGCTACGTCAAATGATTGTGACTGGATGACCTGCCCGAGCTTGATTAGATTGACGGTCACTGTCTCCCCGGCACAGTCATAAGCAGACACAATCGCACGAATGACAGCCTGGTCCCCCTGCACAACCGTCGGCGGTGCAGAGATACGATGCAGGATGACATCGCGCCTTGACGCAGAATTCCCGATCGGAACCGTATAAATCGGAAGTCCATCGAGCTGCTTGGCAAGGTCTCCCGGCAGCTGCTTGGAATCCTGATTGTGTCGACCTTCCGTAATCAGAATGGCAAACCGAAATCGCCGCGTCAGCATCTCACGCTGCAGACTTTCAAGGGCTGCAGAAAGATCAGTCCGGGCCGTGTCGCTGTCATTGGGCTCCTGACGGAACGAGATAGGACGATAGACACTGGCTTTCTCTCCCGCCGGACGGTTCAGCAGTGACTCGCTCCAGCTGACAGGTTCAATCAGATGCTCCGGCGCTTCATCGAAACTGACACGACTGATCTGAACATAACCCGGCAGTTTCCCCAGAGTTGATGCTTCGAGTTGGTCGAGGCAGCTGGCAATCAGCTCGCGACGAGTCGGGGCAGCCGCCAGTTGCGAGGAGGAAACCGGAGTAATCGCGATCTGAGACTGCAGGTACACGCGCTGCAGTCGTTTGAGTTGATCATGAAGCAGACCAATGCTCGTGGAGAACGTCTCGAACTCTGCGAGCTCGTGAGCAGCATCCCGGTTCTCATCATCGTCGGAAGGAGCAGCCAGTTTGTGACGAGCAAACCCATCAATCTGACCGCGAAAAGTCGCGAGCACGTCGCCCGCTATTTCAGATGTCGCGCTATCCCCGTCGAGTTGTGTCAGTCCGGAAAGAAGTTCTCCCGTACGAGACACTTCGCTCGTCAGATGAGTCACCAGTGACTGCAGCGTCTGAGTTGATGCGTGCTGGAGAACCGCATTGTGATACTGCTGACAAAGCTGATTCAGATGCCCCGTGTGAAGCAGCGACTGGTCCATCGAAACAAGACCGGGATTCACAGACTCCTCGTCAGTAAGAGCTTTCCAGGCGAGCATCTCTGCAGTGACGAGCGTATCGCTCACGTCCATACTCGGACTGCGATCCACGAGAATCGCGATCGACTGTGTCGACTGATTGCTCGTCTCTTTAATACGAGCAGGCTGCAGCAGCATCCAGAAAATAGCAATCAACGCAGTGACACGAGTCAACAGAAAAGCGCCCTGCCAGAACGTCCCCAGAACTCGCCTCTCGCGCAGAATCATCCATGCGATAACAGCGACCGCAAGGACAAAGAGGATCGCACTCCCGAGATCGCCAAACGGCGAATCAAAGGAGAGCGATTGCTGGGCGATCAGGAACATCATGAGTCACTCGTGGTAGGTTCGTTCGATAGAGGAAGGTCGTTAAAGGTCAAACGCGGGCGGCATAACCAAATCGCGAGACGGAGGCACGAGACGAAAGAAACAACTCCAGCAGAAATGCCATCAGAAGACACACTAGGGCAGCCGTCCAGAGCGGCGTCTTCCCGCGATCGTTCGGTGAGGCATCCAGCTTGGAAGCGATCAAAGCAGCGGCTTGCGATGGAACACCATCGGGATCCAAATCATGCCAAACAACCCCGGAAAGGTCTGCCAGTATCGAAGTCTGTTCCCCCTGGAAATTCCCAAGCCGCGACTCAAAGGCATCCCGCGCGACGACATAAGAATATCGACCAACAGGAACCCCTCGTTCATCCGCGTCCTGCCCCTTCGCCGAAAGTACAATCTGATAAGTACCGGGAAGCTGAGTCAGCGAATAACTGCCGGTCAGCAGCGTGTCATTCGACTGTGAATTCAGCGGCGATTCGACTTCCGAAGGATCGATAACGAACCCCTGAAGCGAACGAGGTTCAGGCACATCGCCTTTCCCAGCAGGCATCGTCTGTCGTGTCGAATCATAACGACAGATCAGCGACTGCCCCGGAAGGACGTTGTACTGAATCCCCTTGGGCGACGAGAGATAGGAAAGCCAGTCATTGATCATCACAACAAACGACTTCGTCAACGGCAGCGTACTCCACTTTTCGTCCAGAGGCAGGTTCAGGCAGACGACCCGTCCTTTTCCCACATACGACTCAATCGCCATCGGCGTCCCGCTTCCACTCTTGAGCAGGACCCGATAGTCATGGGCAGACGCCGTCGGCTTGAATTGAAACTCGCGAAAGACCTGGACCTGATCAATATCCAGACGCTGCGTATCACTGAGCAGCATCAATGCCGGGTGGCTGCTATCAGGTGGATGGACTTCTCCGGTCTGGCCTGGCTCTCGACCATAATCCTTCAGCCCCTTGAGCGCACAGGGAACAAGCCCCGACCCTCCCGCAACGAACTGACGGTTGAACAGATCGGGATCCGTCTGCTGCCCCAGAGTGATCCACAGCCCACCTCCTGCGTCCACGAATCCACGCAGCTTATTCATCACATCGTCGCGGACATCGCCCGTTACCCCCAGCAGCAAGACCACCTGAAAAGGATCGATCGACATCTCCGCCAGTTCTCTCATCGATACCAGCTTCGGACGAAAAACCGATTGCCAGCTCGCGAGCTGATCACTGCGCGCCGTCCCCAAAGCCGCCTGAATAAAAGCCGCCTCGTTGGTCTGGTCAAGCTCCGCTTCATCCGACGTGACAATCAACACCGGAAGTTCATCAACAATCTCAATGGCAAGCGACGCTTCATCATCCAGCGAGAGAACATCATCCGCTTCCAACTGACACGTAACAACATGCACACCCGCATCTGCCAATTGATGAACCCACCGCTGAGATCGAGATTCGCCCGGCTCGATGCCTTCAAACTCCGTACGTGCCTGTTCAACGCCATCGACTTTCCAGACAGCAGTTCCAGGTTGGCTGACGAGTTGGCCGGTATTTTCGATCTCAGCCAGAAATGCCAGCGGCTGCGTCGGGCTGGTCCGCGTTGCAGAACTCGTCATTCGAGCAACCGATAAATTGACGTACGCCTCGCGATCAACCGGGCAGGTCATCGCCGTGATCGGCAACGGCGGCTGACGCTTCTGTGTCGCTTCAATCAACTGCTGCCAGCGATACTGTGCTTCGAGGTTCCAGCTTTCCGGTTGCTGATCGGAGAGAACAAAGACCTGCCCACTGTGAATCGATCGATCAACCGGCATCGTCGTGACGGCCTGCAGAGAATCGAGAAGCCGAGTCGTCCCCTGCGTCGGCTTGAGCTTGTCGATCCGGGCGAGGATCGCATCCCGATTGTCACTCGTCATCCGCAGCGGTTCATCGCTCATCGGACGACCGCCCGAAGATGCCAGGATCACCTGCAGATCCGTCTGCGGATTCAAACGCGTGATAATCTCCTTCGCCTGCGTGCGCAATGTATTGAAGACCGTATTTCCAGAAGCGAGACGAAAGTCAGTCGAGAGAGAATCGTCCAGAAGAATAACAATCATCCGGTTCGCACTTCCCGACGAGAACGGATTCGAATTCATCAGAGGACGTGCAAGAGCAAAGACAAGAGCCGCCAGCGCGAGACATCGCAATATCAGAATCAGATAGCGCTCCAGATCGCGCCACCAGTTCCCCCGCGGCGCGTCCTGCATCAGAAAGCGCATCGCCCCCCAGGGGATCGTGTCCCGCTGCTTGCGATGATAAAAGTGCAGCGCGACCGGGATCGCCACGATCGGCAAGGCAAACAGGAATAGGCCGCTGAGAAAAGTCATTTGTCAGAATGTTTCACAAGGATGATGGAAGATTCGTGAGCCGATGTGACGAATCAACCAGAGCGGCGTTTCTGTTTGGTTTGGAAGGCTCGCTTGCGGAGGTAATAAGCCAAGCCATCCCCCAAGTCGGAATCAGTCGTCAAGGTCCCCAGATCGCAACCCAGGTCAGTCGCGAGCTCTTTGAGTTTGTCACGGTGCTGCTGCATGCGCTCCAGGTAAATCGGACGAATCGCCCCCGGGTCAACATCAAGCCAGCGCGAAGGAGCTTCCAGATCTTCAAAACGGGCTCGATACCGGAAGTCGAAGTTGATCTCTTCCGGTGCCAGGATCTCGAACATCAATACGTCATGGCCACGGGCAGCAACATTCGAAAGTCCCTCTTTGAGTTCTGGCAGACTGGTGAAGAAGTCGGAAATGACGATCACCATCCCCTTTCGCTTGAGTTGCGGCAGAAGCTGATTGAGAATCAACCCGACACGCGAAGCCCCATGCGCAGGTGTCGCAATCAGCGTCTCCATAATCAACTGGAGATGCCCGGGACTCTGGCGAGGTTTCAGGAACGTCTGCAATCCCCCACCAGCAATCGCCACCGCGACACTATCCCGCTGACGGACAAACAGTCGCGACAGACAGGCCGTCAGCAGACGGGCATAGTCGAACTTCGTCACCGTCGAAAGACCGAACTTCATCGACCCGCTGACATCAAGAACAATGAGCGCCTGCAGGTTGGTCTCATCATCATATTGCTTCACGTAATACCGGTCATTACGGGCAAACAGCTTCCAGTCGAGACGACGCAGATCATCCCCAGCCGAATACGGCCGATGCTCCGCGAAATCAGTGCAGCCCCCTTTATGAGTCGAACGGTGCTTCCCCGACAGAACTCCGTTGACCGTTGTCTCGGCCAGGATCTCCAGGTGATTGACCTCGAGTAGCGCCTTGGCATCAAACAGATCCTGGGTCGTCATCGTCCCTGAAGGCGCAGGAGCCGATGGCGTGGCTGGCGTAGGCGAGCCGGTCAGCTTGCCGCGCAGCGAATCGAGAAAGGATTTGGCCCGGGATTGACTCACATGACATTCCGTTTAAAGAGTCGAACAGCGAATGAAAAAGCCTGAGCTGACGGAGGTGGCCAAGCGACGCCAAGAAGGTGCGGCCCGCGATGCTTAACCGTCCCCCGTGCAACTCAGTTGGATTGCTTCCGGGCGTTCTTGAGCAACGCCGCAATGATGTGATCGGGATCGAAACCTTTCGCTTCGGCATTGAAGGTCGGAATAATGCGATGCCGCAAAACCGGAAACGCAACCGCTTCAATATCACCCGTCGTCGCATGGTGACGCTGATGCAGAAGTGCCCGCGCTTTGGCTGCCATAATCAACGCAATACTCGCACGAGGACCGCCTCCATATTGAATAACGTCTTTCAGTTCTGCAGGCATCAAGCCTTCTCCCGGACGACTCATCCGGACAAGATCGATCGCATACGAATAGACATGATCGGCCACGATGACCTGACGAACCAGCGCCTGCATCGTGTGCAGGATCTCGCTGTTGATGATCGGCTTCACCTGATAACGGTAATTGGTCGTCTGACGCCGACAGATCTCATGCTCCGCTTCCCTTGAGGGATACTTCACATGGATCTTCATGATAAAGCGATCCAGCTGCGCTTCGGGCAGTGGATACGTTCCCTCGACTTCAATCGGGTTCTGCGTCGCCAGGACGAAGAACGGATCTGGCAGTTGATAGGTCTTCCCCGCAACAGACAACTGACGCTCTTCCATCGCCTCCAGCAGCGCGCTCTGCGACTTCGGCGGAGTTCGGTTGACCTCATCAGCCAGCAGAAAGTTGCTGAAAATCGGCCCCTGGATAAATCGGAAGACTCGCTTCCCCGTCGTCTTGTCTTCCTCCAGAACTTCTCCCCCGGTGATGTCCGTCGGCATCAGGTCAGGCGTGAACTGAATGCGAGAGAAATTGAGCTCCATCAATCCCGCCAGCTTGGAGATCAGCATCGTCTTGGCAAGGCCCGGCATCCCCTGGAGAATGCAGTGCCCTTTGCAGAGAATCCCGATGACGAGTTCCTCAATGACGCTGTCCATCCCCACAATGACGTGGCTGAGTTCCTTCTTGATCTGCTCGTAATAACCATACTGCTGCTTGATGACAGCAGAAAGCTGCTCGGGGTCGCGGATGTCCGAAGGATGCGGACTGACTGTGGACATAGAAGATCCGTCTTTCAAGGGGTGGAAAGGCTCAAGGCTTCATTGACGTCGATCAAACTATCTTTGTTACTATCCAACTGGGCGAACTGTTCGTCGCTACCTAGAAATTCCGACCGAGATAAGTCGCCATCTTTATTCTCATCCATGCCCACAAACCATTCTGGTGCACTGGCTGAAGGTGATTCCAGACTCCCCGGACGCTGCAAACTCACCGGCTGATTCAGAACATCGTCGACCATCGGACCTGTCGCAAACGCAAGTCGCACAGGAACTTTGACCTCCAGCGGCATCAAACGTCCATCTTTGTTGGCATCCAGAGAGGCTATGACACTGAGAACCTGACTTTGTTCGCGAACCGAAAGTCGACGATCGCCATCAGTATCAAGCAGTCGAAACAAAGGAAAACCATCAAGCGCCGCGCCAACAGATATCTGCCCGAGGAGCTTCGTCTGCCAGTCACTCGACGAACCGGTCCATGACGAAATTTCCATCAATGTCGAGTCCCCCTCAACAACCAGCGTCTGGCCGAAAACTTTCGAACTGACGGATTGGCCTGTCGACAAAAGCTTCAGCGTCGACTTGCGAGCGACATCTGTATGGAAATCGACTCGCAACACGAGGTCCGCAGGCAGCGTCAACAACTGAGAAATGCCCAGCGACTCACCCGCTTTCAGTCCCTTCGATTCCAGCCAGCGAGAGTAACTGCTCGATCTTTCTGCCACCTGAGATTGATAAGGCTTCGAGAACGAGCGGCCAGCTAACTGGCGATTCTTCAACATCGAGGCATCAATCGCCACCAGTTCCAAAGGCCAGTTGAACAACGGCGCGATGTGCGTCAACTTGCCCGCAGCCGCCAGCAATTCCTGCTCTTCCAGGATCTGATTGCGATTCACATCAGCCTGCAAAATCAACGAAGGAAGTTTCTCAAGTTCCGTCGCATCGAGCATGTCATCACGGTTGCTGTCCACCAGCTGCCACAGCGGAGCAACCCGACCGCGTTTGACGGTATAGCTCTGATTCAGCGTGAGCAGCGTCGGGCCAGGAACCAGTTGAGCAAGCAGCCAGCGAAGTTCTTGACGCTCAGGAGCAGTTGGCTTACCGGCGACCATCTGACGTAACTTGTCGATAGCCGGGGTCCGTGTGAGGTCAGCGGTTGAATCAGTCTGTGCGGTTGATGCCGCACGCTCCCGATCGAGCGCCTCGTGAAGCAGGTCCTCTCGAAGCTTTTCATACGCCTCCCCGTTCGTAAAGATCGCCACATCGACAATCAGCGGATGATCCGGAGCAATCAGTACGTATCGGACGAACGGGTTCGCAGCATCGACTTCTTCTGGCACTGTCCAGTCACTGCTGAAGCCTTGCCGATAAGGCTCTAAAGGCCCCGGTTCCAGCGGGCTAAGCATCATGGGACTAGCCGACATCATCGGAGCAGCTTGCGGCGACGCGTAGCTTTGAGCATCCACCGTCAGGACCGCCGGCTTCTCAGCCCACATGTCCCAACGCGAAATTCCAAGAGCGGGATCACCCGCATAAAGCACAGGCATCAACGACGCAATGAGCAGATACGCGATCAACCCACGCCCAAGCGGCGCGGAGGATCGCGTAGCAGTCATCAGGTTGTCCGGTAGCCTGTGCATCATCAAGGTTGGCCCGAAGAGATGTTGATTGGCCGACGAAAGGTGGACGTATCATCCTACGAAAAGAGTTCCAGCGAGGATGACAAAAATACACAGTTTATCGCCGACTTTTCGCGAACTTTTGCCTCCGTGAACACGGTTCAAAACAAAACTTGGAACGTTTGCAATGATCGTTACAACGACACTACTCACCTCAACAATTCAGCAATCGGTGACATCTCGACAATCGGCGTCGGTCGCCCCAGGCTCGACATCAACTTTGTCTCAGGTGAAACACCGACCGACTGACAGAGAGTCGCGAGAACATCAAGAACCCCAGTTTTCTGATCGACAACATCCATCCCGTCCTCGCTCGTCTTGCCGTAAACCTGGCCCGTCTTGATCCCGCCCCCCGCAAACACACACGACCAGGCACGTGGAAAGTGATCGCGCCCCGCCTGAGCGTTGATCTTGGGAGTCCGTCCGAATTCGCCCATCCACAGAATCGTCGTCGATTCCAGCAGCCCACGTTCTTTCAGGTCGTCCATCAACGACGCCCAGCCATTGTCGAGATCTCGGGAAAGGTCTTTGATCGCGTTGAAATTATCAGCATGCGTATCCCACCCGAATGCACCACCATTGGTACTGGAGAGAGAGACCTCAACGAAACGCACCCCTCGTTCAACCAGGCGTCTGGCAAGTAAACATCCTTGCCCAAACAGCCCGTACCCATACTTCTTACGCGTCTCATCTGTCTCCCTCGACAGGTCGAAGGCATCCGCTTCCTTACTATGAATCAGTCGCAGCGTGTTCTCATAAACCACCTGATGCGCCCCGACCGAAGACCCCTGATGCGACGTCGCGAAATCCTGCTGCAGCATCTTCCACATCGACAGCCGACGCTCAAGCTGGTCCGACGTAACACGCTCCGGCGGCTTGATGGCATCCACTTTCAACTGAGCAAACGTCGGATTGTCACCTCCACTGCCGGGCATACCGGAGACCATCAACGGTGAGTACTTCGGACCAAGATAACCGGGACCAGACGCATTCCGCCCTAGAAAATCAACCGGGGAAACACTCACATACGGCGGCAACGCCACGCTGTCTGACGCCAGTTGACTCGCCAGAGCCGAACCCATCGAGGGGTAATCAATCATCCCCATCGGCGGGTATCCCGTCTTCATCAACTGCGTACCCCGTTCATGGTCCCCTTCCTTAGTACTCAGACTGCGAATGATGGCAAGATCCCGGCCATGCCTGGACAGCCGCGGCAAGTGCTCGCTGAAACTCAAACCAGGAACATCCGTCTGAATCTCCTTGAATTCTCCCCCATTCGCATGCCCCGGCTTCAGGTCGAACGTATCGATCTGACTGGGCCCGCCACTCATCCACAGCAAAATACACTGATGCGGTTTCGAACTGCTTGCAGATGCTTCGTGCAACGCTGCATGAGCCAGTTTGGGAAACCACCCACTGGCGCTGACTCCCATCATGCCCGCCAGACTCGATTGCAGAAACAGACGTCGGTGAGGAGCGATCGTCAGCATAGTAGTTGCTCCGTGAAGACAGTGAGAAATTCAGACGTCGACATAGATCGGAAAGTGATGTGATTGATTGACAATCAGTGATTGAACGTGAACTCCGGTGAGTTGAGCAACGCCCAGTAAAGATCCGCCCAGAAAGCCTTTCTGGCCGTCTGATCTTTGTGGCTCGACAGCATCTCCCGAAGATGCTCCATCTCTTCCGGACGAGGCTTACGAGACAACGTCGCGAGGTACAGCGTTTCCACTCGCTGACTGTCCGTAAAAAACGGAGCCGACAAAGAGGTCAGCACACCCCCAATCGCCAGGTCCGTCGCATCGCTGATCAAAACGCCGTTCATCATCGTCAGCGCCTGCGGAATCCCTGCCTGATAATCGACAGCAGATCCCGTTGTCTGAAACTGCGAAATGAACTGCAATCTCGCATTACTCCCCAGCCGCAGTAGTCCTGCCTGATCCGCCCCTGCCTGACTCATCTCGCGATGCGTCGCGATCGCGATGCAATCATAAAGCTGCTCAGCTGTCAGCGTCTTAAGGCTCATTTGAGCAAATGCCTTTGCTCGTTCGTCCGATCGCGTCGGCGACTGGCTGGAAAGCTGATAAGCCTTCGTGTTGATGATCGTGACGACCAGATTTCTCAGGTCATAATCAGTCTGAATAAAATAGAGCGCCAGCGCATCCAGCAGCTCCGGTATCTGAGGAGGATTGTGAACCCCCATATCATCAACCGGATCAACAATTCCGCGCCCGAACAGCTGAGCCCAGACCCGATTCACCGCCGCCTTGGCAAACTGGTGATTGTTTCGAGACGTCAGCCAGACGACAAACGCCTCCCGTCGACTCAGTTCCTGAGTCTCTGACTCAGCATTCATCGACGACCGGAACACGTCCCCCATCAGGTAACGAGGCGGGATCACTTCATCCGTCTCAGGCAGCATGACGTCGCCGCGGTTATTGTCTTTGACCTGCAGCAGCGGGGAGAGCATTTCCATCTTCCCCTCCGGCTTGGAAATGCGAGAGAAAAACGCAGCCAGCCCCCAGAACTCATCCTGCTTCCAATGGTCAAAAGGATGATCGTGACACTGCGCGCAATCGATCCTCATCCCCAGGAATGCACGCGATGTCTGCTTGGCGATTTCATCCGGCTTGAGCTGCAAAGCCGTAAAGAACAGGACCGGACCAGATTCGTTGACCCGTCCACTCGAAAGCAGCAGTTCCCGAACGAGTTCGTCATAAGGCGTATTCGCGTCAAACTCTTCCTGCAGCCACCGCTCGAACGACTCGGTCCCGCCAAACGCCGACAGATCAGCGGTCGCGGGCAAAAGCGCCCTCCGCCACACGTTCGCCATATGCGACGAAAAATCGGGATGCTCCAACAGCGTCTCGATCAATTCCCCACGACCCGTTTCTGGCCCCCGTTTGTGATGGGTTCGCAATTCCGCAACCGTCGGAATCCGTCCAAGCAGGTCGAGATAAAGTCGTCGCGTCAGTTCCTCGTCAGAAGCCGCTTCTGCTGGAGTCAGCCCATGAGATTTCCAGCTGTCCGACAGGATTTGATCAATCCGCTGGGACATCTCCGGGGAGGTTGACGGAACCTTCAGCGAAGCAGAAATGGCATCGATAAGCGGCGTCGGGGCAGGTCGATCAGGATCAGCAGCCTGAACATCCC
Organism: Lacunimicrobium album; assembly: GCF_052161635.1. Lineage (GTDB taxonomy): Bacteria > Planctomycetota > Planctomycetia > Planctomycetales > Planctomycetaceae > SXPC01. The sequence continues at coordinate 1,479,191 of NZ_CP197413.1, forward strand.
CGTGCAAAATCATGAAGAATGTGAGAAGACCGCCAACGAAGATCCGTCGGGCTACGCTTGCCCATCGCGATTGATAAGATCGGCTCATCACCAGTCCTCCGTCTGACAGGATGATCAATCTGACAATGTGATCAAAACGAACTGAAGAGATGTCTGTGAAGTGGATGACAGGGAATGTCTTTACACTGCAGAATAACCGACCTGCAAGAACAGACCTATGAAATTCCGAACGCATCGATAAAATTTCACGAATACTTCCGCCGATACTGCTGTTAGATACCTTTGTTGAGTCATTCGAAATCGCAGCGAAAGAAGTATCAATTCTGGCTTCAATACCTTGCGAATTGCTCATCACGGAATGAAGGTGACCCCTATGTGTCGACCAGTCCTCTATTTGCTGCTCGTCACCATCACACTGCTCGGTTCCCTGAATTCCGCTCAGGCCCAGAAGAACGGCAAGAAAAGAGCCGAGAACAGAGCCGCTGCCGCAAAAGGCCGCCTCCCTCAGCACACCGCTGACCTGAACGTTCGCAGGAACATTGTCCCGGTTGAACCTGCCCGCAAAGCAGACGCCATCAAAAGCGCCGCCAAAATCGATCTCCTGATCGAAAAAGGCTTGGTCGCCAACAACCTGCAACCCAATTCCATGACAGACGACGCCCAGTTCGTGCGTCGCGCTTATCTGGATATTGCCGGCACGATCCCGACCGCCGAGCAAGCCGAGTCGTTCATCCGACGCTCAGGGGAAGACAAGCGCGCCGGAACGATCGATATGCTCCTGAATTCCCCCGGCTATGTCAGCAACTCCTACAACTACTGGGCCGACATCCTCCGCATCGTCGACCGCGAAGGCAATAACAACGAACTTCAGCTGTTCGGCGAATGGGTCAAGAACTCCATTTCCGACAACATGCCCTACGACGAGTTCGTCAACGAAATGGTCGCAGCCGAAGGAACCGTCCTCGCCAACCCCGCAGCCGGTTATCACATCCGCGACCTCAACATGCCGCTGGATAACCTCAACAACACCGTCCGCATCTTCCTCGGGACCCGCATCGGCTGTGCCCAGTGTCACAACCACCCCTTTGATCGCTGGACTCAGAAAGAGTTTTACGAACTGGCTGCCTACATGGGCGGGCAGGAATACCGCGGCAACAACAACCGCAAAGAACTCAATCAGATGGCTTCCCGCAACAAGCCAAAGGACGCCACCGACTGGCTGTACGACAAAATCGAATACAACTCCCGCGAAGCGGGCCAGATTCGCAATATGATGAACAACAACCGTCGTGTGCTGTCTGAAAATGCGAAAAAGAATCTCACTCTGCCACATGATTACGCCTACGACGATGCGAAACCCAAATCAGTCGTCCAACCCGCCACACTCTTCGGAGACTCTCCTCTCCCCAAAAAGGGTGAATCCCGTCGCGAGATCCTCGCCAACTGGATGACCTCACCCGACAACCCTCGCTTCACCACGACGATCGTCAACCGCCTCTGGAAACGCGTCATGGGCGTCGGCCTGATCGAACCGGTCGACGACATGATGGATTCCACCGTCGCCTCAAACCCGGAACTGCTCGACTATCTGGTCTCCGAGATGAAGCGTCTCGATTACAACCAGAAGGAATTCCTGCGAATTCTCTACTACACCAAGACCTATCAGCGTCAGGCCTGTTTCGATGACCTCGCAGCGACCGAAGATTATTACTTCCCCGGCCCGATCCTACGTCGTATGTCCGCTGAACAAGCTTGGGATTCACTGTTGACCCTGACGATCCCCAACCCGGATGCCTATGTCCGCCCCAGTTTTCAGCCGATGTTTGAGATCCTGGATCTCAGCGAAGTCGATTCATCGCAAGACCTCCTCGACAAATACGCTGCTCTCGAAGCCTGGCGTAAAGAACTCCGCAAAGGCGAAGATTCATCCAAGTACAAAGGCATCCTCCTGGCCCGGGCCTCCGAACTTCCATCCCCTCTGCCTCAAAACCACTTCCTGCGACAGTTCGGCCAAAGTGACCGCGAAGAAATTTCCGCCAGTCACACAGAAGGAACCGTCCCTCAGTTGCTCACCATGTTCAACGGCATGGCGACTCACATGATGCTCGAAGCTGGTTCCGTCATTCATTCGGAAGTCACCAAGGTTCGCATCCCGGATAAGCAGGTCGATCGAATCTTCCTGTCGATTCTCGGACGCCACCCCAGCGAAGAAGAACGCAAAATCGCATTGAAGGAAATCAACGAAAGCGGCGCCACCGGCCACGGCAACGTCATCTGGTCGCTGCTCAACACCCGCGAGTTCCTCTTCATTCAGTAACATGATCCCCCTTCCTTAATGGGCGCAGAATTATGTCCCTTCTCCCTTGAGGGGAGAAGGTGCCCGAAGGGCGGATGAGGGTGGGGCCTAGGCACGAAAAGACTCACAATACGTAACACGCCCAAGGCAACACTCTCCATTTCCAATCAACATCCAAACCGATCACTAACAAGCCAGGCCCATACCATGGATATGTCTTACCTCCGCCAGGTTGATCCCGTCTCACGACGAAACATGATGAAGGTCGCTGCCCAGGGAATTCTGGGAGTCAGCTTCCTCTCATTCTCAGGCTCGCTGACGGCCGCTGCCGACCCCAAAGGCGGGAAAGTCAAACCCGGCAAAGCCAAACAGGTCATTTACTTCTATCTCAGTGGCGCGATGAGCCACCTTGATAGCTTCGATCCCAAACCGGGCACCGAAGTCCAGGGCGAGACCAAAGTCATCGACACCAACCTCACCGGTGTGAAGTTCTCCGAGTACTTCCCCGAGATGTCGAAGATGGCCGATCAACTCGCGATCATCCGCTCCATGAACACCCAAACCGGCGACCACGAACAAGCTCGCTATCTGGTCCGCACCAGCCAGAAACAAATCGCCAGCATCAAGCACCCGACGATGGCCTCCTGGGTCCAAAAGGTTAAAGGTCAGATCAGCCCGACTCTGCCTCCATCGGTTCAAATTGGTGGCGGTGGCGAAGGCCCCGGCTACCTGGGTGCTCAGTACGCCCCCGTCCCGATCGCTGCCCCGGAACGTGGTCTCGAAAACACCAAGAGTCCGGCCTACCTGGCAGAAAACCAGTTCGACCGTCGCATGATGCTCTCGGCTGCCTTTGATCGTCAGTTCAAATCCAAAGCGTCCAAATCAACGCCGATCCAGAACTACGACACCCTGTACGAAGACGCGATCAAGCTCCTCAAAAGCGATGAACTCAAAGCCTTCGACATCACTCAGGAAAGCCAGGAAACCCGCACCCGTTACGGCAAGTCCCGCTTCGGCCAGGGTGCCCTCCTCGCTAAACGTCTGATTGAACACGGTGTCCAGTTTGTCGAAATCTCTGGCGGTAACTGGGATATGCACAACGATCTCAATGATCGCTTCGCCGTCTCAGGTCCAGAACTCGATCATGCCTTCACCACGTTGATGGCCGACTTGAAAGCTTCTGGACTGCTCGAAACCACATTGGTTGTCATCGGCACCGAATTCGGCCGCAAACCCCAAATCAACCAGAACGCCGGTAGAGACCACCACCCGGCAGCCTTCTCTTGCGTTCTAGCTGGGGCAGGGATCAAAGTCGGTCAGGTCTACGGCACCACCGACGACAAAGGCTTCTACGTCGAAGAAGATGGCGTCGAACCCGGCGGATTCAATGCCACCATCGCAGCGACTCTGGGCATCCCTCACGACCTGGAAATCATCTCCCCAGAAGGTCGCCCCTTTACAATCGGCAATGCAGAGAAAGCCATCGAGAAACTGCTGGCTTAATCACCTGATCTTTATGGACAATTCAAGGCACTCGTTGATACAACGGGTGCCTTTTTTCATGCCAGAAAGCCCGACGATGAAGATTCAATGCCCCTGCGGAGAACTCGTCTTCGTGAACATGGACTCCAGCAAGTACTGCTGGATGACAGGTCCGGACTGGAGGCAGTTACTCGATACAATTGATCACGAAGTCGAGGCAATAAAAGATCCGTCCATGGCAGAACAAGCCATCATGCGCATCCGCAACGCGGCGACAAGCAGATTCGTCTGGGAGTGCACGCACTGCAAACGACTCATGACACTGAAAAATGGGGAAGCAGTGTTTTTACGCATCGAAGCCTCATCATGACCAACCAGCTTCTGAATGTGAAATCCTCCTCATAATCGAGGCGGAGGTCTCCATCAGACCCGTCGCAAACTTGAAACATCCCGCTGGTTATGTCAGGATGGCCACACCGACAATTGTCTCAACGACATTCGTCAAAAACTCATTCATATGGCTCCGATGTGTCGACGATGTGTCCGTCGCTTCACGCGTTCTAAGGCCATCATTCTCTCACCCGCCACATAGCCTGTCTTGTGCCCCACCCAAAGGCTGACTGATGAAATCTCTGCTCGCCGCCGGCGCTCTCCTGCTTTGTTCGACATCTCTTCTCGCCGACGATCCCGTCCGCGATCTGCAGACGCAAGCCATCGACAATAACCAGTCCGATTTTGGCCACTGGGGTTGGGAAAAAGACAAATATACGTTGTGGGGCTCGCACTCCAATCGCCTGATCCCGGTCTATACCTTCGGCACCGTCGATGCTCCCAAAGGCCAGCGTCTTGAAGACTACATGGGCACCAACAGCCTGTATCGCGATGAACAGAAAATCGAGCACCTTTACGGTCAGGTCTCTGCTGGCACGCTGAACCCGAATGCCATCTACATGGATCAGACCAACATCTTCGACCTCCAGCACGAAGCCGTCAAAGCAGGCCGTAAGCACGTCATCCTCATCGTCTTCGACGGCACCGACTGGCAGACCACCCGCGCAGCGAGCATCTACAAGACCGGCAAAGTCGCTTACGAAGAAGGCCGCGGCTCTGGTCTTCACGTCCAGGATTACAACGCCGGCGGCAATACACAATTCGGCTACATGGTCACCAGTCCCTATTTCGACGACGCCAAAACTAACGTCGACGAGCAGACTGCCAAACGAGACAAAGATGCCCTCTCAGGCGGCTACAACACCAACCTCGGCGGACCATTTCCGTGGTCGAACCCCAGCGACATTCTCTACCCCGTCGGCAAAAGCGAAGACAAAGCCACCGCTCACGCCTACACCGATTCTTCAAGCTCAGCCACGAGCATGACTGCTGGATACAAAACGTATAACCAGTCAGTCAACGTCGACGTCAACGGCAAGCAACACGAAACCATCGCACACATCGCTCAGAAGCTGGGTTACAAAATCGGAGTCGTGACCACCGTCCCGATCAGCCACGCGACCCCGGCAGCCGCTTATTCGCACAACGTCTCCCGCGATGATTTTCAGGATCTGACCCGCGATCTTCTCGGACTACCGTCGATCAGCCACCCGACTGACCCGTATCCCGGCGTCGACGTCCTCATTGGCTGCGGGCACGGTATCAAGCGGGTCAAAGACAACGGACAAGGCGAGAACTTCGTCCCCGGCAATCCTTATCTGACCGAAGAAGACTTGCTCAAGATCGACCAGCGAGCCGGTGGCAAATACCTCGTCTGCCAACGCACCGCAGGTGCCTCCGGTGGAGACCTGCTCCTCTCAGCCGCGGACGATGCCATCGAGACGAACAAGCGTCTCTTCGGCTTCTTCGGTACGAGCAGTTCACACTTGCCATTTCAGACAGCAGATGGAAATTTCAACCCGACTTTAGGCCGGACCAAGAAGACAGAAGAATATACACCCGAAGATATCCGCGAAAACCCGACCCTGAGTCACTTCACATCCGCAGCTCTGAAAGTTCTGTCCGCTAAAGACGAGCCGTTCTGGCTGATGGTCGAAGCAGGGGATGTCGACTGGGCCAATCACGACAACAACATCGATAATTCCATCGGCGCCGTCCTCAGTGGCGATGACGCCGTGAAGACCGTCACCGACTGGGTCGAGAAAAACAGCAACTGGGAAGAAACCCTCCTCATAGTCACAGCAGACCACGGACATTACCTGGTCATCGACAAGCCGGAACTGCTGATCCCGAGTAAAATGCCCGAATCGACGGAAGAATAATGCACCTGAACCCGACGAGTGATTCCCTCGAAAACTCGTCGGGGGCCAATGTCCATCCGGCTTGTCTGTCCGATGATGACCTGCTCAACGTCTGCCAGATGCGAACGCAGCGAGGCTCCGGCCCCGGCGGCCAGCATCGCAACAAGACCGACACCGCAGTCTGCTTCACGCATCTGCCCACCGGCATCCTCGGAGAAGCAACCGAAGCACGCCAGCAGCTTGAGAACCGCGACAATGCCTTGAAACGTCTGCGCATCGAACTGGCCCTCTTTGTCCGCAAAGAACCAAGCGTCACGACCTCCTCCTTGTGGAAAAACCGCTGCGACGGCGGAAAACTGAAGATCAACCCTGTCCACCGCGACTTCGGCGCCATCCTCAGCGAAGCACTCGACGTCGTGTCCGCCTATCCTGACGACTGGAAACTCGCCTGCGAAAGACTCGCCATCTCCTCGTCACAGCTCATTAAACTCCTCAAGCTCGAACCCCGCGCGTTCCAGATGGTCAACCAGATGCGCCGCAACCACAACCAGCGCCCCTTCCACTAAACGACGGTCACTTCTGATTGTAGGGTGCCGGTGAGGCTCCGCGAACCGCACAAATTGTGCTCACAATAGTCATCAAACTATTGAACACAAGATTCCCCCGGGGGTGGCTGGGGTCAGGATTTCTAGCTGACCCCAGTTGAACGCGCAACCCACGTTCCACAAACGCTGTCCCACAACCCGCGCTCTTCTTTGATTCTCAGACGCCACCACATGCGTTAAAGTAACGCCATGAACATCGCTGATCGACTGGCTGAGTCTGCTCGCAAATATCCTCATCAACGCGCTGTCGTCAAACCGGCAGGCCGCGACTGGATCGGGCGTTACACGTATTCCCATCTGACGTTCGCACAGCTCCATCATGAAGCCAACCGCCTCGCAGACGGCATGCGCAAACTCGGCGTCGGCCCCGGCAAGAAGATTGTCCTCATGGTGCCTCCAGGCCTGGAGTTCATCGCGCTGACATTCGCAATCTTCCGCACGGGCGCCATCGTCGTTCTTATTGACCCGGGCATGGGACGCACCAACATTCTGAACTGCCTGCGTGAAGTCGAGCCGGACGGCTTCGCAGCCATTCCGCTGGTTCACATGATCCGCAGGTTGAAGTCACGTCACTTCCCCAAAGCGATCTTTAATCTCGTTGTCGGTTCCGAGCGTTTCAGCGGCGCCTACTCGTACGAGTCGATCCGCGCCCTCGGCAACGAAGACTACGCAACTCCCCAGACCAGCCCGCGCGACCCCGCAGCCATCATCTTCACTTCAGGCTCGACGGGCACTCCCAAAGGCGTCCTTTACGAACACGGCATGTTCAACGCTCAGGTCGATCTGCTCCGAGATCATTACCAGATCCAGCCTGGCGAGATCGACCTTCCTGGCTTCCCGCTGTTTGCACTTTTCAACTCCGCAATGGGCGTGACGACCGTCATCCCCGACATGAACCCGACCAAGCCCGCCAAGGTCGATCCGCGGAAGATCCTCCGTATCGCACAGGATCAAGGCATCACGCAGGCCTTTGGCTCCCCCGCGTTCTGGAACCGCATTGGTCGTTACTGCCAGGAGAAGGGCATCAAGATCCCGACCCTCAAACGTGCCCTCAGCGCAGGGGCAGCCGTCCCGCTCGATGTCCTGCGCCGCATGAACGAAGCCCTGCCAGAAGCCGCTTCGCTTCACACACCCTACGGCGCCACCGAAGCACTTCCCATCTGTTCGATCCCTCATCAGGACATCCTGAAACGCACACAGCAGCAAACCAGCAACGGCGCCGGCACCTGCGTCGGCAAACCTTTCCCTCACGTCCACGTCAAGATCATCGAGATCACAGACGGCCCCATCGCCTCAATCAACGAGGTCCGTGAATGCCACCCGGGCGAGATTGGCGAAATCATCGTCCAAAGCCCCTCCGTCACGCGCGAGTATTACCAGAAACCCGACGCAACACGACTGGCCAAAATTCAGGACGGCGATTCCTTCTGGCATCGCATGGGCGATGTCGGTTATCTCTCCGATGACGGCAACCTCTGGTTCTGCGGCCGCAAAGCCCACATCGTCAAAACGACTAGTGGCCCCATGTACTCGATCTGCGTCGAGTCCCCATTCCTCGAACACTCCCGTGTCTATCGAGCAGCACTCGTTGGCATGGGGGCAGAAGGACGTCAAAAACCCATCATCATCATCGAACCCGAAGCCAAACAGTTTCCACACTCGGCTAAAGAACAAGCCGCATTCGCCGCTGAACTCCGCTCCCTGGCCCGCGAGAAAGAACTGACCGCATCGATCGATACCTTCCTCTTCCACCGCTCGTTCCCGGTCGACCGACGTCACAACGTCAAGATTCACCGCGAAGAACTGCAGGTCTGGGCCGAGAAGGAACTGACTCGTCGCGTGAAGACGTAAGGTCAGACCGCAGTGAGATGCACTTCAGGATCGTCTCGTCGCGCAGGTAAAGACGTCCGTTGGAAAGTGCAGGGGCAGAGTACGACGGCTTCCCCAGGACAGGTTCGGGCGATTCATAGATCACAGTGGGCTCTTTTTGATTGATCTGCAGCACGATGAGATCGCCACTTTCGCCCAGAAGAATCAGCTTGTCATCCACCGCGATCGACGTCCCTCGATACAAATCCGACGTGTAGGCCCAGCGAACCTCGCCGTCATCCAGTGACAGACATCGGAACTCCGCCTGGTTGATCCGTGACGAAGTGAACCCGAACACCATGTCTTCAACACAGACGAGATTGTTAAACTGACTGTCAAGATTGCGTCGCTCTCGCCACATCTCCTTAGCCGACCCATCCGCCTGCATCTCGATACACAACGACCCCGCCCCTGGCCCCGATGCCACCACAACGCGATTCCCCACAATCAACGGTGTCACCGCATTGAACCGGTCCTGCGTTTTCTTGACTCCAAACTCAAACGCCCACCGCGTCTGACCATTCTCGGGATTCAACGACGACAAATAACTGTCCGTAAAGACAACAAGATGATCGACACCGCCGATCGTTGCGTAACGAGGAGTCGCAAAACTTCGTCCATCATCCAGACTCGTCCAGATCGTCTCACCCGTTAACGCGTTAAATGCCACGACACTTGATGTCCCTTTTGTTCCCCCCACATTCACATACAACCGTTCCCCCACGACCAGCGGACTCGCCCCAACGGGAAACGGCAGTTTCTCCGGTTCATAATCCGCCTGCAGATCACGCCGCCAGACGACCTCGCCCGTCTCCAGCGTCATGCAGATCAACTGCGACTGCGTGCTGAAGACATAGATGGACGACTCACTGCAACACGGACTCGCATACGGCCCGCTGCTGTATTTCATGGGACAGACATAATCCGTCACCCAGGTTTTCTCCCAGACCTCGTCTCCCGTCACCGCATCAAAACAGACCACCCGCTCATCGTCGCCCACTCGATCATGAACGTAGACCCGTCCATTCTTGATCAACGGCACGTTATAGCCTGCACCGACTTGCTTTTCCCAAAGCACTGTCGGCATCGTCCCAGCGCCCGGCGGTTCTATCTCTTCTTCCAGCGATGTGCTGTTGTGATATGGCCCGTAAAGACTCGGCCACTCATGAACGATTCTTGCGTGCGATTCTGGCTTTGTATCTTCAGGAATGTGATAGCGATCGCAGGCTTTCTCGAAAGCAGCCTTGGCTGCCTCCTCTGCCACCGCCGATGAATCTGTCGATTCCGCCTTCGACACCACTCGCTCATTCGAAGCATTTTGCGGACAGCCAGAAAGCAGCAGGAACGCGACCAGCAGGAAGGATCTGCCCGCAGAATGAATCACATCTCCAGGGGAGGGCGTGGCTCCGTCCGAGCCGCTGTCCTGCGTTGCCATCGCACAACGCTTGATTGACATCGAATGTAGTGCAGGAGGACCCAAAACGATCGTGGCCATCATCGTCGCGTGCGTGGCGGAAGTTTCGCAAGTCGTTGAAGCGGCTCGGACGGAGCCTCGCCCTCCCATTATCGCTGCTATCATTCCATGCCAGTCCATTTTTCGAACAGCATCTAAAGATCGAATCATGAAAAGCCGCGTTCTCGACAAGGGATGTTCAGCCAAACAAAAGAAGCACGTCACATTTGATGATGTGACGTGCTTCTTTGCTAACACAGAAATTCCGACATCGCAAACAGGAGTTGATCAAGATTGGATGAAGATTTCCCGCAGGTCTATTCGTTCTCGTCTTCGACATACCCCGGGTAGTCAATCAGCAACCGCGTTTGAACGATCTCGCGCAGGTCGTCCCAGCCAAGATCGCCATACAGATCGCGCAGTTTCTCCAGATGCTGCTTCGAAGGTGTCTCGTCATCCATGTGTGACTTCAACGTCTCGATCGCAGCCGCATAGTCCTTCTTGCGAGTTTCCATACGGACCTTCAACAGGAAGTACTCTTCATCAGCCGGATCTGCCCAGGCTTTGAAATTGTCGTAAGCCGTCTTGAGTTCCTCATCCTGCTTGGCCTGATCGGCAATCGGCTTGTCCTTCGTGACTTCCGGAAGTTCACGCCAGGCAATCGCCCGTGCTTTGCTGTAGAGAGCATCAATCAGCATCTCCTTCTGATCGTCCATTTCCTCGGCTGCGTCATCATCATCTTCGTGTCGTTTACCGAAGTAAGCCGCCAGCTTCTCCTGATCGATCTTCGCGATCACCTCATCAGCAGCCGCGATAATCTCATCAAGACGCTTCAAACGCCCCGGCTTCTGATTCAGGAAATCAAGTCGAATCTTCGCCAACTCGGCATCGTCTTTGGTCGTCTTAAGCTTGGAATAAACCGCGTCGAACAGTTCTTTGTCCTTCTCGACGGAAAGCCCCTTGAGCGCTTTCAATTGATACTCAAAAACCTTCTCATCCAGTGACTTCAGCTTCGCATCGACATTGTCCCCGCTCAGCTTCACGCTCTCCGACGACGATGACGAGCCTTCTTCCGCTCCCTCTTCAACAATGAACATCACCGGAAATCCTTCCGGCCGAGTCAGCGAAGCTGCCCTGTCATTCGAGTCCTTCTCATACGTGACCGAACCGATCAGAACATCCCCCGGCTTTACATCCTTCGGCAGGCTCTTTTGATCCGGTTCACCCAGAAAAATGCGTCGCTCTGCCCCCGGTCGAAGAGTCCCCGAAACACCTTTCTTACCCGACGCGAACGCAACCTGCGACGTATAGAACGACAACCCGACAGGCGCATCCAGTTCCGTATCCAAAGCCATCGGCGTCTTGCTCAACGCCTCCAGCTGAGACCGCTTCTCGCCACGAATCCGGAATTCAAATTTCAGGTCCCCCGCAGGGAGGTCGAGCGAATCCGGGAACAGGTCATTGAACCCCACCACCTTGTCATTGCTGTTTGTCACGGTGAACTGGTAGGGCCCATAAGGTGAATCATACAGCAGGTCTTCCAGTCGTGGCAGAATCGGCGTGACGCTCTGGGCTTCCTCAAGGTTGTACTCATACTTCAAACGAAGCTCATAAATGGGCAGCCCCTTCGCCGTCTGAAATCGATCGACTGGCAGGAGCACAAGCTCATGCGACGATGGCATCACGAAGTGTCTCAGCGTCGTCAGCTCTCCTTCAGGAGACAGCGTGATATATTCCTTCAGCGGGCTCTCCCCGGAAAGAGTCAGATCAACCGGTGTCACTCCCTGCCCCTGCGTCAACGCGAGTAGTTCTTGATCTGGCTTAATCCCGCCAAACTCAAGTCGGTAAGAAACCTTCGTATTCCCCTGGCTGCTCCAGTACTGCGTCAACGCAATTTCCAGCGTACGCCCACCAACGACCTTGAATTGCACTTCCGAAATCTTGCCAGGTTCAACCTTCAGATACTCACTGCTCTCCAGCGCCTCAAAGTGCTTCCCATTGACGAGCTGCATCGTGTGTGGATTGATCGTCTTAGCGATGTTCGTTCCTTCCGATTTGATCCGCAGACGAGCCCAGGTCGCATCATTCGGAACATTCACAAACAGACGCTCAATAAACCCCGGCTTGATCACAACATCACCCGCCAGTTCCTGCTTCTCCAACGGCTGTGCTTTAATCACAGTCACCGGCAGGAAGAACAAAACGCCACGAGCAGGATCTTCTGCATCATAAAAATTGACCTGCCCATAATGTGCCCCCGTTTCGAGGTCACCCGCAAGAACCTTCACATCGATCGTATTCTGCCCATGCGTCAACAGCGTGTAATCACCCGACTTGACCCAGGGCACGGTCGATTCCATCCGCAGCGGCAACTCAAATGCAATCTTCTCTTCATTGGTCGCCTTCTCATTGAACTTTGCACCGACGAAGACCTTAAACATCCGATCGCCAACGACATCGCTGGCTTCTCGCAGATAGATGCCTCGCGCGTTCGCAAGTTCCGGCACGCTGAAGTAAAAGCGTTTCTCAGTCGCCGTCTTCTTGCTGTTTGTCTTGAGATAATCCCAAGACCCAGGAACCTGAATCAGCCCCGGCCCCTGTGCAAACACTTCGACATTCTTAATCTTCTCTGCCGTGTTCTGAATCGCCTTGCGAATCACTTCCGGCGTGAAGTTCAATCCCTCTGCCTTCGCTCCTGAAATCAGCAACGAAATACACCCACACGCATTCGGCGACGCCATCGACGTCCCGTTGTATTGCTCATGCTTCTGCAGCGTCCAGGTCGGAATCGGACTGATCGCCCCACCCGGTGCAAAGATATCGATCCCTAGATCCCCATCCATCGTCGGCCCGCGCGAGGACCACGTATAAGGCGCCCCCGGCTGTTCTTCAATCGTACTGTATTGGGACCGCATCATCTCCGGTGAGATATAGGCTCCGACACCAATAATCGAAGACGTCGTCCCTCCCGGTGCCCCAACCGTCGTCAAAGCAGGCCCGCTGTTTCCTGCACTCGAAAGAAACGTAATGTTGTGCTCATCCACCAGATCCCGATACATCTCGACGATCCGTCCTGCATTATGGACGGCAGCCGATTCACCAAAACTCATGTTGATCAAATCACACTTGTTATCCAGCACCGCACGAATTCCGCGTTCAAGTCCTGGCGCAGTCTCCATCCCAAACAGTCGAGGATCTCCCACTTTCACCGAAACGATCTGTGCCCCAGGTGCAACCCCGTTGAGCTCCGGACGCTCCGGATAATTCGCCGCCACGATCCCCGCAACGTGAGTCCCGTGAGCCCCTGAATCCGCAACAATCGACAGCAGCTTCCCCTCATCATAAATATTGACACCAAAGTTCAGATTCGCCGGAGCAGGAAACGTATCCCACTGCTGCTTGACCCGAAACTCAGTCAACACCGCTTCCTCCGCCAGATCCCCATCTTCATCGGTATCAACGACCGCATTCCAGCGTTCGCCATCATGGAACGTGACACAGTCAAACACCGGCCCGAGATCACCAGAATCCCCCGCCAATTTCATCAACAGATCAATCCGCGCCTTCAACTCTTTGACGTGTGATTTATCCTCGTCGCTTGGATCAGGATGAGCCTCATTGAACTGATCCAGTTCCGTTTGAATAGCAGCAATCCGCAGTTGCTGCGTTTTGAGAAATGCTTCCGCACGTTCTTCCTGAAGACGTTGTACCAATTCTCCACTGCCAGGATCATTCGGGAAGAAGTCATACGCCACCTTCATCCCCAGCCGAACCTTGCCCGACGGAACCTTCCACTCACCCAGCTTCAACGCACGCCCGGTCTTCCCTTTGAGACCCTCGGCCTTGAACTCGACTTCATCCTTCATCTCAACATCGCCGCTCCCCGTCCCATCGACAATGTCGATGACCTTGGGCAGCCCGGTACTTGTCTTCTGCAACCCCGCAGCTCCCGGATCAACACCGGTATCAAAAATCGCGACAATCGTATTGCGACCATCGTACTCTGGATGCGACTTCAAAAACGCCTCCGCCCCCGTTTCCACCACAGGCATCATGCTCGGCGGCAGGACCGTTTTCTCATCCACTTTGGATTGAGACTCTTTGTCCGCGGGCTTCTCCGTCTGAGCCATCATCCAGGCCGGCAACGCCAGCGACGAAACAAGAATAGCCGCGAGAGCAAACGTAGAACGAACCGTCATCTTCAAACCTTTATTTTCAAACCCGTGACGACACCGCTACCAGAGCAGTCCGCCAGTCGAACAATCACGCGACAAAAGGGGCAGGGGATTCTCACGAGGGACAAAACTCGCCCCCAAATACCGAATCCACCCACTTTCCAGAGTGTCACCTACTTACGGTATAGCTCAATCCCACGAGGAAATCCGTTAAAACTCCCATTTTTTTCGCAGTCAGCCCCCAGAAATGTCAGCAAGCTCCCACATCATCAATGCCACCCGTCACGAGGCAAGTCTGGAGCGCAGAGCACAAGTAATAACCCGCGAAGTCGAGTAACAATCGACCTGCCGTAACGATCACCTAACCCATGGTCTAATGCATGTTCGCGCAGTCACTTCCCGGTCTTCTCTGCGATCTCTGCTTCACTCCGTTACCTCTGCGTTCCAGTCTCCTCCCCAAACGCCATCAACCCTACAACCCCTTCCACAACGGCCCGACACACTGCGCCAACTGCATCCTCGCCCGGTGCAGCCTCACCCACAAATTCGATTCCGTGATCCCCAACTGCTCGCAGATCTCCTGCGTCTCCAGACCTTCGATCACACTCAGCGTAAACACATCACTCTGCCCCACCGGCAGCTTCGTCAGGCACTTCTGAACGACATCCCATAACTCGCCCGAATGGATATTCTTCGAAGGCTCATTCGCCCACGCCGTCGCATTCCGACGCCAGTGTCCCGAAGAATCAAACAGCACCTGCTCCGGATCGGCTTCGCCATCAATCCCGCTGATATTCGAGGCCCGTTGACGTTGTCTGATGATGTCAATGATCTTGCGTTTGAGAATTCCCATCAGCCAGTTACGAGTCGTCGCTTTCCCTTCGTACGTTCCGAAAGAGCGAATCCCCGCGACAAACGTCTCCTGAACGGCTTCCTCAGCGGAGTTGGGGTCGCGCAGGCGACTGTAAGCAAAGCGGTAAAAAAAGTCTCCAAACTCATCGACCCAGGTCGCCGGGTCGGTGGGCTGAGTCTTCGTCGTCTCGTCTGGCTCGATCGACATCAAGGAAAATTTTCACTACTGAAGGTGTTCATCGCCAGTCACGCCTCAATCCACAATTGTGATTGCTTGCGAAACCGGTCAGATGCAGGTCAACGGTATCACGTTTGGAACGCTAAGTAAACGATTTACGCGGTGATGGATTCTCACGCTGGACCCATTTCACACGTTTTCACGAAACATCACGATTTCGACAAACCAGAATTGATGCCCGTTCACTCCCAGCTATGATAAAAGTTCATCGTGCCCGATCCCTTACTCTCTCGTCCCTTCTCCCTTGAGGGGAGAAGGTGCCCGAAGGGCGGATGAGGGTGGGGCATAGGCACTGGAAGACTTCCAATGCCTTATCACACGTCATGCACTCATTCTCCCCCGTTTCCCTCTCATCTCCCCAAGACTCTGTAAGGTTTGATCCAACATATCGAACTTGATTAGTAAGTTTGCTCTGAATTCCAAACGTCCTTTAACCGATACCTGAATGACCATGTTGAGCTGTTGTGAAGTCGCCCGATTAGTTTCCGAGTCTCAGCACCGGAAACTCACGCTGAAAGAGAAGTCTTCTCTTTGGCTTCACTTCGCCATGTGCCCACCTTGCAAAGACTACCAGCTCTGCGTGGAAAAAGTCGATGGCGTGAGTAGCTCCAAATGCCTCACAGAAGAGCAGATCGAGCACTTCCTCAAACAGCAATATCCCGACGACTGCCTGACACCAGAGTGTCGCAAAAAGTTCGAGGACTGCATCCAGCAGGAGCTGGCAAAGAAAGCCGCTAAAAGCGGTGGCTGCGATGACGCTCACAACCATCCGCACAGCCATTAAATATCGAAAAATGTGTCGGTATACAGCCAAACACATCTAGCAGCCTCGACCGCTGATGATAAAATGACAAATCAGGTACTGCAGATGAAGCAATACCGCGCTCTCCTAATTACGCTTGATCTCCAAAAGACGGGAAACTGCCATGAGTGCCAATAACGAAAACTACTACGCCCGCCAATCCGGCGCCAATGATGTCATGGCTTTTGAAGCCACTGCTGATGCCCGTGCTATTTTTCTGCGAAACACTTACTTACACCTGATGGGTGCAATCATTGCGTTTGTGATGTTGACAACCGTCTTCATCAATACGCCTCCGATTGTCAACTTCATGTTGCGAGCGGCGCAAAACTGGTGGCTGGTACTGGCTGCTTTCATGGGAGTCGGCTGGTTGGCAGATCGTTGGGCCTACAGCGGCGCATCAAAATCCACTCAGTATGCAGGCTTGGCTCTTTACGTGGTCGCACAATCGCTGATCTTCGTTCCGTTACTGTTTATCGTCGCTCACTTTGGTGGCGGTTTTGACGTCATTCTTCAAGCTGGTTGTCTCACGGTCATCACCTTCGGTGCCCTGACTGCAGTCGTCATGATGACGGGAGCCGATTTCGGTTTTCTGAGAACATTCCTCTTCGTTGCAGGAATGGTTGCCTTAGGAACTATTCTCGCCGGATCTATCTTCGGCGGTTTCGTTCCGGGAACTTGGTTTATCGGTGCGATGATGCTCCTGATGTCTGGATACATCCTTTTCAACACCTCAGAAATCCTCCATCGCTATCCGACTGACGCCTACGTCGGTGCCTCACTGGCTCTGTTCTCTTCAATCGCAACCCTGTTCTGGTACATCCTGCAGTTCCTTAACAGCCGCGAATAATCGACGAGTTGATCAATTCACTCCAAAGCCGCCAACTCAACACTGGCGGCTTTTTTCGTTTCACAAAACCGGGTAGTCCGGGTTGTCCCAACCCGGACGGCGAAGCCGCAAGAATCACCGTCACCTTCGCGTTAGACGCCCATTCCCCGCTTCCCTTCGTGCCGAAACGGCACTCCCCGCGTTGCCGCAACCCGGGCTACCTTTTCTTGTGACCCCCTCACCACGATCCCCCATCCCCTCACCCCCGCTTGCCGACTTTTGCCCGAATCGATACAACAACCGGAATCACCGATAGGATACACTTTCTCAAGGTTCACCATAACATCATGCTCGATCTGCAATACATCTGCGAAAACAAGGATCTCGTCGCCCAGAACTGCACTAACCGCGGCGTGAAGGTGGATCTCGAACGTCTCGTCACGCTGGCCGATCAACGAAAATCCCTGATCGTCACCACCGACGACAAACGAGTCGCCCAGAAGCAGGTCTCCGCACAAATCCCGACGACCAAAGACGCCGCTGAAAAACAAACCCTCATCGCCCAGGGCAAATCGCTGCGAGAAGAGATCGCCGCCCTCGAAGCCCAGGCCCGCGAAGTCGATGAAGAACTCCGCAGCATTCAGACCCGCATCCCCAACATGACTCACCCGGACGCCCCCGTCGGCGCCACCGAAGATCTCTCCGTCACCGTCAAAGAATGGGGCAACAAGCCGACCTTCGACTTCAAAGCCAAAGACCACGTCGAGCTCAACGAAAAACTCGACATCATCGACTTCGAAGGGGGCTCGAAGGTCGCAGGCCACGGCTTCTACTTCCTCAAAAACGAAGGCTGCTTCCTCGAACTCGCCCTCGTCCAGTACGCTGTCGAAAAACTCCGCGCCCACGGCTTCACCATCGTCACGACCCCCGACCTCGCCCGCGATTCCGTTCTCGAAGGCATCGGCTTCAACCCACGCGGCGACGAAACCCAGATCTACTCCGTCGCTGGGACTGACCTCTCCCTCGTCGCGACCGCAGAAATCACCCTCGGCGGCATGCTCAAAGACGAAATCCTCGACTACGAAAAACTCCCCGTCAAAGTCGCAGGCATCTCCCACTGCTTCCGCACCGAAGCCGGCGCCCACGGCAAAGCCACCCGCGGCATTTACCGCGTCCACCAATTCACCAAGGTCGAAATCTTCGGCTTCACCGCAGCGGACATGAACATCTCCAACGAGTACCACGAGATGATCCTGAAGATCGAAGAAGAGATCTTCCAGGGTCTGGGCATCCCGTACCGCGTCCTCGACATCTGCACCGGCGACCTCGGCGGCCCCGCCTACCGGAAGTACGATATCGAAGCCTGGATGCCCGGCCGCGGCACCGCAGGGGAATACGGCGAAGTCACCTCCACCTCCAACTGCACCGACTACCAGTCCCGTCGCCTCAACATCCGCACCAAATCCCCCGGCCAAAAAGGAACCAGCTTCGTCCACACCCTCAACGGCACCGCCGTCGCCGTCTCCCGCGCATTAATCGCCGTCCTCGAAAACTACCAACAACCCGACGGCAGCGTCACCATCCCCGAAGTCCTCCGCAAATGGGTCGGCTGCGACCACATCCCCATCCGCAAATAAGCCGGGAAAAGCTTCACTCAAATCCCGTCCCTTCTCCCCCGGGGAGAAGGTGGCCGAGTCGAACCTCAGGTTCGCAACTAAATACAGTCGAGGTCGGATGAGGGAACTCTGCGAAGTTCACATGCCATAACATCGTCCCTTCTCCCTTGAGGGGAGAAGGTGGCGGCGCTTCGCTGACGGATGAGGGTGGGGCATAGGCACTCGAAGACTTCCACCTCACGAATCGACCCCAGACACTCTCTCAGCCCTACGGCCAAACCCGCGCCGTAAACCCCGGCTCCGTCACCTCACCCGCCTTCATCGAAACATGATCGAACGTGACCCAATACTTATAAGGCCTGACGCGATACTCGTAATGAGAAAACGTCTTCCCCTCCGGCAGCGGTCGTGATAATCCGTACTCGCAGGTTTGAAACGCCCCGCCATCGCTTCGACCTGTCATCATCATCGCCCAGTGCTCCTTGCCATCAGTATCGATGCCACGAAACTCGAACGAATAATGATGCCACTCATCGCTCGGGTCTTTGTTGCTACTTGGCTGGCGAATCACGACCTGATTCACCCCCGGTACTCGCTCTTCTGGTGGCGCTGATCCTAGCACTTCGATCAACTTGTAAGTTGACGCATAAGGATCGTCCCCCTGAATCGGATTCAGGACTTTTCCTTCGGGTGAGATCTTCACCCATGGTCCCCAAGGCTGATCTGTAAATCCGACAGCGACTGCATGAGCCGGTGTCAAAAGCCCTGTCCCTGGTGCGGGCGCTTCTCGCAGTCGCCCACTGACTCTCAATTGATAGGGGTCCTCCACCGGATTGTTATGAAAGCTGGAACCTGTCGTTGGCATTTCGAAAGTGATCGAAGGCTGAGCCTTCAGCCCCTTCCAACGAAACAGAAAATCCAGCGCATTCTCATCCGGCTCAGGATGCTCGCCGTTTTCTGTATAGGCCCCGGAAGTATTTCCTCCGTGAAGCACGATCGTCGACTTCCAATACCCCGGCTTCTCCAACGGCTTCCCATCCGGCCGCCAGCCCTCTTCTGCTTTCGCAGTGTTCTTCGTGATCCCAACGAACTCCAGCGTATGCCCATCGCCGAAGTCGACGATGAGGGGTTCCGGATTCTCAATAGAGTCGTTCTTGACTTGAGGTGCCTGCCCATGAGCCACAGGCACCATCGTCAGGATGAACGCGAGTAGGAAACTCAGCTTCCAACATTCGTATGACAGATCCCGCACCGGTAGTTCCTTTCAGCCGACTGAACAAGAATTAACTCTGACTTCAGGATATCGATACCAATGCAGAATGAAAGGTCTATCTAACCTCTCAGGGTGTCACTGAGAACCCCTTAAACCCAGCCTTCACCCCATCCACCCGAACGCCAACCTGTCCACTCTGATACCGACCGTCTTGGGCAGTGACTTTCGCATCACCCACCAGCGCTGCAGTGATGGTCTCCCCCTTGGCGGTCACAGTCAGTTCGTACCACGTTCCGGTTTCGACTTTGACGCTGGTCTTCTGCAGGGTATCGAGCTTGTGACCATTGCAGCGTGAGAGAATCAGTTCACCATCTGCCGTCAGCTCAGCGACATACCCCGAAAAGTTGAACCGCCCGATCCCCACATTCTGTGCACGGAACACAACGCCCGCCGTTCCTTCGCCCGCCTCGATGCGGAGAGCCGTCGTCAGTTCGAAGTCGTCATAACTGACTCCTCGCAACATCGCTTTATCACCAAACCGTCGATCCGCGTCACCGCGAATCTGCAACTCCCCGTTCTCAAAGCGAACCGTGTTGCCGTTGAAGAAGTTGAGCAGGTTCCAGCGGTCAGCAGATTCAAAACCATCTGTGATTGCCTCACCCGATTCCAGTGCAGGCTCACCCGATGGAACGCCCACAGATTCGCTCCACTTCGTCGGCTTCCCGGCAACCGGCATTCCTTTCGAATCCCAATGAACCTGCTTCAGATTGACACAGCGATTCCATGATCCCTTGGGATCAATCGAACTGTGAAAGACCAGCCAGTCTTCCTTGCCATCTGGTGATGCGATCAGGCAACCATGCCCAGGCCCTGCAACATCGTTCGCCTTCGAAAACCACGGCTCCGACTGCTTGACCCATGAAGCCGCGTTGAGGACATCTTCCCCTTCCAGCGTCATCAAGCCAAAGCAATAATCCGGCGTCCACGAACCACTCGCGGCGTAGATAATCATCGTCTTCCCATCACGATGAACGACCTGTGCACCTTCATTCAACCCCGAAGGACGACCAGCCGTCTCCCAGGGATACATCTTCGTCGAGAGGTCGACAATGGGGCCGGTCAGTTTCGTGGGAGATTCCATTTCCGAGATGAGCAGGTGCTGAGTGGAATCCGCAGGAACTCCCTCTGGCCAGGCTGACCAGATGCAATAACGCTTCCCGTCCGGAAAGACCGAAACGGTCCCGTCGATCGCCCAGCCGGGGGTCTTGATCTCGCCGAGGAGTCGATAATTCCCGAGTGGATCATCCGTCTCAGCCTGCAATACAATCATCCGGTGATTGGCATTGTTCCCATCATCGGCACACGTATAGATCCACCACTTGCCATCGAAATAATGAATCTCCGGAGCCCAGACTTCCGCCCGATAAGGCCCTTCATCCGGTGCCCGATAAACAATACGACGAACCCCACGCGTCGTCAGCCCCTCACTTCGATACACCGCAATCCCGCGATCCTTATTGATGCTCGACGCCTGATAGTACGCCCCATCCGGCCCCTTCATCAGATACGGATCCTGCCCCGCATAGATCGGATTGACGAAGGTCTGCTTCGCCTCCTGACCAGACGCAGTCCCCATCACCCCGAACAGCGCCAACAGACACACAACACCCGAGCAGCGAAAAGTTCTCATCAAAGACATTCCCCATCCATCAGCCCGTTGGCTGGCAGTCGACAAAGTAAAGGCATACATCGACATTACTTTATCAAACCGTCGGGGAGAGTGAAGCCAGAACGCAATTAACTCTTGGGTTTTGCGTCAGTCAATGGATCACGATTCTGTAGCTCGCCTCGATTCTCTTTCAGCAAACTCTCCAAACTATTGCTACCGCGAAAGCGACCCGATCGAACGGCCTCATCGATCTCTCGAATCACATCCTCACCAAAGCCATGGAAGTAGACCAGGCAAAATCCTTCGTGACCGGAGTTCTGCTGACGAATGGCGACTCGAATTGTATCGTCGTCCTAATCCAAAAACTCATCGTAGGGAACCCCCTGCCACACCTCTGGCGAGTCTTGCTGTGAATTGTATTTCTCTCGACAGATCGCGTCCGAAATACTCAACCACGCAAATTCATCGACTGGCTGACACGTTGGATATTCATTGAATTTTTCTTTGTAACCTCGCAGGTAGGACGAATAGAGATTGCTCGTCCACACAACCCCATTCCCGACCAGAATTCCTTTGAACATGAAATAGCCATAAAAAAGCGCCGCAGCGAGCAGCATGCAAAAGATCGTTCCGACGAAGAGGCAGCCAGGTCGATACTGACGTCGAAGTTCCTGCTCGGTGATGACTGGATCGCTCATAAGAATGCCGGTGGTTACTGTGGTTTTGAAAGGCGATCGGCGTCCCGCTCTCGCCAGATGTAGTCGATGGATCGATCATCCCCGGTTACAAACCCCTTCAAAAATTCAACCAGAATCTCTGGTGGCGGATGATACTCTTTCTCGTTCCGGTAGCAGACGAGGGAAAAGCCAGAGGATCTCTTGAGGAGAGCTTCCAGACCATCACTCCCATCAAATTTTTGCTCGCGGATCAGCTGGTCGATCCTTTCGACTTCTGATTTGCGATAGTCAATCAGGAGAACCACGACGAAATCGCCCGTTGTTTTCCCCTTTCGAAATGCAAATCGAGCCTCCTGATGCCCGCTGGCAAACGTCAACACATTCTCGTACGTTCGGCCTCTTATCAGGTCATCCATATCTGGATCGAAGGATTTTCGACAAATCGCATCTTCGATCGTCAGCCATTCAAATTCTTCGACCGGCTTGCAGGTTGGAAAATGACCGTACTTCTCGATATGAGATCGAATATGGCTGTCAAACATCATCGTCGTTACGTAACGCAGGTTTGCAAGCCCCATGAAACGCACGTATTGATGGAACGCAATGGCTCCCGCAGCGAATAGTAAGACCAGGATCGCGACGCAAATGCGAAACTTCCACGTCTGGTAGAAGGGAACGGCTGTGGTCTTCGTATTCATGGCTTTTGACCTGGCGTGGGGAATGCATCAAACACTTTGGCGACTCGTTGATGATTGATTACAATAATGATCAACAAGTTCACAAGTCGTCTATCGAATTGAAACCATGTCGGCACCTTCTCTCCCTGACTTCCCCTTCGACCGCAAAATCCCCACCGGGGAAGATCGCGAGCGGCTCGTCTGCCGAGACTGCGGCTTCATTAACTACGAGAATCCCAAGGTGATCGTGGGAGCCGTTTGTACCTGGGAAGATAAATTTCTCCTCTGCAAACGCGCCATCCCTCCCCGCATGGGTTACTGGACCATGCCCGCCGGCTACATGGAGCTCCACGAAACCGCAGAGCAGGGGGCTGCCCGCGAAGCCATCGAAGAAGCCAACGCCCACATCGCCATCGACGCCTTGCTCGCCGTCTACTCGATCCCGCGTATCAGCCAGGTCCAGCTGATCTACCGGGCTCGCCTGATCAGGCCTGAGTTTTCGCCGGGCCCGGAAAGCCTTGACGTGCAACTCTTCTCTTATGACCAGATTCCCTGGGACGAACTTGCATTCCCGAGCGTGACGTGGGCGCTTCAGCATTTCAAAGAAGTCGAAGGACTAACCTCGTTTGCTCCCTTCCAGGTCCCAACCGGCGAACTCGACCGCCTGCGCGAATCAGGCTCGCGGAAGTATGATTACTAACCATTTCACCCTCAATAGGAGTGATATTCTGTCCCTTCTCCCTTGAGGGGAGAAGGTGCCCGAAGGGCGGATGAGGGTGGGGCATAGGCACTAACCGACTTCCATTTTACAAACAACCCAACAGGCATTTCCGCTCCCTCGTCTTTTTGCGAATTCAAACCCCTCTCAACCTCCGCGACCTCTGCGGTTCAAACTCTTCTCTTGGTTCCCCATGATCGCAAAAATCGGCATCCTGACCATCTCCGACCGTGCCTCCGCAGGCGTCTACGAAGACAAAGGCGGCCCCGCCATCCAGGCATACCTCTCCGAAATCCTGATGTCGCCGTGGGAACCCGTCTACCGCGTGATCGCTGACGACCAACCCACCATCGAATCCGCTCTTCAGCAAATGGCCGACAAAGACCATTGCAGCCTCATCGTCACCACCGGCGGCACCGGTCCTGCACCACGCGATGTCACCCCGGAAGCAACTCTTGCCGTCTGCGAGAAGGAAATGTCGGGGTTCGGCGAACTCATGCGAAAAGTTTCGCTGGAAAAAGTCCCGACCGCGATTCTTTCCCGCCAGACAGCCGGGATTCGCGGAAAATGTCTGATCGTCAACCTCCCAGGTCAACCCAAAGCGATCCGCGAGTGCCTAGGAGCGGTTTTTCCGGCCATTCCGTACTGCCTGGACCTGATCGGGGCGGCTTACCTGGAGACGAATCCTGATGTCTTGACAGCATTTCGGCCGATGAAAAAATAAAAGTGACGCACAATACGGTATAATAGACGGTCTCGACCCAACCTACAGGAACACCATCATGCCCATCTACGAATACCAGACCGAAGCCGAAGGCTGCGAATTCTGCCAGCACAAGTTCGAAGAACTCCAGAAGATCTCCGACGAGCCGCTGACCAAATGCCCCCAATGCGGCGGCCCCGTTGCCCGCACCTTCTCTGCCTTCGCCGTCACCGGCATGGAAAAGCAGATGATGAGCAACAAAAACCTGGAAGAAAAAGGCTTCACCAAATACGTCAAAGCCGGCGACGGCTACTACGAAAAACAAACCGGCAAAGGCCCCCAAGTCATCCGCCGGTAACCACACCATTTCCGGGGTGGCCCAGCCGTTTTATGGCTGGGTGAGCGAAGCTCACAAGAAGCGGCGCCATCCGCGATCAACCGATGAATGACTTGCAGAGGCACCAAGCTCTCACTTGGTGCCTCATTGATCACCGCCCCCGCAGCTGCTCATACTTCGACTGATACTTCTGATACAACCGCGTCTGCTTACTCTGCAGATCAATCGGCTTGCCCAGAACATACGCCTTGCTGACCTGAGAAGTCGTCTCCATCGGATTGCCCGTCGACAAGAACAACGTCGCATCCTTCCCGACTTCCAACGACCCCATACGATCCGCGACCCCCAGGATCTGAGCAGGCCACAGCGTCACCGACGCAAGCGCATCCTCCTGCGACAGACCAAACCCGACAGCCGTCCCTGCATGATACGGCAGGTTCCGGGCATTCCAGGTCTCTTCTCTGGCAGATCCTGAGATGCAGAACGTCACCCCCAGCTCCTTGAGACGCGCCGGCAGGCTGTAAGACGCATCATACGGGTCATGCCGATGTGCAGGCAGACGGTGCACGGCCGACAGCACCACAGGAACTTGGAACTTCTTCAAAAGATCCGCACACATCGCCGCATCGGATCCCCCCAGTAGAATCATCTTCAGCTTGTGTTTGTTCGAAAACGCGACCGCCGACTCAATCTCCTGCATCGTGTCGGCTTCGACCAACATCGGCTGCTTGCCATTCACGAAGTCCTGCATCGCTTCCAGTCGAATATCATAAGGCCAGTTCGCATCCGACTTGCGTAGCTCGGGATACCGTCGTGATTTCTCAATGAACTCTTCCAACTCTTCGAGTTCTTTCTTCGCCGCCTCTTTACGCTCTTTGTTATCCGAAGGAGAAGACACTGGCAGAGTCACGACCATGACCGCAGACGGCGAGACGGTCATGTCTTCATAGGTCCAGCCATCCATCACGATCAACGACCCGTTCCCCGCGATTCGAGGCCCACTCGGCGCACTCAGGGCAGCGAGTACTCCACTGAGTCGCGTCACAGGAATCAGTTCACTGTCTGGATTAACCGCCACATGAGCGGAGACGTTCGGGTTGAATTCTCCCGTCTCGCGAAAGTCGTGACTCGGACGCAACGACGCGACTTCCGTCAGCCCGATCTGGCTGTGAGCTTCGATCATCCCGGGATAAAGATGCTGACCTTTAGCATCAATCACCACCGCGTTCGGCGGAATCGCGACCTCTTTACCAACCGCAGTGATCTTGCCTTTATCGAAAACGAGCGTCGCATCGTCGATCACACCCGAAGTCACGGGATGAATTACCGCATGCGTAATCGCAATCGGCGTCTTCGGCTGCGATCCAGGAATCTCATCAGAGGCATAAACCGAGCTCGCGAACCCTGCCAGCAGAACCAGTGAAGAAAGTATTCGAACCATAGGAATATCGCACTTTCGCGTCTTGAGTCAGAAGAAGAAAAACGAAGGAGAATCGGCTGCCAATCAGCGAGAATGCCCACCATGATCGTGATCATCATGATCATGACTGTGATGACAGAACTCATCGTGTCGCGGCCAATACGCTGAGGGATCGCCATCGTCTTCCCCCGCCCCTCGCATCTTCGTTCCCCCTGACAGAATCTTCTGAATCAATGCCTGTCTTTGATCTCCCGATGTCTTCCTCATCGCAGCATCGGTCTGGAGATCGAAGTACTTCGTCCCCTCGATCCACGATTGCTCAACACGACTGAAGTTCGACAGCGGATCCCCCGACCAGACAATAAAGTCCGCATGCTTGCCCGGCTCCAGCGAACCGACATACTGATCAATCCGCAACTGCTTGGCGGGATTCAGCGTCACAAACTTGAGCGCCTCTTCCGGAGAGACACCACCATACTTGACCGCTTTCGCCGCTTCCTGATTCAGCCGTCGAGCCAGTTCGGCGTCATCCGAGTTGAACGAGACAATGATCCCCTGCTGATGCATCATCGCACCGTCGTACGGAATGGAATCAACCACCTCCATCTTATAGGCCCACCAGTCGGAAAAGCACGACGCCGTTGCCCCATGCGCCTTGATGACTTCCGCAACCTTGTAACCTTCGAGAATGTGCTGCAGCGATCCGATCGTCACACCATTCTTCTCGAGCACGCGCAGGAACGCGATGATTTCATCCTGACGATAGCTGTGACAGTGAATCCATCGCTTCTTCTCCAAAATCTCAACGATCGCATCGAGCTCCAGATCACGTCGCGGCGGCAGACCCTTCTTCGCTTGATTCCACTGAGCCCATTCACGAGCATACGACTTGGCGGCTTCAAACTCGTCAGCAACAATCTGCTCGACTCCCATCCGCGTCTGCGGATACCGACTCGAGAATCGCTCGCCCCAGTTCGACTGCTTGACGTTCTCACCCAAAGCACACTTGATCCCCTGAGGAGCCTGCGCAAACTTCATCTGTGAATCATTCAGCCCCCAGCGGAACTTGATGACCTGATTCTGCCCGCCAATCGGATTCGCTGAACCGTGCAGAATGTTCGACGTCGTCACCCCACCCGCCAGCTGACGATAGATATCAATGTCATCGCAGTCGATGAAGTCACCGACACGCACCTCAGCCGTGATCGCCTGGGCACTCTCGTTGACACCCCCATCGGTCGCAATATGCGAGTGACAGTCAATCAGCCCCGCAGTGACATTCTTCCCCTTGAGATCAACCACGACAGCACCCGCCGGAATCTTGACGTTCGCACCAACAGCAAGCACCTTCCCCTGATCAATGATCAGCGTCCCGTTCGGAATGATCCCTTCCGGCCCGCTTGTCCAGATCGTTGCATTGGTAAACGCCGTCACGCCCGCTGGCTTCAACGGACTCTCCACCCCATACTCACCGAGCGGATAGTTGACCGGATAGCTCGATGGAATCGAAGGCTTGTCGTCGTCCTTCTTCTTATCACCATCCTTCTTCCCCTCATCGGCCTTCTCTCCGTCTGGCTTGGCATCTTCCTTAGGCTTTTCGTCCTCAGGCTTTTTCTCTTCCTCGGGTTTCTTCTCCTGCTCAGCCTCTGGCTTCTCGTCGCCTTGCTTCTTCTCGGGCTCTTTCTTCGGCATGAATTCAGTCGTCGAAGGCGACAGCTCAACGCGCCTCAGATCCCCATTCGGCCACACGATCGTCCCCAGCGATTGCGCCGGCTCGGCACGATTAATGACCAGGCTCAGCCGCGTCGTCCCTTCACTGCCCAGTGTCTTCGATTCAAACTGCCCCGTCACAATCCCGCTAACATCCTCGACCGACTTCAGCGTGATGACAGCCTCCGCGTCCGTCTTATCCGCAGGACGAATCTTCGCCGCCAGCTTCTCATCACCCTTCAGCTCCAGCAGCAACTCCTTCGTCCCGCTGTCCGCCGGACCATCGACTTTCATCGACCACACACCAGCAATCTCTTCCGAGGGCTTGGTCTCAAACTCATGTCTCGCCCCGCCCGTCCACGTTTCAACGATCTTCGTCTTCTTGGCAAACAGCTTTCCATCGGTCACGACAAAGCTCGCCAGCTTCCCCGCTTCCAGCGTTCCCAGTTCCGTCTCGACTCCATAAATCGCAGCCGGCGTCACCGTCAACGCTTCCAGCGCCTTGTCTTCATTCAACCCGCGTTCGACCGCCAGCTTCAGCTGCTTCAGAAAACTCTTGCGATCCTTCAGCCCGTTGCTGGTCAACATGATCGTCACACCAGCCTTGGAAAGACGACCCGGATTCTCTGGCGCGTGATCCCAGTGCATCAGCGATTCCAGCGTGACAACAGAGGCCAGCTCAGGCGTCGAGACATTCGGTGCTTCCGGAAAACTGACCGGCACCACGATCGGACATTTCAGCTTGGCGATTTCATCGAGTCGTCGATACTCATTCCCGCTCCCCAGCAGCATCAGCTTAACGCCGAACTCCTTGGCAAACAGATCCGCGCGAAACGCAAACAGCTCATTCTGCGTCTCCAGCATCAATGGCATCCGCCCGTTGACGACCGGCCTGAGAGCCTCCAGCGCGAGGTTACGCTCGGGAATCGCCAGCTTCGTATTCTCTTGATAAGCCTTCCAGACCTGCTGATACCACTGCGCGTCATACATCGCCTGACGAGCCAGCGCAACTGCCCCCATCGGCGAGTTCGGGTAACTGTCACGAGACCCACCGCGACGATCCACCGTCAGACGTCCATGCATCATGACCATCGGATTCAGGATCGCTTCTTCGACAGGCGTTTCTCCGGTCTGAACGACCGCGCTGACCCCACGAATCACTCCCGTCGAAGGAGCCACCAGCCTCGCGACCACTCCCTGACTTCGCAGAGCAGAGTTCACATCCTCTTCTGCTTTGAGCCCATCCACCACCTTCAACTGGCTCTTGATGTTGTTGTTCCAATAACCCTGCGAACTCGCGGCTTCGGACAATTCAACGGCCGTCGACGTGAAGCCATCAATCAATCCCGGATACGCCGTCTTCCCCTTGAGGTCGATCGTCTCCGCACCCGCAGGAACAGTCACATCCGCCCCGATCGCTTCGATCTTGTGATTACGAATGAGAATCGTCCCATTCTCAATCTGCGTCCCCGGCTTGACGACAATCGTCAACCCCGTCAGCGCGACCAGTTGATCCTTCGGCTCACGCAGTCCCTCGGTATGCCGAGAGACAGGA
Organism: Lacunimicrobium album; assembly: GCF_052161635.1. Lineage (GTDB taxonomy): Bacteria > Planctomycetota > Planctomycetia > Planctomycetales > Planctomycetaceae > SXPC01. The sequence continues at coordinate 1,508,339 of NZ_CP197413.1, forward strand.
GGAGCAGCGTTCGTCATCGGCAACCTCGCCGCGACACAGACCAGAATCAAAACACAACAAGACCACACACACCGGTGCAGATGGCTCATGAGCAATTCACTTTTCAGGCGGGAAGATGCTGGCAGGAAACGTTCAACAGGAGCACAAAGACTCGAACCCGCCAGTCAGGCAGTATTCAAAATCAGCAAAACCCATTGAGGAAGTTCATATCCAAAACAAAGTGACAGCGAGCAGCTTCAATCTTAGTAACACGACAACTCTCGTTTGGCAAACGTTCAAATAGAGATTTGACTGAACCTGCAGGAATTCTATGCCCCGGTCATGTATCACTGTACGATGCACCACCGTCGATCGCTGCCTCACCCTCGCTCAAACGCCCGACGATACTCCCCCGGCGTCATCCCCGTCGCCGCATGAAACTGACGACTGAACGACGCCTGGTCATAAAACCCGCACTGATTAGCAATCAGCGATAACGATTCTCCTGACGTCCGCAGCGATGACGCCGCCTGATCAATCCTCGCCTTCGTCAACAACTGCCTCGGCGTCAACCCGGTAATACTCCGGACCCGCCTCTGAAACTGACTCATCGAGAGCCCCGCCTGCTTCGCTAGAGACTCAATCCGCAGCGGCTCGCCACAATCCTTGTGCAGCGTTTCAATCGCCTGGGCAATCGAATCGAACTCCGACCCCAAAGAAGCCGACGTCTCCAGGTCCCTCGAAATCCCAGCCAGCGCAATCACCTCCCCACTCGCCGACTTCACCGCCACCTTCTGCGACACGAACCAGCCGACGCTCCCATCTGCTTTCGTGATCATCTCCAGACGATCCCGGATCGTCACTCCCTTTTGAAACACCTCATCATCCTGCTGCTCATACCCCGCTGCGAGAATCGCGGGAAAGACTTCATTAGCAGTCCGACCAATCAACGCCTTCCGATGTCGCAGCCCCGTCCGTTTGATAAATGCTTCATTGGCCGCGACATAGCGGCGTGCCGTATCCTTCACACAAAACAGCACATCACTGACCGAATCCAGCAACGTCTCGGCAGCTTCCAGCCCCGGGGCACTCGCAAGGACAATCTCTCGTTGGGAAGGCGATTTCATAATCTCTTTCATCAGGTGCAATCGTGACAATCGATTCTGACATTCTTTTCATCAGGAATCAAAACCAACCTGCCATTCCGTTTTGTATTTTTTCGTCATCCGTTGAACGACTTTGGAACAAGATGCATTTCCGATTCTGTCGTATGATTTGGCAGACGCTCGCTTCCCCTCACTCACTTCTCCGAGTCCGACATGAGTCAAACCATGACCGCTCCACAAGCCAATTCCGCGACCATCAGCCAGAAGGCCATTGAGCTCGCCGAACAGCTCCTCACCACGGCTCTGGCAGGTCAGACGGGCGCCGAACGCAAAGACGCTGCCCAGCTGGCACGCATGATGAAAGATGAATCGGGCAAGGAATTCACCTTCTCGATGGTCGATGAAGTCTTCCGCAGTCACAAGCCATCCCTGGTTGCCCGCCGCTGGCGTCACCTGCTCAAACAATACGGCGTCCCGCAGTACTTTTCCTTCGTCGACCGCACCCTCATGCGACTGGGCGCGACCGCCAGTTATTTCCTGCCCGGTCTGGTCATGAAAGCCGTCTCTGAGAAAATGCGCGCCGACAGCGCGAGAGTCATCCTCCCCGGCGAAACCGCCCCCCTTCGCAGCTACCTCCAGCGACGTACCTCCAGCGGCTTCCGCATCAACCTCAATCACCTGGGAGAAGCCGTCCTCGGCGAAGAAGAAGCCCAGCACCGCCTCAAGATCGTTCTCTCCCACCTGGCTGATCCAAACGTCAATTATATCTCCGTCAAAATCTCTTCGATCTTCAGCCAGATCAATCTCATCGCCTGGGACCAGACGCTCACCGAGATCAAGTCACGCCTGCGACTCCTCTACCGTGCCGCACAGGCCAAAGGCAAGTTCGTCAATCTCGACATGGAAGAGTACCGTGACCTCGCCCTCACCGTCGACGCCTTCCAGCAGGTTCTCGACGAGCCCGAGTTCATGCAATACCGCGCCGGCATCGTCCTCCAGGCCTATCTGCCCGACTCATTCAACGTCCAGAAGCAACTGACCGACTGGGCGCAACAACGGGTCGCTCGCGGCGGTGTGCCGATCAAAATGCGCCTCGTCAAAGGAGCCAACCTCGCCATGGAAACCGTCGAAGCGGAACTCCACGGCTGGTATCCTGCCCCCTATCCAACCAAAGCCGACACCGACGCCAACTTCCGACGTCAAATGGAATACGGCTGCCAACCCGAACACGCCGCGGCCGTCAATCTCGGCGTCGCCAGTCACAACCTCTTTGACGTCGCCCTCGCGCTGGTTCTCCGCGAACTCAACGGCGTTCAAGATTTCGTCGAACTAGAAATGCTCGAAGGCATGGCCAACCATCAGGCCCGCGCCGTCCGCGACCGCATCGGCAGCCTCCTGCTATACGCCCCGGCTGTCCAGAAGGAAGATTTCCTCAGCGCAATGGCCTACCTCGTCCGTCGTCTCGATGAGAACACGGCGTCCGATAACTTCCTGCGTGAAATGTTCGCGATGCGCCCCGGCTCACCTGAGTGGGAACAACAAAAACAACGCTTCCTCAAAGGCTGGCAGGAACGCGAGACCGTCACCGCAGAATCTCGTCGACGCATCTCTGCCGTCGAACCCGCAGGCATGAAAGAGTTCGAGAATGAACCCGACACCGACTGGGCACAAGCCTCTAATCGCGATCGTCTGAATAGCGCAGTCGCGACCTGGAAATCATCTCCGCTCCCCGCGCTCCCTGATCGCAACGAAATGCTGACGACCGCAACCGCAGCGCAACCCGCCTGGGAAGCCCTCGGCAACGCACGTCGAGCCGAGATCCTCAACAACGCCGCCATGGTCATGCGAGAGCAACGCTTCCAGACACTCGCCTGCCTGCGAGTCAGCGGTAAGAAAGCGACTCCCGATGCTGACGGTGAAGTCTCCGAAGCCATCGACTTCGCCCGTTACTATGCCCGACACGCAGAACTCCCTCGGAATGTCCAGGCAAACGCCCTCGGCGTCGTCACTATCGTCTCCCCCTGGAACTTCCCCTACGCCATCCCCGCCGGCGGAGTCTTCGCCGCTCTGATGGCTGGCAACACCGTCATCCTCAAGCCAGCCCCTTCGACCATCGACACCGCCTGGCTCCTCGTCCAGCAACTCTGGCAAGCAGGTGTCCCCAAAGACGTCCTTCACTTCTACCCATGCGAAAACAGCATCGGCCACGAACTGATCAAGGACGAACGCGTGAAATGCGTCGTCCTCACCGGCAGCATCGAGACCGCCCGCAAGTTCCAAAGCTGGCGACCATCGCTGCCTCTCTACGCCGAAACCAGCGGCAAGAACGCCCTCATTGTCACTGGACAGGCGGACCGCGAACTCGCGATCAAAGACCTCGTCCGCTCCGCCTTCGGCCACGCCGGCCAGAAGTGCAGCGCCGCCAGCCTCGCCATCCTCGAAGCCGAAGTCTACGACGACCCCATGTTCCGACGCCAACTGAGAGACACCGTCGCCAGCCTCCCTTGCGGCCAGGCGACCGACCCGCGCAGCGTCGTGACTCCCACCATCTCTGCCCCCACCGAAAAACTCCGTCGCGCATTGACCACGCTCGAATCTGGCGAAGAGTGGCTGCTCGAACCAAAACAACTCACCGACGATCCCTCCCTCTGGTCCCCCGGCATCAAACTCGGCGTCAAAGCAGGCTCATGGTTTCACCATACCGAATGCTTCGGCCCGGTCCTCGGCCTGATGCGAGCCGACTCTCTCGATCAAGCCATCGAATGGCAGAACGCCACTTCCTACGGACTCACCGCAGGGATCCACTCTCTCGACGAGGAAGAAGTCACCCTCTGGAAAGACAAAGTCCAGGCCGGCAATCTCTACATCAACCGCCCGATCACCGGAGCCATCGTCCAACGCCAACCCTTCGGCGGCTGGAAACAATCCTGCATCGGCCCAGGCGCAAAAGCCGGCGGCCCCAACTACGTCTCCCTCTTTAGACACATCACCGACGAAAACACCAGCGCTCAACCCGACTACGCTGACGTCTGGAAGACTCACTTCTGCCAGTCACACGACCCGTCCCAACTCAAATGCGAAAGCAACCAGTTCCGCTACCGCCCCGCCAAAGGCGTCATCTTGCGTCTTCCCACCGAAGACAAACAAACCATCGATCGCGCCCAACTCGCTTCAAAAATCACCGGCACCCCACTCACCATCAGCCTGGCAACTCAAGAACCCGACGACCAGTTCATCGCCCGCCTCAAAGACCTCTCACACAACGCAGAGTTCCTGCGCACCACCAGTCCCCCATCACCAGAACTCCTCCAAGCCGCCAATGAAGCAGGCCTCAACTGGATCAACGCCCCCCTCCTCGCCACCGGCCGAATCGAACTCACCCGCTGGCTCCGAGAACAATCCGTCTCCGAAACCCTCCACCGCTACGGCACCCTAAAAACCTCCAACACCAGGAAGACTTAATTCCCATATCCCGTCTCCCTCCAGCGGAGCCGTTTTCTGTCCCTTCTCCCTTGAGGGGAGAAGGTGGCGGCGCTTCGCCGACGGATGAGGGTGAGCGCTAGGCACCAACAGACTCCCAATGCCTATCAAAGCCAAGGCACTCTCTTGTCAGGGTGCCACTGGCTATGCCAGTGCATTCCTCAACCCTAAAACCCCCCACCCCCCAGCGCCTGATACGCATTCACAATCGCCGACAGCTGCTCCTTCTTCGTCTCAATCAAAACCATCCGAGCCTCCATCATATCACGCTGCGCCAAGAGCACTTCGACATACTCTGCCCGCGCGTTCTGGAACAGATTGGTCGCGTTCTCAACCGACGAATCCAGCGCCGCCAGCTGCTGCTTCTTGATCTCAATACTCTGTGCATAGTTTTCAGCTTTCGAGACCCGGTTGATCACTTCCGTGAACGCCATCAGGATCGTCTGCTGATAGTCATAAACCGCCTGCAGCTGACGAGCGTTGGCATTCATGTAATCCGCCTTGATCGCCTTCTTATTAAGCAATGGCGCGACCAGATCACCCGCCACGTTGTAAATCAACGAGTCCGGGCTGGAGAACAGATACTTCGCATTAAACGCCAGATACCCGACATCCGCCGTCAGCGCGATCGACGGATAGAAGCGAGCCCGGGCAACCTTCACATCCAGCCCCGCAGCTTCCAGTTCGCGCTCCGCCTCACGAATATCCGGACGATTCTGCAGCAGTTGAGCAGGAATCCCCACGTTCAACGCATGCAGGTTCAACTCCAGGTAGTCAGGTTTCATACGCTCAACAGGCTGAGGAAATCGTCCCAGCAGGAAGTTGATATGGTTCTCAGTTTCGATGATATCCTGCTGAATAATGAACTTCTCGCTCTTGTTCTTGGCAACTTCGGCTGTAAAACGCTGCACCGCTAGCTCGGTCCCGCGGGCAGCATCCTTCATCGCCTGGGCGAATTCAAGACTCTGCTCCTGAATCTGAATCGTCGCATCGAGCACATCCATCCGCGCATCAAGGGCCAGCAACTCGTAATAACTCTCTGTCACTTCCGCAACAAGTCGAGTGATCACATAGTTCCGACCTTCCTGCGTCCCCAGGTAACGCAGAGCAGCAGCATTCTTGGCATTGCGCAGCTTCTTCCAGATATCCAGCTCCCAGCGCACATTCGCAGCCACCATGAACTCGGGATACGGATCCGGCAGCGACTGCCCCTCGCGAAACGGCACAAACTCTTCCACGGCCCCATTGCGAGAAAACCGGCTCGACTTCTCCAGCCCCGCACGAGAACCAAAGCTCACAAACGGAAGATACTCCCCCTGTCGAGCCTGAATCTCGTTATAGGCGATCGCCACTTCCTCGCCCAGGATCTTCAGCTCCTGGTTCCCCATGATCGCCTGATCGATCAAGCCCACAAGGATCGGGTCGTCGTAAAAGACACGCCATCCCACATACGATGAATTCTCAGCCGTCGGCGTCCCATTCGTCAGGTTCACGGAACCATCGAAATGGTCAGGCAAAGTAGAACTCGGCGCCACCGGCCCCCGCAGCTTGGGGATTCCACATCCACCAAGCAGCATCAGGGCACACAACGCAGCCGTTTTCTTCAATCCGCGATTAGTGGTGCGCTTCGCGTTCGAAGAGTTCACTAAGAGGTTCATCGTGCTCATCCTTGATGAATTTCTTCCCATCCGCCATCTTGGCGAACAGGTAATAGAGTCCCGGTATAATCAGGACTCCAAAGATCGTGCCCATCAGCATCCCGCCGACCGCGGTCGTACCAATGGTTCGGTTTCCAATCGCACCAGCACCACTCGCTCTGACCAACGGAATCAGACCAGCGATGAAAGCGAATGAAGTCATAAGAATTGGTCTGAATCGCAGTTTCCCGCCCTCAATGGCCGCCTCTTTCAGGCTGACACCTTCTTGACGACGCTGAACAGCGAACTCAATAATCAAAATCGCATTCTTACCCAGCAGCCCGACCAGCATGACCAGACCAATCTGTGCGTAAACATCATTGGCCAAACCCATCGCTTTCAGGAACAAAAACGATCCAAACAGCCCAACCGGCAGCGAAATAATCACCGCCAGTGGCAGCAGAAAACTCTCGTACTGCCCCACCAGGACCAGATAAACGAAAATCACAACGATCAGGAAAATGTAGGTCGCCGTGTTCCCTTTATTGGCTTCGTCATAAGAAAGACCCTGCCAACCGATATCGTAGCCTCGCGGAAGAACCTCAGCCGCCACTTCCTGAATCGCTTGAATCGCCTGGCCCGTGCTAAAGCCAGGAGCCGGAGCCCCCTGAATGGCTGCCGTGGGATAAAGGTTGTAACGGCCAATCTCATTGAGACCCTGCATTTTCTTGAGTCTCATGAACGCCGAATACGGAACATACTCCCCTTTATCATTCTTGACGAACATGTTCTCCAGGTCCTCCGGATAACGTCGGAACTCTGGCGAAGCTTGAACATAGACTTTGAAGAACTGACCAAACCGAACGAAGCCCTGCTCCCAGGTACTACCAACCACAATCGACAGGTTGTCCATCGCATCAGCGATTGAAACGCCTTTCTGCATCGCGACATCGTTATCAATGATGATCTCATACTGAGGATAGTTGTTGGCGAAAAACGTGAAGAGACCTTTCAGCTCTTTACGCTTCCCCAAGGCTTCCATGAAAATATCTTTGACTCGTCCCAGCTCGTCGTAATTGCCAGTGTTCGTCTTATCGAGCAGATTCAATGAAAACCCACCCGCTGCCCCGAAACCTGGAACCGCAGGAGGTTCATAGAACTCCAGGTTCACGTTCGAAATCGCCTGTCCTTTTTCTTCCAGTTCCTCGATGATCTGTTTCGAAGTCAGCTTACGCTCGTCCCAGGGCTTGAGGTTGATAATGCAAGTCCCCGCATTCGAACCACGCCCCTCCGTCAACACTTCATAACCGGCCAAAGACGAGACCGAAGTGATCTCTTCGATCTGCTCGCAGATCGCCTGCAGTTCGTGAGATTTCGCATTCGTGTACTCAAGAGTGGAACCCGGCGGCGTCTGGATAATTCCATAAATAATCCCCTGGTCTTCCAGGGGAATAAAACCAGCGGGGAGTACTTCGTTCACGAAGTAAATCCCCACCGCAAACACCGACACGAAAATGACCGTCAACAGCCTCTGCGTCACGATCAGCCGCACCAGCCCCGCGTAAGCACCGGTGACCCATTCAATGAAGCGGTCAAACAGACGCAAAAGGAGCGTCAATGGTCCAACCCATCTCTTCTTCTTTTGAGTCGGATCATGTGGTTTGTGCGGCTTGAGAATCATCGCACACAGAACAGGCGTCAGCGTCAGCGCGACGACACCAGAGAGCACAATCGCCATCGCCATCGTCAGACCAAACTGACGATAGAACACCCCCACCGGCCCCGTCATGAACGTCACCGGAATAAAGACCGACGTCATCACCAGCGTGATCGCGATGATCGCACCGCTGATCTCATGCACGACTTCCTTCGTCGCCGCATAGGGAGAAAGATGCTTCTCATGCATTTTCGCATGCACAGCTTCTACGACCACGATCGCATCATCGACCACGACCCCGATCGCCAGCACCAGCGCGAACAACGTAATCAGGTTGATCGACAGTCCGAACAGCAACATAAAAAAGAACGTTCCGATCAAAGAGACCGGAACCGCCAATGTCGGAATCAACGTCGAACGAAAGTCACCCAGAAAGACATAGACCACCAGTGAAACCAGAATGAAGGCTTCCAGCAGCGTATGCAGCACCTTCTCGATCGAAGCATCCAGAAAGCGCGAAACGTCATAGCTGATTTCGTAATGCATCTCAGGAGGAAACAACTCCTCCATTTCCTTCAGCTTCTCCTTAACCTTCTCAATCACCGCCGTCGCGTTCGAGCCCGGTGTCTGCTTCAGAACAATCGCAGCAGAAGGGTCGCCATCGATGTCAGAATAGAGATCGTAAAACGAAGACCCCAGCGAGACCGTCGCGACATCTTTGAGGTGCAGCGTCTCCGCATCGGAGTTGGCTCTCAAGACAATGTTCTCATACTGCTCCGGCAGGTTATATCGCCCCACCCACGTCAGAACGTACTCCAGAGTCTGCGAAGTCCGTCCCGTCGCCTGCCCCAGACGTCCCGGCGAACCGATCATACTTTGCTCTGCAACAGCTTCCATGACATCTTGAGCGGAGATGTTGTAAGCGCGAAGACGTTCCAGATTCAATTCAATGCGCATCGCATACGCGCGATTCCCCAGAATGTTGGCGCGCCCGACACCCTGAATCCGCTTGATTTCCGGCAAAATATTGACGTTGGCATAGTTGTAAAGAAAGTTCTGATCGACGTGCTTGTCTTTGCTGTAGACGTTCACGTACATCAACATGCTCGACATGTTCTGCAGAACAATCAGACCTTCCCGCTCCACAATCGGAGGAAGGTTGTTTTTCACCGCCTGGACGCGGTTGTTGACGTTCATCACCGCCACGTTCGGATCCGTGCCAGGCTCGAAGATGACTTGAATCGTCGCTTCACCTGCACTCGTGGCATCCGAGATCATGTAACGCATGTCCTGAACGCCGTTAATCGACTGCTCCAGGATGACCAGGACCGACTCGACAAGAACCTTCGCGCTCGCCCCCGGATAAGAAACCGACACCATCACGCTCGGCGGCGCAACAGAAGGAAACTGAGAGATTGGCAGCGTAATAATCGCCAGCCCACCCAGAAACAGGATGAGCAGGGAAATCACGATCGCAAGCGCGGGTCGATGGAGAAATTTTGCAAACATGAATCGGTTCCTTATTCTGCCTTGTATTTCAAGTGACTAAGGACCTCTTCCGGAGCAAGATACTCGAACTCCACTTTCTGCCCGTCTCGTACCTGTCTGATTCCTTCCAAGATAATTTTGTCGTTCGGCTCAACACCACTTTTGATCACAAACAAGTCATCGAGCACCATTTCAAGACTGATATCGCGCTGGTGAATCACGTTGTCCTGGTCAACAACATAGACATACAGTTTGTCGAGAATCTCATAGGTCGCTCGCTGCGGAATCACCACCGCATCTTTGACAACCTGACTGATCAGCACCGTCCCGGTCTGGCCGTGACGCAACAGTCGATTCGGGTTAGGAAAGTCAGCACGAAACGCGATGTTTCCAGTTTCATTATTGAAATCAGCTTCGATCGCGCTGATCTTACCCGTCTGATCGAACTTGGTATGGTTCGCGAGCATCAACTCGACGTTCAAGTCCTTCTCGCCCTGATCAAGATTCGCTTTGTACTCAAAGTACTGAGCCTCTCGGACCGGGAAGTAAACCCACATCACTTCATTGTCTGACAACGTCGTGAGAATGTCCCCTTCTTCAACCAGGCTTCCCTGCATCTCATGCAGACGATCGACGATCCCATCAAACGGCGCCTTGACGGTCGCAAAATTCAATTCAGCCTGAGCCAATGCAACTTCTGCTTCAGCCTTTTTCAGCGAGGCTTCCTTCAACAAGACGTCCTGCGACGAGACGACTTTTTGCTCAAGAAGTCTCGCAGCATTATCTCGCTCAATTTTCGCCAGCTGCATCTCAGCGATCTCTGCATCCAGGCGTGCCTGATACAGGGCAGGGTTCACGCTGAAAAGCACATCCCCCTTTTTAACTCCCTGACCTTCGGTGATCTTGACCTCTTCCAGGTATCCTTCTTGAAGCGCCCGAATATCAATATGGCGACGCGAGTGGATCTGACAGACGTATTTCTTGACGTTCGTCACATCCATGACGACAGGCTTGGTGACCTTGATCAGGTGAGCATGATGTGCTTCGTGACCACCACCGCCGTGCTCTTCTCCGTGCTCCCCACCATGTTCATCATGGGGCTTACCCTGACTGATCCCCAGCTTTTCACAAGCTGAGAGCGAAAGCAAAATCAGCACGAGGCCGATCTTCGAAATCGATGACGCGTTCATAGTTTTTTGGTGCTCAATCATTTTGCGACCGGATCGCATGAACAAAAATGGATGGAATGAGAAACCTCGATATCTCGCACACATGGCGTCCATTATTGCCATCTGCAAAAGAAAAGTTTCCTGCATCCATCTGAAGACCCACCAACTTATACGAAACGCATTTCATGTTTCAAAAGTGTTTTCGGCACTGAACACCCAGATTACGGACAAATTTTTCGCATTTTCGTCAATGTCGTCACAACCGGTCCCCGGCTAAGCGTCACATCTTGCCCCGCTTTTTTCCTGCTGCAGAACTTCCTCTGAATCCATCTCATCCCGGTGTTTTCCGCTCAAGAGTCGTCCATTCCCAGCCGGGTCACTCTCCAGAATCCGTCCCTTCCGATCATGCACTCCGTGTTACAAAGCGACGCATGAGTACTTGTCGCGAATCTGCGCCGCAATCTCGTCAACTGGACACCAGACATCCATTCCAATCACGCCAGCACAAATTTCTCCCACTCCTCTGACACCTTTTTCGAGACGATGACGCATCTCCTCTCCACAGGGTGATCCCTCCCATCACAGCAAGTCCCGCTGTTCCTCATCGGACGACTCCATTCACCTCATCAAAGACGGTGTCGCAAACATGCCCATCAAACTGCAGTCTCTCGGTTCTGTTCTGCTGATCTGTGGTGCGGGAGCAACCGCCTTCTGGAGCTTCTGCTCCCACTTCCCCCCACTTCCCCAGCATTCTCTGATGGCACAGGAAGAAGGCCGTCCCCAACCTCCACCCGATGAATTCGGCCCACGCGGTCCAGCCGGCGGTCGTCGCGGCGGCTTTGGTGGACCAGGATTGTTTGGAGGCCCCGGCGGTTTTGGCCCGGGTGGCCCGGAGCAGGAGATCGTCAAGAAGTTCGACAAAGACGGCGATACCATCCTCAATCGCCAGGAACGAGACCTAGCCCGTCAATGGCTGAAAGAAAACGGTGGTGGACGCGGCGGCCCAGCCGGTGGTCGTGGGCCCGGTGGCCCGGGCGGCGGACGCGGTGGCTTCGGTGGCCCCAGTGGCTTCGGCGGCGGTCCTGGTGGTCCCGGCGGCCCGGGCGGTGGTCATCGTCAGGCTGGCACACCCGGCCCCAAAGTCAGCCCCAACGACGTTCGTCCCATCGAAGACGCACCGTTCTATGACGAAAGCGTCGTCCGAACGCTCTTCATCACCTTTGAAGAAGGCGACTGGGAAGAAGAACTCGCCCTCTTCAAAAACACCGACGTCGAAGTCCCCGCCACCATGATCGTCGATGGCAAGACCTACCCCAATGTCGGCGTCAGCTTCCGCGGCATGTCATCCTTCATGATGATCCCGACAGGTTCCAAGCGATCCCTGAACATCTCCATGGACCTCCTGAACCCGGATCAAAAACTCTACGGCTACAACTCCCTGAACCTGCTCAACAGCAACGGCGATCCCTCAATGATGAACGCCGTGCTTTACTCGCACCTGGTCCGCGAAAAGATCCCTGCCCCGAAAGCCAACTTCGTCAATGTTGTCATCAACGGCGAAAGCTGGGGCGTCTACGCCAACGTCCAGCAGTTCAACAAAGACTTCCTCAAAGAGAACTACAAAGACACCAAAGGCACCCGCTGGAAAGTCTCCGGCAACCCCGGAGCCGATGCAGGTCTGCGTTACGTCGGTGACAACGCTGCCGAGTACAAACAGCGCTACGAGATCAAATCCAAAGATAATCCTGAATCATGGAAAGCACTGATCGAACTCTGTCGCATCCTCGATCAGACACCCGCTGATCAACTCGAAGCCACGCTATCCCCCATCCTCGATATCGACGCAGCCCTCTGGTTCCTCGCCTATGACATGACCTTAGTCAACGAAGATGGTTACTGGACACGAGCCAGCGACTATAACCTCTACCTCGATTCCCAAGGCAAATTCCACATCATCCCCCATGACATGAACGAAACCTTCCACGCCGGCATGGGTCCCGGAGGCCCGGGTGGACCTGGCGGATTCGGCGGCGGCAGAGGTGGTCGTGGCCCTGAAGGTCGAGAGCCCGAAGGCCGCGGTCCAGAAGGATTCGATGGCCCCCCTCGCGGCCCAGGCCCCGGACGCCCAGGAGAAGCACGCCCAGGTGAACCAAACGATCGCCGAGGTGGCGGCGGCTTCTTCGGCGGAATGTTCGGTGGCCCAGGCGGCGGTGCAAGACCCGGCGTCGACCTCGACCCACTCGCCATCGTGGAAAACCCACGCATGCCGCTTCACAGCAAACTCCTCGCAGTCCCTCAATTCCGACAGCAATACCTGGCCAACGTCCGCGAGATCGCCGAACGCCAACTCGACTGGAACTACCTCGGCCCACTGGTCAAGCAGTATCGAGCCCTGATCGAAGACGACGTCAAAGCAGACACTCGCAAACTCTCTTCCACCGATGCCTTCTTCGCAGCGACCGCAGACAAACCAGAACCCAACCAGACGGGACGAACCATGCCCCTGCGATCATTCGCCGACCAGCGTCGTGAGTATCTCTTGAAAGCAACGGCTCCAGAACCAAACCCATAGCCGTGAGTGAGAGACAGTCTTCTAATAGCTGTGATGCGAGAAATGTAGGGTGCTGGTGAGTCTTCGAACCGCACCAAAACGACACTCGATGCCGCATTTGGTGCGGTTCACTCAATTAATCCTACAGAGTGCCTCACCAGCACCCTACTTTGAATGATGACCGCCTCCTAACATTACGTCATCCGCGCTCAAATCCATTTCCGTTCTCCATGTCAGCGAAGGTCCTTCGGTGAGCAACGAGCCAGAAACACTTCATTTGTTATCGCCATCATTGACATCCTGTGCACAAGGAGCAACTGCCTTCGAAGTGAAGTTCCTCATCGACGAAGGGCAGGCCACTGATGTCACCGCCTGGGCTGTCCGTCACCTCGATCTCGATCCTCACTGTAAGGACGACTCGTCCAGCCAGTACAAAATCACCAGCCTCTACACCGATACCGAGAACTTCGATGTCTTCCATCGCCAGCCAAAGTATCGACGTCGCAAGTACCGCCTCCGACGCTACGGCGAAGAGTCGACGATTCATTTGGAACGCAAGGTCCGCAAAGGCAATCAGGTCGCCAAACGACGCACATCGGTCACCGAAGACGAAATGTCCCTCCTCACCCACCCGCTGCTCCTCTCCGACTGGGACGCGAACTGGTTTCACGACTGCCTGCTCCGCAAACAGCTTCGCCCCGTCTGCCAGCTCGTCTATCACCGACACGCCTTCCTCGGACACTGCTCGGAAGGCCCCCTGCGTTTAACCATGGATCGCAACATCCAGGGTGAACCATGCTCCGAATGGAAAGTCGGCATGACCGGCAACGCGGAAAACCTCGCCCTCGGCAAGGTCGTTCTCGAACTCAAATTCCGCGACGCCATGCCCGTCATCTTCAAACGCCTCGTCGCCGACATGCAGCTCACCGCCGTCGGCTTCTCCAAATACCGACACTGCATCAACCTCTTCTCAGCCAATCTCCTGCCATCGCAGCCAGAGGTGAAGTATGCCTGACTGGTTAGCAACATCCATCGACACCGACGCCCTGTTATCCCTTCCAACTCTCATCACAAGACTGGTCCTCAGCCTCGTCTGCGGACTCACGGTCGCTGGCAGTTACCGATTGACGCAAGGTCGAATGACCACGCGATCCATGTCCCTCATGGCCACCCTGGTCCTGTTGACGATCCTCATCGCGATGGTCACCCTCGCCATCGGCAACAGCGTCGCGCGAGCTTTCAGCCTCGTCGGAGCACTCTCAATCGTCAGGTTTCGCACTGTCGTCGAAGACACCCGTGACACCGCATTCGTCATCTTCGCCGTCGCCGTCGGCATGGCCGCAGGCGTCGGCTACTTCCACGTCCCTCTCGTCGGCGTCCCCTTGATCACACTCGCCGCCTATCTCTTCCGCCCGCGAGATTCTTTCTCTTTCGCAGAAACCTTAGAGCGCACACTCGAAGTCCGCATCGGCCTCGGCCGCGACATCAACTCCCTCCTCGAACCAACCTTCCGCACCCACCTCGCCCACTGGCAACTCACTTCCATCGCGACCGCCAAACAAGGCGGCGCCTACGACCTCACCTACCACACCCGCCTGTTAAAATCAGACAACGCCATCCCACTCGCTACCGAACTCAACCGCCTGGAAGGCGTCCAGGAAGTCGAGCTCCACACATAACCGAGTAGCCCCAATCCGTACGCAACTACTTCCCCTTCCACCACGAAGCCGCTTTCGCCTTAGCGCGGCTTCCGACTTCCGCTTTGAGAACGCTTTTGATCAACGGTCCAAAGTCAGAAGGATTCTCTGTCGTGACAAGCAGGAAACAATAAAGCATCTCATCGTTCGTCTCTTCACCCCAGCCCACATGCTGCGGCGGCGAACTTGGATTCGATGGATTATTCTCCGAGTTGTCATAACTGGCATTGGCTTCCAACCGCGTTCCCTTCGGCAGGAACATCGGCTGCGTGTAAAGATAATCATCCTGCCAGTTGAAGTCCCACTGCTGGATATCGATCAGTTCTTTTCTCGTCCCATCCGGCAGGACCGCTTCCGCATGAAAATGCTTCCCTAAAAGGTGCATGTGAGGAATGACATTGAAGACCGTCACATCACAGGGCAGGGTGAACGAGGCCGACTGCTTGTAATCAGCGTCCCCCGGAGGAATGTCATGGGAATGCGTCGACAGCCAGATCGCTTCCGCAGCCCGCTTGGGCTTCTTGACGAAGTAGATCCCGATCTTCGAGCGATCGCGTTCTACCTTCCCCGTCGGATGGTAATGGTTCTGCATCACCAGATCAGAACCTTTCTTCAAAGACCGCCCATACCCCTCTGGCAGCAGGCGAGGCGTCTTCCCAGGCGACCATCCACCAATCGATCCCGACGGCACAAAACCTGGCCCACCAAACGTCGAATACCCCATCACATCAGGTGACTTCTCATCAAGGGCTCGTGCCTGCCCACGACTATCCAGATACAACAGATTATGGTGCACAACACGAGGATTGCCCGGCACAAACTCGACGCCCGCAACCAGCTTGTCTTCAGGAATCTCGATCGGAATCACGAAGTTCTGATAGATGTCAGCCCCGTCAGCCGGGATCTCAAACTCAGCCGGCATCTCGACAATCAGATCAGGCTCGCCCAGCTTCCAGCCAGAAACAAACGTCGGAAGCACAGGCAAATCCGCTTCGTCCCCGACCGCAGCTCCACTATCAGCCCACGCCTGCAGAACCTGAATCTGCTCATCCGTCAAAGTCCTCTGTTCTTCAAACTCCCCATGCGTTTGTGATGGCAACCATGGCGGCATCAACTTCCGTTCAACAACACGCGCAATCTGACGAGAACGCTTCGCCGCATCATTGTAAGTCACCAGAGAAAACGGCGCGATCTCACCCTCGCGGTGACAGATGACACAATTCGCAAACAGAATCGGAGCCACATCCTTCGAATAAGTCACAGCAGTCGTCTTAACAGCCTCCGCTGGCAAGGTCTCGTAGTAACACCCAATCGGCGTCGTGCGACTCGGCACAACAGCAATCCCTTGGGTCACATGATCGACAGCATCAGCAAGATCCCGACTCTCCGCAACAGCGCGACCTCGCCCCAGATCAACATAGGTATCATCAATCCGCCCACGGTACGCGACAGCTCCATCGGAACCGACCACAAACGCCTCCGGCACATGCGTCGGCTGAAAACTCTTTCCCAGCACATTGAGGTGATCCAGCAGGATCGGAAACTCAATCCCATACTCCCGCGCGAACTTCTGAATGTCAGCAGGCTTCGATGTCTGATCCGCCCACACTCCATAAATGCGGATCTTGTGTTCGCATTCACTCCAGCTCTTCGCCAGTTCCTTGAGCTTCGGCATGTACGAAGTCGAAATCGGACACTCGCCAGTCATAAAAACAAAGACCCGAGCCGCCTCACTGGACCGCAAGGAAAACAGATGCACGTTCCCCCGATGATCCAGCACCTTGACCGGTTGCTCAAAAGGCGACTGTCTCTCTTCAGTCTTTGAGACATCATCAGCAGCATGTGAAACACCAGACATCGTCTGACACAACATCACAGCCATCACAGCGAAAGCAATTCGATAACTCGTATTCACAGATCAATCCTCAACTCGATCAAGTCAGTCCGTTCGTACCGCGTTGAAAGGGAATCCTCAACAGCAGCGATCTTAGCCTGAGCGTCCAGTGAAGGATCGTGTAATTCGTCACCCAGCGGCAGTGCCAAAAGTCATATTCCAGACAGATTCTCGCCAACATTCTTCATTTCAACCCCGCTGCCTGGGCTTTCAGAGCCGCCTGCGTCCGATCCTGAACCTCCAGCTTCTCAATAATGCTCGACATATAATTCTTCACTGTTCCTTCCGCGATCTGCAGCACCTTGGCAATCTCCTTATTGCTCAACCCACCCACCAGCTGCTGCAGGACCGTCAGTTCCCGTTCCGATAGTAGTTCAATCAACTCATTCAGCTTCTCTGAACGAGGAGCTGACGCCTTACTGAACTCCGCCACCACCTTCGCCGCGACCGAAGGCTGCAGCGAAGACTCCCCCCGATACGCCAGCTGAATCGCTTCCACCAGACGCTCCGTCGGCGTGTCCTTCAATAGATACCCGATCGCCCCCGCTCGCAAAGCAGCAAAGACCTCTTCGTCATCATCGAAGGTCGTCAAAACAATCACCCGACAGTCCGGCAACGTCGATCGAAGAATGCGCGTCGACTCGACACCATTCATTCCGTCCATCCGAAGATCCATCAAAACAACATCCGGCCGCACTCGTCTGGCAACATCAATCGCCTCCAGCCCGTTCCTCGCCTCTCCCACGACCTCCAGCTTCGCTTGGACCGACAACAGCTTGCGCAACCCATCCCGAAACAGCAGCTGGTCATCAACAATCAAGACGCGAATCGACATTACCCCGGTAACCTCATCTCGAGTTGAACTCCCCGTCCCGGAACAACATTGATGCTCAGCTCACCGCCAAGAATCTGTGCCCGTTCACGCAGCCCGATAAGCCCAAACCCACCCGTCAGACTGACCACGCCTCCACCATTATCCGCAATATTCAGCCGCACGAACACATCGGAACGATAGTCGAGTTCCACATCAACTTGCGTAGCAGACGTATGCTTTCGCACATTCGTCAGCCCCTCCTGCGTCGCACGATAGAATGCCAGAGAAACAGCCTGCGCAAGCACGCGAGGCGTCCCGGACACCTCAAACGTCGTCTGAAAACTCTCACGCGCATCCGCAACAACCAGATCCGAAATCGCCTTCTCCAGACTTCGATTCTGCAACGGAGAGGCCCTCAACACAGACACCGACGTCCGAATATCAGCCAGCCCGCTCTTGGTCAATTCCTCTGCTTTGGCAATCGCTTCACTGGCACTGGCAGGGTCCTGATTGATCATCGCCTGAGCAGCTCGCAGCTGAATGTTGACCGCCGTCAGAACATTCCCCACGCTGTCATGGATGTTGCGAGCCATCTCATTGCGCTCGCGCGTGATAGCAAGCTCCTCCGCCTGCACCCCATACTGCCCCAACTGACGATTGAGGATCCCAAGCTCTGCAGCCAGTAACGCCACCTCCGCCCGCCCTCTCTCAGCGCTGGCAGCAATCTGCGCAAACACGAATGCAAACACCGACCCCAGGCTGAACTGCAACAGGGCCCGCAGCACAAACTCCTGACCATACACATCCGCAATCGCCCAGCCAAGAATCCCCGAGCTGATCAGATACGCCAGCAGCGCAAACGGCGGCGACAAAAAGAGAGCCGCATGCCCCACAGGCACCAGCGGCATCAGCCACAGAAAGCGTAGCTCTCGTACGTTTTGCGCCACATAAAACAACACCATGATCGCAGCATACTGGCCTGCGAAATGCAGCAACACCCGCCCCCGATCCTTCCCCATCAACTGTGTCGGTATCGAGTCCGCGCGAAACCCTCTCTGAAAATACTCATGAAACCGGCGCGTATTCCACAGACTCCACGCCGCAAAAAAGCCGGTCGCAATCACAGCAACGACAAGCTGCCAGCCAGTCAGCTTCTTCCACGAATAATAGACAAACGGACCAACAGCAAGCAGGATCAACAACAGCAGCCCCGCCTGCCCCACATAGACCGCACGCCTCCTCTGCGTAACAAAAGTCTCATCCCGCTCAGCAGACGAAACTCGATCGAAAGACAGCGAACCAATCGCAAGAGGACTTCCCTCGGAAGTGACTGAAGTCTCAATACGATCCATGGAGAATGTCGCTCAAAGAATGCCGCAGAAGAAATGCCCAGCCAGTTCGAGTAACGGACGTCGCATTATTCCATCCTGAGACAGACTTTTGCAATACGCGGTTGCATGAGTCGCATGACAGATGGCTCAAGCGGAAGGACTTACCTGCAACGTCATCTACAGCAAGACTGTGTGCTCAATCCATTTAACACGGAACGTATCGGCCGCCTTCCTCTGAAGACTCTTTTATTAGAGCATATGGATGATATGAACCGACCATTCACTCCAGTTCGAAACAGAAAAATCGTCAACAATTGCGCCAGGGTGTTCTGAAAGCCACCAATGCTTGACGTCTTCGTATTCGAGGTCGTTCAATGTGAAGGGCGTCCAGCGCTCCATTCTTTGATCTTGATCGCAGGGATCATTCCCTCCACTGAAGAACTCATTTAAAAATCGCTTGGGAGGAAAATATCCCGACGATTCAATGACTCCGAAAATGCCAAAAAGAACTTTGGCGTTTTCGGACAGCACATTCTTGGCGATCTCTGTATTCATAAGTCGCCTCTCCAAAAGCAGACGTCGCCAAACACTGTACGGTGACTACCTGCCTTTATTCGCGATTCGCAATGTATGTCCAGCGACCGACCAAAGGCCCATCGCCAGTCGTGTCACCCTCAAGCGTAAGTCCCAATTCGATGAAGAACGCATGACGGCTTCGAGATCGTCGACCACAATGAGGACGTCGTCCAGGCGTTTGACCGCCATCGCCTTCCTCTTCCTCACACCCATCCTCTACCATCCCAGGACGTAAGCAAAAATCAGAGGCGCAACAATAGTCGCATCCGAGTTGATGGCAAACTTCGGCGTATCCGCATCAAGTTTCCCCCAGGTAATTTTCTCAGTCGGGTTCGCACCTGAGTAAGACCCGTACGATTCGTTGGTATCCGTAATCTGGCAGAAGTAAGACCAGAACGGAACCTCCACCAGCATGTCCTGCTGCAGCATCGGAACCACACAGATCGGAAAGTCACCCGCAATCCCGCCGCCGATCTGGAAGAAACCAACACCTTCACTGCCGCAGTTCTTCTGATACCAGTCCGCAAAGAACATCATCATCTCGATGCCGCTCTTCATCGTGCTCGGCTTCAATTCGCCACGCATGCAATACCCAGTAAAGATATTGCCCAGCGTGCAGTCTTCCCAACCCGGAGTGAGGATCGGAATATTCTTCTCAGCAGCCGCAAGCACCCAGGCGTTCTTCGGATCGATCTGGTAATACTGCTCGAGCACGCCCGAGCGAACAACGTCATAGAAGAACTCGTAAGGCAGCTTCCGCTCGCCCTTGTCTTCAGCACTCTTCCACACTTCATGGATGTGCTTCTCAAGACGACGGATCGCTTCCCCTTCCGGGATGCACGTATCCGTGACACGGTTGAGGTGTTGATCGAGAAGCTTGCGCTCGTCCGCTGGGGTAAGGTCGCGGTAGTTGGGAATGCGGACGTAATGGTCGTGAGCAACCAGGTTGAAAATGTCCTCTTCCAGGTTATTAGCCGAGCAGGAAATCGCAGCGATCTTGTCCTGACGGATCATCTCCGCCAGCGACAGGCCGATTTCAGCCGTCGACATCGCCCCCCCCATCGCCAGCAGCATCTTCTTGCCAGACGCGTTGTGAGTACGCCAGGCTTCGGCAGCATCGACAAGGGTCGCTGAGTTGAAGTGACGATAATGATGTTTGACGAAAGTCGAAATAGGGCCGTTGGTCATCGCTGAATGTCTCCATTTATCAGATGCTGCGACAGCAATGTGTCGCGGAATGTTTGCGCGAAATCAGTCGGTAAAGACCTGATATAACAGATGCAGGAACATTGGTCTAACGTCCCTGCGTTTTCAGGGCCAAAGCAGCCTAATGGGCAGTGAATTTCAGTCCGATGATCGAGATGATCATCAGCGTCAAAAACATCATTCGAAGCGGATTGGCCGATTCCCCCAGAAGAAAAATCCCCAGCAGAACGGCTCCGGATGTCCCAATTCCGACCCAGACCGCATAAGCAGTCCCAATGGGCAACGTCCTCGCAGCAACAGCAAGCAGATACATACTGACAACAATACCAATCAGCGTCAGCACGCTCGGAACCGGCTTGGTAAAGCCTTCCGTGTACTTGAGCCCAATGGCCCAGCAACTTTCAATAAGACCAGCAATAATCAGCAAAAGCCACGGCATGGGACGCACCTTCCATAAGGCGTCGTCTTGTCTTAACCGGGTACGTCGCTCATCGTCCGGGCCGAAGTGGCTGTGAATGCGTTTTGTGTCGGTAAGGATAGGGCGGGATTTCAAGAGAGTCAAGGTGCCCAGCCAGCAGTTCTTCAACACCAGATACTCGCCAGACGGGCCACGCAGCCAACTCATGCGTCGGTCGACTTGCACTAGGACATCGCCTTGATTCCACTCAGACTGCCAGCCATGATGTCTCTCTCCAATAAGAGTCGTTATCCGTCGTTTGTACCTGGAAATTCTCCATGCGTTTCGCCTTCGTCCTTTACGTTCTGCTGTCCCAATGCCTGTCCGCTGCCATAGCCCAACAGCCCAATACTGATCCCTATCCCACCCCGCTCAACAAAAAGGGCCTGCAGGTTCAGATGATCGACGATGCCATCGCCCTCGGCGTGCAACACGCCGCTTTGAACGTCGATCTTTCTCAATTGACCAGTTCAGTCCTCCAAAAGGACGCTCCCCGATGGACACTCAACGGGAAAGAATACGCCTTCAATCCCGCCGTCGTCGCGGACCTCGATGCGCGAGTCAAGCCCCTCAGTGATCGAAACATCCTGGTGAACTTGATCCTTCTCCCGTACGCAACCAAGGCCCCAGTCACCCAGCAAATCCTGCTTCACCCTCGCTATGCAGCCAATGAAAAAAACACCGGCCCCATTGCCATGTTCAACACAACGACACCACAGGCAGCAGACACCTTACAGGCCTGTACCGAATTCCTCGCACACCGCTACAGCAGCGATCAAGGCCACGGCCGAGTCTGGGGTTACATCTGCGGAAACGAAGTCAATTCCCACTGGTTCTGGGCGAACATGGGACGCGCCAACCCAGAAGAGGTCGTGACCGAATACGAAAAAGCAGTCCGCCTGATTCATCAATCAGTGCGCAAATCCTCCACCCACGCGCGCGTCTATCTCTCTCTGGAACACTGCTGGAATCAGCGCTACGCCGGTGGCGACGAACTTCAGTGCATCCCAGGGCGTCAGTTCCTCGATCAATTCGCAGCCACGGTCAATAAGCACGGCAACTTCGACTGGCATCTCGCCTACCACCCATACCCCGAGCCCCTGACCGATCCGCGGTTCTGGAATGACGAAAAGCATTCTCTTCCACACGCCGACTCCCCCTGCATCACGTTTCGCAATCTCGCAGTCCTGACGAACTATCTTCAAAAAGAAGACCTGCAATGGGAAGGACAGCCTCGCCGCGTCATCCTCTCCGAACAAGGCTTTCATTGCGACGAATCCCGACCCGACGGTGAACCCGAACAGGCAGCCGCCTACGCGCTCGCCTACAAGATCGTCGAGGCTCTCCCGGGAATCGATGCCTTTATCCTCCATCGACACACCGACCACGCTCAGGAGGGCGGTTTGAATCTAGGCTTGTGGACCAATCAGCCCGGACAACTCTGCACACCAGACCGCAAACGCAAAATGTACGACGTCTTCCAAGCCGCAGGAACCTCGCGCGAAGCGGAGGAGTTCCAATTCGCCCTTCCGATCATCGGAGCAGCGAGTTGGGAAGACGCACTAAGCAAGCAGAAAGCAAATTGAGATCAATCGATTTTCAACCGATACCCAACCCCCCGCACAGTCTCGACTAGATCCGCCTTCGCCAGCAGCTTCTGTCGCAGAGAGCGGATGTGAACATCGATCGTTCGTTCAAGGGCGTTCGCATCTTCGCCACGGCAGATATCCATCAATTCGCTACGTCGAAATGGGCGTCCGGGATGGCGTGTGAGGGTCCAGAGAAGCTTAAACTCCGTCGGGGTGAGGACAAGTTCCTGCCCATCCAGACTGACCTGATGTTTGATACGGTCGACGGTAACCCCCTGAGCCGAGACAACGTCAGCAGACGTCTGCTCCTGCTGTGGACGTCTCAGGAGTGCCTTGATGCGGTGGATAAGAGGTTTGACTTTGAAAGGCTTGGCAACGTAATCATCGGCCCCCATCGAGAAGCCGACGATCTCGTCGACTTCCTCACTCTTGGCAGTCAGCATCAAAACGATGATGCTCGATGTGCGAGGATCCGCACGCAGTTCTCTGCAGACCTGCAGACCATCCATCACCGGGAGCATCAGGTCGAGAATGATGAGATCCGGAAGAGCGCTTTGTGCTTTTCTCAGGCCGTCTTGCCCATCCGTTGCCGTGATGACGTCATAGCCTTCACGCAGCAGATTATAGCTGAGAACTTCGACCAAAGACCGCTCGTCTTCAACAACAAGGATCTTATGCTTTTCCATCGAGGGCTACCTTGCAGGTCGATATCTGGAGTTGCTGAAGCCCGTCAGTTGGACTTCAGGCGGCAATCTGATCCGGGAAAATAACGCCCTGTTCAGATCGCCTTAAGTGTGGTGGTCGTCGTGATGTTTGTGTCGCACGATGTTGCCTTCGACGAGGTAGATAACTTCCTCAGCGATGTTGGAGGCATGATCGGCAACGCGTTCAATATGTTTCGACGCAGAGATCAGGTGAATCCCGGCGTCGATTGTTTCAGGATGCTTCTTCATCTGGACAATGACTTCATCAATGATCACCCGATTGAGATCATCAACCAGATCGTCATCAGCACAGACCGCGCGGGCATGAACAGGGTCGAGATTCACATACGAGTCAATACTGCGACGGAGCATGCCAATAGACTTCTTGACCATCTCACCAAAGCCGCCAGGAACGACGAGCTTCGGCATCCGCTTCATCTCGGTGAACCGCTCAGTCAGGTTGAGCGCGAGATCACCGACCCGCTCGAGTTCGCCAGAAATCCGCATGACCGTCGTGATTCGACGCAAATCCGTCGCCACAGGCTGGTGAAGTGCAAGCAGCTTCAAGCACTCTTCTTCGATGTAGATATCAATCGCATCGATCTCATGATCACGCAGGAGAATCTTATCGATCGTGGTCGTAGTCTGGTCAGTATAGACACGGACTGCATCGTTGACGATTTCTTCCACTTTGGCACACATCGACAACAGGCGACGGTGAAGAGATTCCAGATCGCGAATCAGGTGAATAGTCATCGAAGGAAAATCATTCTAACTGGCGTGTCGAACAGATCGCGGAGGGCTCACAGGGACCAACTCGCAGATGATTCATCCTATCTCAGGAACCTGGTTGACTCCAGTGCATGCGGATCCAACATCAGCCGAACCGGCCAGTGATGTAATCCTCGGTCTGCTTTTGTTTTGGTTTGGTGAACAGAGACTTGGTCTGACCAACTTCAATCAGCTTCCCCTGGTAGAAGAAGCCTGTAAAGTCACTAACCCGAGCCGCCTGCTGCATATTGTGAGTCACGATGACAATCGTGTACGCCTGCTTGAGTTCAAAGATAAGGTCCTCAATCCGCGACGTCGAAGCCGGGTCCAGAGCAGAAGCAGGCTCATCCATGAGAATGACTTCCGGACTGGTCGCAAGCGTTCGCGCGATACAAAGTCGTTGCTGCTGACCACCCGACAAAGCCAGCGCCGACTTCTTAAGACGATCTTTGACTTCGTCCCACAGCGCAGCCTGTTTAAGCGAACGTTCGACAAGTTCATCGAGGTTGCTCTTACCACGCATCCCAGCCAGTCTCGGGCCAAACGCAATGTTGTCGTAGATCGATTTCGGGAACGGGTTCGACTTCTGAAACACCATCCCGACTCGCTTGCGAAGAGCAACCACATCAATAGTCGGGCCGGAAATATCAATGCCGTCAAGCAGGATGTCCCCCGTGTGGACGGTCCCTTCCACGATGTCATTCATCCGGTTGAGTGTCCGCAGGAACGTACTTTTCCCACAACCAGACGGGCCGATCAACGCCATGACCGACCGAGCCGGTATCTTCATATGGACATTGAAGAGAACCTGGACATTGCGGTCGTAAAAGAAGTCGAGATTGCGGACCTCCATCTTGAGAGGTGCGTTCTCATCTAACTCGCCGTTGCCGGAAGCGGTCGCTGTTCTCGGGGGCTGATTGACGAGATCAGCGTAGGTTTGAAGTTCCATTTGTCCCGTTACCACTTGAGGTTTTTCTGGAATCGATGTCGGATGAAGATCGCGATGCTGCTCATCAACAACAGGATGACCAGAAGGACGATGATGGCTGCGGCTGCTTCATTTCGAAAGGCACTTTTGGCCTGGAGAGCCGCATAGTTGTAGATCTGCAGGGGCAGAACGGTGTAAGACGACGTCGGAACCTGCACGATCGCAGCTGGGTTCTGGATCAACTGAGGGATGGTTTCGATCTTGCCCGGAGTCTGGCCGATGTAAGTCACTGCCCCCAGAACAATCAAAGGAGCCGACTCACCAATCGCACGAGACACCGACAGGATAACTCCCGTCATAATACCAGGAACCGAAGCAGGAAGCACCTGCGACCAGATCGTTTGCCACTTCGTCGCCCCCAGAGCAAGACTGGCGTGACGGATCGATTGAGGTACCGAACGAAGGGCTTCCTGAGTCGAAATGATGATGATCGGAAGTATCAGAATCGAGAGGGTCAATGAGGCAGACAGGAGGTTATTACCCATCTGCATATAACGCACAAAGATCGTCAGTCCGAGCATGCCATAAACGATCGAAGGAACACCGGCCAGATTCGAGATGTTGAGCTGAATGAGACTGGTCAGCCAAGTCTTGCGGGCATATTCCTCAAGATAAACCGCAGCAGCCACCCCCACAGGAATGGCAATACAGGAGGTCATCATCATCAACCAGAAAGTCCCCCAGATCCCCACAAGAATACCCGTGCGGTTCGGAGAGGCCGAGTCGAAGCTGGTCAGAAACTTCCAGTCCAGACTTCCTTTGGACATCTGAAAAATAACGATCAACATCACCGTCAACGCAACAATCCCCACCCACGCCGACAGGCTGCACAGAACCTGAAACGCCCCACTGGTGAAGTGACGCATCTTCAGACGCATGACCGGTTCGTTGATCGGAGGATTGATCGAGACAATCGGGGGCTCTGACATTAGTGGTAGACCTCCCGAAAGCGCTTGAGAATGTACTGGGAGAGAACGTTCAGGAAAAACGTCATGACGAAAAGTGTCATGCCCACCGCATAGATACTGATGTATTCATCGCTTCCACGAGTCGCATCGCTCTTCGAAGCCTCAGCAATGTACCCGGTCATCGTCTGCATATCCTGGAACGGGTTCAGTGACAGACGGGCAATCGCCCCCGCAGCCATCGCAACAGCCATCGTTTCACCCAGAGCACGAGAGATCGCGAGCAGGAACGACGCCAGAATTCCCGACAATGCAGCCGGAACGACAATCCTGCACGAAACATCGAAACGAGTCGCACCAAGCGCGAGCCCCGCTTCACGCAACCCGCGAGGCACAGCCCGGAGAACATCTTCGCTCAACGACGAAACCATCGGGATGATCATCAGTCCGACGACGATCCCGGCACTCATCGCATTAAAGTGACTCACGCCCGTCGAGAACAGGCTCGTCAGTATCGGGTCCAGTGGCTTCAAAACATAGGGCGTGATGAACACCAGAGCAAGATAACCATAGACAACAGTCGGAATGCCAGCCAGAAGCTCAAGCGTCGGCTTAAGAATCCCGCGAAGCCTCGGCGAAGCGTACTCGCTCAGATAAACAGCACTCGCCAGCCCGAGAGGCAAGCTGATCGCAGCCGCAATGCCAGTGATCATCAGCGTGGCAGAAATCAAAGGCAGCACGCCGACGTGACCGTTTTGAGGCGCCCACTGTGTTCCAAAGAGAAACTGCCAGACGCTGTAGCGGGCAAAAAAGCCAGCCCCATCAGCGTTCCCCCAGAACGACTCTTTGAAGAGGATGTAGATGATCGAAAACGTCACGATCACCGAAATGAACGCGCATAAGAAGAGCAGGAAATAGATCGCCTGCTCTTTCACGCGTCGGAAAGACATCCTGACTTGCAGGCTTTGATGGGGGTCAGCGTTCATGCATGCGAGCGTTGGCAGAAATGCCGGACGCGAACTTTCAGGTGTCAGAGTGGAAAGTCACGGCCCGCTCGAAACGTCCGTCTGTGTGTCTGTTTCGAGCGGAGGATACTTAACGTCTATGAAAACCTATTCCATGGCTGCCTTCAAGGCATCCTGAGCAACCTTCAGTTCAGCTTCCGGCAATTGAACATAACCAACTTCCGGAACAAGGGCTTGACCTTCGTTCATGTAGAAGCTGACATAATCCTTGACCACCGGACGCTTGAGGGCAGCTTTGTTGACGTAAATATACAGCGGGCGAGAGAGAGGCTTGTACGTTCCGCCCAGGATCGTTTCCTTAGTTGGAGCAACGCATTCCCCCTCAGCACCAGTCTTGATGCTCAGTGCCTTCAGCTTCTCCGTGTTCTCGACGTAGTAAGCAAATCCAAAGAAGCCCAGCGCGTTCTTATCGCCAGTAACCCCTTGGACGAGTTGATTGTCGTTGACAGCTGGTGTGTAGTTGTCGCGAAGCTTCTTCCCCTCGACGATCGCTTCCGCGAAGTAATCGTAAGTTCCCGACTTGCTGTCTGGACCGTACAGCTTGATCTCTGCATCTGGCCACTCAGGGTTGATCTGGTTCCACTTGGTGATCGTGCTGCCTGGTTCCCAGATCTTCTTGAGATCTTCGACACTCATGCAGTCGACCCAGGTGTTTTCCTTGTGAACAACAACAGAAAGACCATCGATCGCAACCTTCAGTTCGACGAATTCGATATTGGCTGCCTTCGCTTTTTCTGCTTCCCCGTCTTTGATCGGACGAGACGCATCGCTGATATCGATATCGCCTCGAACGAACTTGTCAAATCCACCACCAGTTCCAGACAGACCGACTTCAGCCACCAGATCCTTCTTGTTCTTCAGCTCTTCAGCCATGATCTGCGAGATCGGGAAGACTGTGCTCGAACCATCGATTTTGACGGTATCATTGCCATAGCCAGCAGCGGCTGCATCACCACCAACGGCTGCATCGCCACCAGCGGGTTTTGTTTCAGCTGGGCAACCAGACATGGCGATCAGCAGGGAGAAGGCAAACAAACTCGTGACAAAAGATTTCATAAGGGCAATTCCGATTGTTCGATGTTGTGGCGCAGTGACAGCGATCGGGACACTCGTTCATCTCAGGGAAGAACGATTTCGTCTCTTAACAATGTAGGGGAATGAGACGAATTTCTCTTATTCGAAATGTTAAGATTTGGTGAAGTTGGTGGTTTTGCTTCCCATCTGCAAAGCCTTATCAGCTCGACGGATCGGGCAAAATATGCATGTCATGTTTGGTCGTGAAAAGGATGTCTCTGTCTTTTCCAAATTAGTTCGCAGTGACACTTGCAGTCACCTCAGCTTGGGGAAGTCGAACAATAAAGCGGGACCCTTCAAAGGGTTTACTCTCCACACTCACCGACCCATCGAACATCTGCGCCAGGTGCTTGACGATCGACAGCCCCAACCCCGTCCCGCCTAGCTCTCTGCTCCGAGCAGCATCAACGCGGTAGAAGCGTTCAAAGATCCGCTGCTGATGTTCATGAGGAATCCCAATGCCAGTATCTTTGACTTCGATCTGAACCATCTTTCGATCGATGTGCCAGCTGACCTGCACCTTGCCCCCCTCAGGAGTGTACTTGATCCCGTTAACCACGAGATTGTCCATGATGGTCCGCAGACCTTCCGCATCGCCCATGACAACAGGCGTTAAAGACGAGGCTTTGACAGTGAGCTGGATATTTTTGTGGTCAGCCATTTCCTGGTGAGCGTTGATCGACTCTTCAATGATGTGACTCAGATCGACCTGCGTAAACTGGAACGCGCTGCTTTCCGATTCGATGCGCGCCAGCCTCAGCATGTCCATGATGAGTGAATGAAGTCGCTCGGAGTGCTCGAGGATCCGCTGCAGAAACTTCCGGCCATACTCAGGGTCTTCCATCGCGCCATCAAGCAGAGTCTCAGCGCTTCCCTGAATGGCAGCAAGCGGAGTTTTCAGTTCATGAGAAACATTCGCGACGAACTCTCTACGGATGTTCTCCAGTCGTCGAATCTCAGTAATATCATGCAGCACGATGACCGCACCAGGACTGGGATCGCCCGGCAGGCGCGTCGCAATCAGGTTGACGATACTATTCGAACGCGGCAGCTCCATCTCTTTCCGCAGACGATCGCGTCCCGAGAGAACCTCATTGACGACCGATTCAAACCGCGAATTACGGACCGCTTCCCACAGTCGTTTACCGATCACTCGGTTGCTCTCGAACTCGAGCAGTTCGTGAGCAGCCTGATTGGCGAACTGAATCCGTTGTTGCGAATCAATCGCGATCACCCCCTCGATCATCCCGCCGAGCACCGTCGCGAGTCGGTCGCGGTTCTCCTGCAGCTGGCTCCCCTGTCGCTGGAGTTCTTCGATCCGTGACGTCAGTTCACGGCTCATCGTGTTGAACGCTTCCGCAAGGATGCCAAGTTCATCGCGCGAATCGACAATAACTTCCTGTTGAAGCTCCCCGACAGCCATCCCGCGGGCCGCATACGTCAATTGATCGAGCGGACGAATAATCCGTCCCACCACGAAGTAGGTCGTGATCATGGTGGCAATCACCACAATACCAGCCACCAGCCACGTGAGACTGGAGATTGAACGCAGCACAGAATCCTCCGGGCTGCGTGTGGAAGACAGACGAACGAAGCCAACAGTCGTATCGATATCCATCAGCCGTCGCGTGGCGTAGTACTGGGGGCTGCCATTGGAATCCTGCTGAACGAAGCTTTTGCCAACTCCCTTGGACGTTGCTTCAACAGTCTCAGGGTGCGCGAGCAACTCTTCATGCTTACTGCCACTCATGACATTGCGGGAATCAAATACAACCTGACCATCGCGCTTGAAGACGAGCAGGTGCTGGTGGTTGGTATCAGCCATCTGGTGCAGCAGCGAAGTGACTTCCTCGCTGGCGCCGCCTTCGAGAACCCGCCGCGCATAGGGTTCGACATAAACCAGCGAGGACGAAAGACTGTCTTCCTGCTGGCTGATGACGATCTGCCGCTGCTGGTCGAACAACAGCAACACGAACGCGACGACCGCAAAAACGGTCATCGCCGCGTAGGCCAGGAAGATTCGCCAAAAAAGCTGCGAGGAGAACATGCGCGTCGATCATAGATGACGAAGGCCAAGATGACTTCTCAAACACAATGTCCGATATCATTCACACTTTACCTGAACGTCTTGGTCCAATCGTGCCATGCTTGCGGCTTTGAGCAAGCATGTTCTGGACGTTGATCTCCAACAAATCAGCATGCTCACCCAAAGCTGTGAGCATGGCACGTCTTTTTACCGGACGCGCTGCTTGTGTGTGACTTGGATATCGTGGCCTGATCGTAAACGTTCTGGACGGCCTTTGCCAACCCAGATAGGGATTACTCGTCTTCCGTTCGAAGCTTCGCGACGACGTTGTAATCTTCAAGCGTGGTGGTATCGCCGATCGTCTCTTTCCCCGCTGCGATGTCTCGAAGCAGTCGACGCATAATCTTCCCGCTGCGTGTTTTAGGAAGAGCCGCAGCGAAGCGGACCTGATCAGGAGTCGCGAGCGCACCGATCTGCTTACGCACGTGATTGATCAGTTCCTTCTTCAAATCTTCACCAGGATTTGCAGTCGAGGTATTGACGGTCACGAAGCAGCAGATGCCTTCACCTTTCAGATCATGCGGGAACCCAACGACGGCAGCCTCGGCGACCGAAGGGTGAGAGACCAGGGCGCTCTCGACTTCCATGGTACTCAGCCGGTGACCAGAAACGTTAAGCACATCATCGACACGGCCGAGGATCCAGAAGTAACCATCTTGATCGCGACGGGCTCCGTCACCAGCAAAGTACAGACCGGGAATCTTCGAGAAGTACGTCTCTTTGAACCGCTCGTGATCGCCGTACAGCGTGCGCAGCATGTGAGGCCACGGCTGGGTCATGACGAGCAGTCCACCCTCATTATCACCCAACGGCTCGCCCTCCTCGGACATGATCGCCGGGACAACGCCAGGAAGCGGCTTGGTACAGCTGCCAGGCTTGGTCGCGGTCACACCTGGTAGCGGGCTGAGCATGATGCCTCCCGTTTCCGTCTGCCACCAGGTATCGACGATCGGACAGCGCTCGCCGCCGATGATGGTGTGATACCACATCCACGCTTTCGGGTTGATCGGCTCACCAACGGTTCCCAATAAGCGCAGGGAAGAGAGGTCATATTGCTGTGGCCACTGGTCGCCACTCTTCATGAAAGAGCGGATCGCGGTCGGAGCCGTGTAGAAGATGGAGACCCGGTACTTCTCGATCAGCTGCCAGAAGCGACCTTCGTCAGGCCAGTTCGGAGCCCCTTCGTACATCAGGATGCTCGCCCCCTGAGACAGTGGTCCATAGACGACATAGCTGTGCCCAGTGATCCAGCCGACGTCCGCGGTACACCAATAGGTATCCGTTTCCGCAATGTCGAAGACCCACTTCGAAGTCATGGCAGCACCCAGGCAATAACCTGCCGTCGAGTGCAGGACCCCTTTGGGTTTCCCCGTGCTGCCCGAGGTGTAAAGAATGAACAGGGGATGCTCACTGTCGAGCGGCGTTGGTTCGCATTCAGCCTGAGCTTTGGCCATCAGCTCATGCCACCAGTAGTCACGGTCCGGAACCATTTCGACATCACAGCCCGTACGTCGATAGACAACGACTTTCTCAACCGTCACTGCTTTCGCTAAGCTTTCATCAACCGTTTTCTTGAGCGAAACTTCTTTCCCACGACGCCAGCCCGCATCCGCTGTGATGATGAGTTTGGCCTTGGCGTCGTTATTGCGATCAGCGATCGCATCAGCGCTGAATCCGCCGAAGATGATCGAGTGAGTCGCGCCAATGCGGGCACAGGCAAGAGTCGCGATGACAAGTTCGGGAACCATCGGCATGTAAATGGTAACGCGGTCACCCATCTGGACGCCGAGTGTTTTCAGCACGTTGGCGAACTTGCAGACTTCGCGATACAGATCCTGGTAACGAAGCACACGAACGTCACCCGGTTCGCCTTCCCAGATGATCGCAGCTTTGTTCTGTCGCGCAGTGCCGATGTGTTTGTCGACACATTGAACGGACGCATTCAGCTTCCCCCCCTGGAACCACTTCGTCTCAGGCATCTCGCCTTGCATGACGGTTTCGAAGGGTGTTTCCCAGACGAGGTTCTCTTTGGCGATCTGGCCCCAGAATTCCGCAGGCGCATCTTTGGCGTGATTCCAGGCAGCGAGGTACTCTTCTTCGCTCTTGAAGCTCACCTGAGGTTGGAACGCCTTCGGAACTGGAAACAGCCGCTCTTCATGCAGCATGTTTTCAATGTTATGACTCTCGGCGTGTTGACTCTCGGACTGGCTCATGGTGCAACTCCAGGCCTTGATCGCTGGTGCGCTCAGTTGAGAGGCGCCAGTGGCTCAATGGGCGGACAGGGGATGTTTTTTCGTTGTCGACGGGACTGAGCTGCGCGACTCTCACGCATTGACCCGATTCGATGCGTCTCAACATAACGAAACTCAAACACATGTCCAAGCATCACAAGACACGATCTGGTCACGCGACACTGGTTTCGACGTTAGAGTCCACCGGGATTGATCCATATTCCGCAGGTATTGGCTGGATGGGTAAGCGAATCGCCCCGGCATCGGAGTCGCAGATATCAGCCTGATACCGCACATCCCCGTCAGCGATTCTCTCGCGGAAGAACGCAGCTAGCGTTGATCTGGATTGACGGAGGGTCGCGAGACCTTACGCTTCGGTACGCTTGCCAGCCCACCAGGGGAGGGTGTTACCGCCGTCCATCAGGGTCGTGCTGCCGTTCATGTAATCTTCAGCGTGCAGGAAGACAGCCGCGCGACCGATTTCGTTCACGTTGCCCATCCGCTTGGCCGGGATGTGTTTGGCCCCGTTTTTGAGGTCTTCTTCGCTGTAAAACTTGCGTTCACCAGGGGTATCAATCCAGCCCGGGTGAATGATATTCACGCGGATACGGTGCTCAACGAGTTCGAGAGCCGCCGTGCGAGCCATCTGGTCAACCGCAGCCTTCGCCATGTTGTAAGCCATGGCATTCTTAAAAGGGATGGTCGCATGAGGTGAGCTGATGACGACAATCGAGCCCCCTTTCCCTTGCTTGACCATTTGCAAAGCGGCATAGCGGACGCCATAAAAAGCACCCCACATGCAGACGTCGATTGTTCGACGAAAGCCCGTCATGTTGGCCGTCAACATCGGCTCGCGGTCACTAAAAGCCGCATTCGCGACGAACAAGTCCAGTCCACCCAGAACTTCCACCGTGCGGTTGACCAGTCGCTGGATGTCTTCTTCTTTCGAGACGTCGCCCTGAATCGCAAGAGAACGACGACCGAGAGCTTCGATTTCCTTGACCACGCCGATGGCTTCGCTTTCATCGTCAAGGTAGTTGATGGCAACATCTGCTCCTGCGCGGGCCATTTCGAGTGCACAGCCGTATCCAATGCCACGAGAGCTGCCTGTAACGAGTGCGAATTTGCCTTGGAGTGATTGGAGCGTAGCCATTGCGACCTCATGCGCGATAAAGGATGTCAGATGCGTCTTTGAATCTTACCAAACTCGCCTGAGGTCGGGAATGCTTTATAATAGCGATTTGGCATGATCCCGTGAATAAGCGCACATGCTCAAGACAAGGGACGTTTTGAGCACTGTCCAACTGTGAAAATGGACTCGATCGTATCGCAACAGGATCCAGTCGCAACTTTGAGGAAGCAGCATGTATTCAGAAGCCGAAGGAAACCGCAAAACGATGGGCGACGTGGATGTCTTCTACCACGAAGGCGTCTATCACCTCTTCCATCTCGTTTTGCCGAATCACGACTTTATCGC
The DNA here is from genome assembly GCF_052161635.1 of Lacunimicrobium album. Lineage (GTDB taxonomy): Bacteria > Planctomycetota > Planctomycetia > Planctomycetales > Planctomycetaceae > SXPC01. The sequence continues at coordinate 1,542,231 of NZ_CP197413.1, forward strand.
CCATGCCGTCAGCGATGATGGGCTGACTTGGAGCAGGGTGGAGAATGCGCTGTTCATCGGGCATCCCGGGGCCTGGGATGACTCAATGTTGTGGACGATGCATGTCTCGAAGGATCCCCATCAACCCGGACAGTTTCGGATGTTTTACACAGGGATTGCTCAGCACGATAACGGGCTGGTGCAGAGGATCGGATTAGCGACGAGTCCGGATCTGTATGCCTGGACGAAATCACCTGTCAATTGGTTAAGTCGGTGCGAGCGTTGTCAGCTGAAAAATCTGCCGGCGTCGAATCATACGGCGATCTTCGATGAATCGAGCGCGTTTCCGCTAGAAGCTCAGGCGCCGCATTACGAGCATGAACTCGGACAAGGAAGGAACTGGATCAGCTGGCGAGATCCGTTTTATGTGCAAGACGGAAACGACGGCTGGCTGCTCATTGCAGGTCGAGTCCCCAAAGGCCCCATCACGCGTCGAGGATGCGTTGCCGTCATGAAAGAAGTGAGTCCGAACTGCTTCGAGCATCAGCCCCCGCTGTATTATCCGACGCTTTATGATGACATCGAAGTGCCCAATGTGCTCAAGCTCGACGGCCAGTATTATCTGATTGGAAGTCTGCGGGAAGACGTCAAGATTCGTTACTGGTACACCACCGATATCGGAAAGGCATGGTTGAATTACTCGGACAATGTGCTGCTGCCAAAAGGGAATTACGCAGGGCGGATCTGCTACGACGACAAGGGAGCGCTCATCTGGAACTTCTTTTCGCATGACGTCAACAATCGTCAGGTGAAGAATTTACTGCCTCCACCCAAAAGACTGGAGAGAGATCGAGACGGTAAGATTCGCGTCGTCCAGTTCGAAGGGTTTGATAGTCGAGTCGAGAAGAAACTGACCTTCGCGGAACTCGGAACATTGAGTCCGTTGATCGAAGAGGCTGATGGGAAGGTCGAGACAAATCATGAGTTTCGAGGCTGGAGGCTGAACAGCGAAGTCGGGTTTCAGGGGTTCATGCTCGAGCCGGCGCTGCACTGCTTCCGCCTCAATGCGACGATCCAGCTTTCAGGAACAGGGAAATGCGGTCTGTTCTTTCGCGTCAACGCCAAGACCCATGATGGGTACTACCTGTCGCTGGACATGATCAAGGGGGTCGCCCAGCTGCGTTCCTGGGGAACGAACTTCGAAGCGACCGGCGATCAGATGATGAAGTTCCAGTCGCTGCAGGCAGGATACTGGAAAAGCGATTTCACGAAACCCAGCGAGATCACGCTGCTCGTTTATGGGGAGTACATCGAGTTTTCGATCAATGGAGGAGTCCTCATCTCGCTGGCCGATCAGAACTACCGCCATGGCAGGGTCGGGGTCTACACAGAGAGTGCCTGCATCGATGTGACCAACGTGCATGTCGAGACGCTGTACAACGACCAGTGGTCAAACGAGGAACTGACGAAAGGGTAATCCCCGACACAACAGACGTCCGCGTCTCTTGGACATTCGGCATAATCGGAGTTCGCGGCTCAGACGGTACAGGAAGTCCAGATTTCCTAAGAGGACTTTTTGACCACGCCAAACGGTGAGGTATGTAACTTAGGTAGGTTGCGTTTTATCAACATGGCTTGCGCCCGGATTGTGACATCTGGGCGTAGACGTTGATCGACCAGCCAGTCCTTCATGCAGTGATCGAACTGCTCAACGTTGCTCCCCAACGTCTGGAAACAGGTTTCGTTATGCCGACTGATCTCTTCAGCCCGACATCTCCGGTGGTCGCCGGAGCCAATTCGTCCGCTGTCGCGAGCGCGACTCGCGCTGCGACGTTGACTCGCGAGTTCTTGCTCGTGCCGAGTCGAAGCAAGGACGGTTCGTCGAACATCCCGATTCCCGCAGGTCAATCGACTATCGGGTCCGGAGAAGACTGCCAGATTCGACTCACCAATACAGGGATTGCTGCTCTCCATGCGATCCTGGATTACCAGAACGATCGGCTGACGCTGAAGTCCGTTGATCACCGGACCTGGCTGAATGATGGGGCGATGAAGTCCAGCAGCGTTCGAGCAGGGGACCGGTTGACGTTTGGGCCAGTGGAGTTTCTCGTTCATGAGCGTTTGAAAGAAGTCCCGGCCAGTAAGCCGGTCGAGCATGCGCCTGTCTATAAGCAGGCAGTCACGGTCGTGGAAGCCTCCGCGTTGCCTGTGACGGAAGAACTGAAAACACCAGCAGCGGTTCGCGAGTCAGTTCAAAGAGATCTGAAGAAGACTGTCGAACAGTTAGCCGCTTTGACGCCACCTGTGACGTCGACAACACCCTCGATTCCGCTCAGCACTCCCGTTGACCTGTCAGGGCCGCTGAAAAAAGAGATCGCACGGCTGGTTGATGAACTGGATGAACAGAAGCGGGATGTGCTCGCAGTCCGCGAACAACTGCGACAGTCAGAAGCAGCAGTCGATGAACTGCGCAACAACAGGTCGACGCTGGAAGCTCAACTGACTGAGCTCGCGGGACAAAAAACACAAGCTGATTCAGAACGAACAGCTCTGCGCGAGGAGCTTCGAGAAACCGCTGCGCGACTTTCGCAGCAGTCCAACGACGCGACGCAGATGGTCCAACGTCTTCAGGATGAACTGGCCAACAAAGAGCGTCACCTGGCTGAGACGGAGAAGTCTCTGCAGGAACAGCGAACCCAGTGGGAGCAGACGACAACAGGACTCGAGAGTGAACTGGCCGTCCTGACCAATCAGTTGACACAAACAGAAGCTGAGCTGACATCGCGGCGTGATGAAAGCTTGACCGCACTGACGGCGAAAGACACAGAGCTGCTGGAACTCCAGTCACAGTTCGAGAGATTACAAGCAGAGCTAGTGAGTGCGCAGCAGGCACGGGACGAGTCTGAACGCCTCTTGAGTACTGAAAATACCCGGCTGAAAGAAGAGCTATCGCGTCTGGACGAGACTTTGGCTTTGACCAGCACGACGCTCACGCAGACCGAAGAAGCATTGAACGAAAAGTTGGCCGCGCTGTCCGCAGAGGCGGAAGAGCAGCGTCAGCAGATCGTCGCGCTCACCTCAGACAAGACGTCGCTGACGACGGCCTTGGAAGCAAAGGCCAGCGATCTTGATCTTCGCGAGCAAGCAGTCGCAGAGCGACAGGCGGAGTTGGAAGAATTGTCCGCTCGACTGGTCGAGCAGGAGACAACACTCTCCTCTCGTGAAGCGACTCTAGCCGCTGCCAATGAGCAGCTGAGTGTCGATCTGGCAACGCTTGAGCAAGATCGCCAGCGTGCAGTACTTCGAGAAACGGAACTGGAGCAACGTTCGACTGAGCTCGATGAGCATTCGACATCGCTGGAAAGACAACGCGCCGAGACCCGTGAGGAACTGAGCAAACTCGAGGCCGAGCGTGCAGCACTGATGGCGGATCGTCAGGCTGTTGATGCGACTCGCGAAGAACTGGCTCAGCTGCAGGCGGAACTCCAGTCGAAGCAGACTGCCTGGGAAACAGAGAAGACTGCGTTAGAAGACACATTGAAGGCTCGTGCAGAAGAGCTGGACCGCACTGCCAGTGAGTTGAATGACCAGCGAGTCGATCTTGAGAATCAAAGGGAGGAATTGCTCGAAGAAAAGACTCAGGTTTCCGCTGAACGCAGCGCCGTTGTCGATGATCGTGAGACATTGCAACGCGAGCGGGATACGTTCGCTACGGACAAACAACTCTTCGAAGAGCAGAAGACTCGCTTCGAAGAATCTGCTCTGGCTCGCGATGAGCAGTTTGCACAGTCGTCTCGCGAACTGGATTCACTCAGAGAGTCGCTGACAGCCGAGAAAGCAGACCTCGTCGCGCTGCGTGAACGAGTCGAAGTCGAGCAGCAGTCACTGGCAGGCTTGCAGGCTGAGTTTGATGTCGAGAAGGCAGCCCATGAATCGCAGGCTGTCAGCTTGACTTCGCAACAGGATCGCCTGGCGTCTCTCGAATCGCAACTGGCTCAGGAACGAATTGCACTGGACGCAGCACGTACTGAAATCGAAGAACAATCGAAGGCATTAAGTGCACAACGAGATGAAATCGACTCTCGTAAGTCGCAGATCGACCTCTCCCATGCCGAGCTCGACGCCGCACGATCAGAACATGAAACACAGGCTGTCAGCCTTGTTTCAGACCGGGATCGTTTGACGTCGCTGGAATCGCAGCTTGCCCAGGAACGGGCTGCCCTGGAAGCGGCCAGGAATGAAATTGAAACACAAGCAGAATCACTCGCCAGCCAGCGCAACGAGCTGGAGGAACTGGTTCGTCAACTCGAATCTCGTCAGTCGTCGCTGGACGAGCTTCAAGCCGTTCTCGCCCAGCAGCGAGCTGCCTTTCTGTCTCAACAAGATGAGTTTGCACAACAGAAAGTCCAGACCGACGACGAAGCTCAGCAGACGATCGCGGCTCTCGAATCACAGCTGGCAGATGCCCAGTCGCTGATTGACTCCCACAAAGCAGAGTTCGCTGCGTATCAAGATCTGTCGGTCAATGAGCAGCAGGCGTTTCATACGCAGCTGGAACAGCTGGCGGCTCAACTGGCCGAATTGAACACCGTTCGCAGTGGCCTGGAAGCGGAACTGGCGACCGTTCGAAATGAATTGTCCTTGAAACAGAATGACGAATCCTCGCGTCTCGATGAAGAAGCCATCCAGCGTGAACTCGATCAGATAGGACGTCAACAGTCCGATCTGGATCATCAGGCAGAGATTCTGGACCGACGCAGTGCAGAGCTGAATCTTCGTGAAGAGCAACTGGCAGACGAAGAACGTCGCTGGCTGTTCGAGCAGAAAACGCAAGCCGAGAAACTTGATGAGCGAGTCGTCGAAGTCAGCACAGCCGAGCAGGATTTGGCTTATCAACAGGAGATGCTGGACGAACTGCGTCGTGAACTGGAAACCCACACTGCTGAGGTCAACGAACAACGAACGCTGCTCGAAGAAGCGTTTCAACGAATTCAGCAGTCGAACATCGGGACCACCGAGTCATCGTACTTTGTAGAGAAGCGGCCTGAATCGGAATCCAGTCATGAGCTCGGCGAGCACATCTGGCAGAACCTGCAGTCGACCTTCCAGGAAAACGCTCCGGTCTACGAGCGGCCGGTCGTCGCAGAGAATGTCGACATGCGAGAGCTCATGGCGACCCCGTTATCCGATAAAGTGATCGAGCCCGTTGCTGCCGGTGAGCAAGCGATCGTGAATGATAATCATGTTCGTTCGCTACTGGCGGAAATGTTCGGGATGTCTTCAGGCCATCCGTCACTACCGAGGACGGTTGTCGACTCTCATGACAAAGTCGAGCAACGACAAGCGACTGAACCAACAGCACAGGAAGTGATCGAAGACAATCCCTTTGCGGATATGGCTGACTCCTTCGTCGAGCCTGTGGATACGACAGTGGAAGAAACTCCTAATGAGCAACAGGCAGAGGAGAACGTGGAAGACTCGATCGCCAGCTATATGGAGAAGCTGCTGAGTCGCACACGCGGTCACCAGACGCCAGAGAAATCGCACGACAAGAAAGGGACGTCATCCGCTGCGAAGTCTCGAAGCGGGACCGAGCCTGCCAGGTCGTACCTATCCAATCAAGGCAAGGCTAGAGAGCCTATCATGGCTCCTGAACCTGTCGAAGTCGAAGAGACGCCGATGATTCGCGAGCGTCCCCAGGTCAACAAAGTCGCGGCTCGACAGGACATCCATAAACTGCGTGCCCTCGCCAATCAGTCCGCTCGCGTGGCGGTCGCGACTCATACCTGGAAACAAGTTCGAGTGGGGATCGTGGTCAATGCCACGCTTTCCAGTGTCTGCCTGGTGCTGGCGATGTTCCTGGGCTCGACCTACTTCTGGGCAGAGGAGTCCTTTTTGACGTACGGAGCCCTGTCGGGAGTCATTGGTCTGGTTTCAGCTGGCCAGGTCTACCGACTGATGGAGTTGACCAAGCGGGCGAAGAAAAGCACGGAAGAGCAGGACGCGAAGGCGGCGGTCGAGGGATAGATGGGTGATCCGATGCTCGTAATGAAACGCTCCTGGAACTTCGGTTCGGGAGCGTTTTTGTTTTGGAGAGAGGGAGAGAGAATGCCTGACGATTGTTGAGCGTGATGGAGGCCGACTGTTGCCTGGCGCTCACCCTCATCCGCCCTTCGGGCACCTTCTCCCCTCAAGGGAGAAGGGACAGAATATAGCTCCCCGGGGGAGAAGGGACGATAGGCTGCTCAGTTTAAGAAGCCGCGTTCGCGGAGTTCGCTGATGTTGCCGGGGGTGCTTTGAATCACCTGTTGGATGGCGTATTTCATGAGGGCGAAGCCTTGCTGGCGTGGCTTGCTGATGATGATCGCCATGCGGTCTTCTTCCTCATCGTCGAGCTGACGAGATAAGCGATCGACGGTTTCTTCGACACTATCGCTGACGAACTTACTGGCGCCGGGCGTGTTGCTGAAGCGGAGGTTCGAGAAGGCGGCGGTGCGGGCGAGCAGGAAGGAAATGTAATCGTGTGAGTCGTCCCCTTCGTCTTCTTCCTGGAAGAAGTTTTCAAATTCCGGTCGATCCGCATCGGGGCGGAAGATCAGGGGACGCGAGATTTTGATGGCGCCTTCGTGGATACCGACGAGATCACCCGCTTTGGCAGGTTCACTGAGCAGGTAGTACGGGAGGTCAGAGTCGCCGAACGTGAAGAGGGAGTAATGGCTGGCGCGTTCGATGCGGACATCATCCCAGAGTTGGCGAAACTGTTGTTGAGAGTGGAACGGGTCAAAATCCATGGGGCCTTCGTTTCGTGACCGGCGGTCACATCTGCGATGTCAACGAGATCAGCATTCAATTGTTCGGGGCATCTTAGCGGAGAATCAACCGCTTTGCATCTGCTATTCAGGGGTCGGGATGGACTTGACAAACACAGGGCCTGTGAGAAGATGCAAAGCGTTGTTGAGCCCTGCATTGGGAATTGTTCAAGACGACAACATTTCGATGGATCGACCCTAAAAGGACTCCCCCCATGAGCGGACCAATTGTGCGTACCGGCGCGTCAGCCAAGTTTTCCCAGAACTGGGATCGGATCTTCTCTGCTCCTTCGACCAAGAGCAAGACGAAGACCGCTGATAAACCTGCCAAAGCAGGAAAGGCTGCCGCTGCTGAAACGATGAAGGCCGCTGCACCTGCTGCGAAAGCCAAAGCCGGGAAGGCAACTGCGAAGACGGCTGCCAAAGGCAAGTCGAAGAAGTAGTTTTACGAGCTTGAGCGGGTTGTGTGAGACGTACGTCGGAAAGGGTTTCGACTGACGTGTGATACGCTACTGGAAGTGGATTCTGGCCTATCGCTCACCCTCATCCGCCCTTCGGGCACCTTCTCCCCTCAAGGGAGAAGGGACGAATTGCGGCTCCAATCATGGGAGCAGGGACAGTTTAGACTTTATGAAAGGATGGGGTCGTGAACGAAGTTGTGTTCTCGGCTCCGACGACTAATCGCAGCGAGCGGGGTTCTGTCTGGAAGGCTGCGGGGCTGCTGGCCGTTATCTTCTTTCTCTATGGATTGATCTGCTATCCCCCGCCGAGTGTGGGCGAGCCTTACTATCTGGGGAAGGCCAAGAACTACTGGGACCCGACGTGGTGCCCGAATGATTTGTTCTTCGAGAGTGCGAACACGCACCTCGTCTTTTATGTGCTTTTTGGGTGGCTGACGCGGTTTGCTTCGCTGACAGTCGTTTCGCTGGTGCTGCGGTTTGCGGCGATGCTGTTGCTGGCCAGTGGGTGGATGCGGCTGGGGAGATCGCTGGGATACAGCATTTCTCAATCGCTGATATGGGCGAGCCTCTTTTTGATGTTGCAGTTGGCTCCGACCTTTGCGGGAGAGTGGCTGATCGGCGGGGCGGAGTCGAAGTTATTCAGTTATGGGTGTCTGCTGCACTGCGGAGCATCGTTTCTTTCGGGTCGATTTTATCTCGGGGCTGTCTTCCTGGGGGCGGCGATCTCGATGCATCCGGTGGTCGGGCTGTGGGGCGCGATTGCGATCGGGGCCGCTTCTCTTCTCACACGACAGCGGACGACTTCCGTTCGCGTTGTTGTCCCCTGCTTTGTGCTGACGTTGCTGGTCGCGCTGCCGGGGTTGATGCCGGCGTTTGCAGTCCTGTCGGCGGGAGGCTTATCGCCTGAGTCGAAGATGATTGCGGATTACATTCAGGTCTTTCATCGATTGCGACATCACCTGGATCCGGTCTCGCTGTTGATGCCAGGGTGGGTGACGTATGGGATTCTGCTGGGATTGATCGCCGCTCTATGGCCGATGTCGAAAGCCCCCGTTTCGCCCGTCATGCGGTTCTTAGTCTGGACGATGGTGATTGCAGCGGCGGGGCTTGCCATCGGGTATGCCGTCCATCCGAAGGATTACAACGCGTATGCGGCGATGTTTGCAGAGCATCCGACGTTGATGAAGCTGGCGATGACGTGCTTGAAGGTCTATCCGTTTCGTGTGTTTGATCTCGCTGTGCCGATGACGCTGGCGCTGCTGGTGATGGATCTTGCCTCGAGGCCGATGAGCCAGAGGATGCTCAATCGAGTGCTGCCGGTGGGAATAGCAGGGCTGTTGATCGCAGCGTCACTGATTCCGATGGACAGCAAGAACCCGAGCTTTTTGAAGCCCGAGAAGTCTCAGAACTGGGTCAAGACGTGTCACTGGATTGACGAGAATCTGCCAGCGGAGGATGTGTTTATCATGCCGTTTGTGGACTGGGCGTTTCACTGGCATGCTTCGCGTTCTCAGTATGTTTCGTACAAGAACATGCCACAGGATGCAGGGCGGCTGATTGAGTGGAATCGGCGTTTGACACTGGCGACCCAGTGGCGGGAGAAGGCGTTTGCGGACAAAGTGGTGACGAGGGAAGAACTTGCGGAGTTGGAGAAGCAGACGAGTGCGGAGTATTTGATTTCGGATCAGGCGGTCAGTTTCGAGGGAGAGGTCGTTTATCGACAAGGTGAGTATCAAGTGGTGAGTTTGGCCGGGGAGTGGTGAAGCGAATGAAGCACTGCGGGTTCTAACGGCGTATGCCCGCTGCGGGGACTTCTGCTGCCGTTGAATCGATTTTAACGGTGAAGGTCCGACCGGCGCCGCCGCGGGCGTTGGGGAGGAGTTGGTCAGTCAGTTTGCCGGGGAGTGGAACGGTTTTGCGGCTGCCGACATTGGGGAGGATCCATTCGGCATAAGTGCCCGCATCAGTGACGACGCGGACGCGGAAGTTCATCTCGCGCAAGGGGGAGACGTTTCGGAGTTCGCCTTTGGCGTGAACCAGACCTCCCATGTCGGCGCGTGTGGCGGCTTGGAGTTTCACATAGCCGAGGCTTTGACTGGTCATCAGAATGCCGACCGGGAAGCGGTTTTCGCCTTGCTGCATGATCTTACGTTCGTTGGCCCTCAGGAGTTTGATGAATTCCTGCTCCAGTGATTGTACGGGGACGCCGAAGGCTTCCTGGAAATCAGCAACACGTTCTTCCGGAGTGACAGTCGAGAGGGGATCGCGGGTGCGGAGTTTCGCGAGGTATTTGACGTAGCCATCTTTATGGCGCGTGACGACGAGCCAGTGAAGTCCCCAGGCGAGGGCGTAAGCTTCGCCCGCAAGGATGTCCCCGGTGATGGCTTCGTCTGACTCGATCAGGTTTCTCCAGCTGACCTGTTGAGTGCGGGCGGCGGCGAGGGCGTAGCGGGTGTGAAGAGCATTGGGGCCGGTACTGACTTTGTCGCCAGAACCTTCGAAGCCGGTTGCCAAGCCTTCATTGAACCAGGCCGGGATCGGTGTGAAACGCTTCATCACGCCACGGTTGTAGACCTGCTGGTGGATGGCCTCATGAAGGGGGACTTCAAAGGTATCGCATTCGGTCATGCGAATGGAGAGTGTGTTGTCGAGGAGACTGTAAAAGCCAGAGACATTGCCCGCGCTCAAGCCGCGTCCGCCGGTGACTTCGTTGGCATGCGCTTCGAATGCGACGTCCGATTCGAAGATGAGCATGACGAGCGGGAACTCGGTGCTTTGTGCGGCGATTCCCATATCTTTGGCGAATCGCATGAAGACTTCGTCCACGCTTTGCATGAAGCGGACGGCTTTCGTGAGGAACAGATTGGCCTGGGTTTCACCCTTTTTATCAAGTGGTCCCATGAGGACAAGGCCGACGACGTAGGGGTCTTGAACGGACCAGCGGGAGAGCTCGGGGGTGTATTTCTTTTCCAGGCGCGATTTCATCTCGGTGCAGGAGACGGGCTGGAATTCTTCTTTTTGACGTCGTTTGAGGATCGCGGCGGAGGGGACGAGCATGAGCGCTCCGTCTTCCTGCATAATCGCCAGGACGTTGTCTGCGGTGCCGTGAATGCGTCCGGTCAGGGTTGCTTTCACGCCACGAGAGTCGATGACGTCAAATTCATCGGCCCGGCAGAAGGCGGGCGAAACTGTCAGGCAGACAATGAGAAGCCATCGGAGCATCGGTACTCTCCCAAGACCTTAGGGATTTTCTCTCGCGAGGTCTTGTACTGATTACGATGTTGGGGATACCAGGAGACGCTCGGTGATTATGGCGGGTCGGCTTAGCGTGGGCAATAAGAGATGTAGTGGAGAAGGAAGACAGGGGGTTGACACCCCCCGCTCGCCTTCAGAGGAGTTAGATCTTGTCGAGAGCTTGTTTGAGGTCGCCGATGATGTCATCGATATCTTCGGTTCCGATCGAGACGCGGACGAAGTCAGGAGTGACACCAGCGGAGAGCTGTTCTTTCTCGCTGAGTTGTGCGTGAGTCGTCGCGGGTGGGAAGATGATCAGAGACTTGCTATCGCCGATGTTGGCCAGGTGAGAGAAGAGCTTGACGCTGTTGATCAGCTTGACGCCTTTCTCTTTCTGTTCGGCTGGGTTGGCTCCCTTGATCCCGAAGCCGAACACCGATCCGCAGCCCTTCGGCAGGTATTTCTTGCCGAGCTTGTACGATGGGTGAGATTCCAAGCCGGTGTGATTGACCCAGCTGACCTTGCTGTGTGATTTGAGGAACTCGGCGACGGCGAGGGCGTTCTCGCTGTGACGAGGCATGCGGAGGTGGAGGGTTTCCAGTCCCTGCATGATCATGAAGGCGTTGAACGGGCTGATCGCTGCACCGGTGTCTCGCAGCAGTTGGGTTCGCATCTTAAGGATATAGGCGAGATTCATCGGGCCGAAGGTGTCATAAAACTTCAGGCCGTGATAACTCGGGTCTGCGTCGGTCAGTTCGGGGAAGCGACCGTTGTCCCACTTGAAGCCACCTTTTTCGATCGCGATGCCGCCGATGCTGGTGCCGTGGCCGCCGCAGAACTTTGTCAGCGAGTGGACGACGACATCCGCGCCCCATTGGAAGGGCTGGCAGAGGTAAGGAGAGGCGGTCGTGTTGTCGACAATGACCGGGACGCCCGCTTCGTGAGCGATCTGGCAGATGGGCTCGAAGTCAGGAATATCGGCGCGAGGGTTGCCGATTGTTTCCAGGAAGATGGCCTTGGTCTTGCTGTCGATTGCCTTCTTGAAGTTCTCGGGATCAGCCTGATCGACGAACTTCACATTCACGCCCATTTTGGGGAGCGTGTAATGGAAGAGGTTGTAGGTTCCGCCGTAGAGACTGCTTGCCGAGACGATGTTGTCACCCGCAGAGGCGATCGTCAGGACCGAGTAGGTGACAGCGGCTGAACCAGAGGCAACGGCCAGGGCACCAGAACCTCCTTCGAGGGCGGCCATGCGTTTTTCGAGGACGTCCTGCGTCGGGTTCATGATGCGGGTGTAAATGTTCCCGAATTCTTTCAGGCCGAACAGGTTGGCGGCGTGGTCCGTGTCGTTGAAGACGTAGGAAGTTGTCTGATAGATCGGGACGGCTCGAGAGTTGGTCGTCGGGTCTGGTGTTTGACCGGCGTGCAGACACGCCGTGCTGAATTTCATTTCGTCCATCGCGCATGGTCCTCAGAGAAGAAAGGGTGACATCAGTGTTCAGTACGAGAGCATAAAGAACGACGTGGGAAATCTCAATTCGTCCACGCCAAGGCGGCAGCAGTTCCCGTCAAACAACTGCCTGACTGGAAAGCTGTGGCTGTTTTCTGGACTCATCGTTCTCGGGGGCCTGTTCGAAACCCCCGGAATCATTCACTACAAAGTCTCGAAGGAGACGAAGGTTCACAAAACAGCGTCTGATGAGTTTTATTGTTCGTCGGTTGTCTTCATTGAAAAAATCCCCGGAGTCATCTTCTTGGTTTGGACTGCTTGCAGGTTAGTTGGTTAAGGGTGATGCCTACTGGAGCCTCCGACTGGCGTTCTTGCTGCTCGGGCTTGGTTCGGCTGTTGATTCCATGCCTTCCGTTGCTTTTCATCCTGAATGCTTACGGGGTCCAGCGTCGCCGTGCGGTTTGATGCGCAGGTTGGGCTTGAATATGGAGAGACACGGGCATGGGGACTCCGGGGGGGAAATAGTAATTGGTAATTAGGAATTGGTAATTGGCCGGAAGGGAGCCGCCTGAGAAGAGGGTGTGCACGGGCCTTTCTTCTCGGGGGCTTTGTTCCTGTGGGGTTTAGTTTGCTGTTTGGGAAATGGGGGTTCAAGGGGAAAGTGGTGGGGAGAAAGCAGACAGTCAGTTTATTAAGTCGGGGGGGGCACTTGCATAGCCAGTGGCACCTGGAACCAAGGCGAAGTGATCTGGAAGCCGTGGCTGAACCTTGTTTCAATAATTGTGTCTTGCAGGTTCTGTTTGTTCGACTTTCTGAAACTCGCTGATATGCGGGCATCGTGTGTAACATGACTTTGAGGACGGAACGATATGATGACGATGCTGAGTTTGCATTCTATGTGATTCGTAGTAGTGGACGGTTCTTGACCGATTTGGAGAGAAAGGCCTGGCGGACCTATGTCACTGAAGCGAAGGTGGCCTGGTCTGATTCTGAGGAATTTCGAAACCATTTGACGAGTCGTTATTCCTACCGGCATGTCCCTGAGGTCGACGCTTTGTTGGCGGATGGGATGCGGGGGATGGGGAAGGCGATGAAAGCGAGGATGGAGCGGGAGAAGGTTGTCGGGTTGTATGTGAATCGCTGTTTGCGGTGTGAGCGGATTGTTGCGACTCCTCAGGCGCGGCAGTGTCTGTGGTGTGGCAATGACTGGCATCATCTCAGGGAGTGTGTCAGTAGCACTGGTCCTCAGCGTGTGGCTGTGAATTTGAAGTCGGGGACGGTGAGCTTTTACAACTGTCACGTCTCACGAAGTTTTTTCGAATCGTACGTTGAAGAGGAGCGGACGTGTCGGTTTGAAGAAATTGTTGCGGTCGAGGATCTGCCCAAGGGGGATCAGCTGAGTGTCCTCTGGTGGAACTGGCTGGCGGTAGTGCAACTCTTCTTTCAATGGCCGAGAAAGCCGGAGGAGCTGGTTTATACGCTGATCAGGACGACGACGGGGTCGTGTCGCATCTATGCTGACTGGATTGATCTGGGGGATTTTCGAGTGACGCTTGTTGCGAATACGACCGGTCGAGATCCTGCGAGAATCAGTCAGACTCGGAGAGTGGTTTCGTGGGGGTTGTTTGTCGTGATGGTTGTTTTGGCGACGGTTTTGTTGTGGATGAAAGGGGAATAGTGAAGAAAGAATGGGACGTGGAGAGTGCTGGGGGACTTCAAACGCACTGGCATAGCCAGTGGCACACGGGGGGACTCTGAGTGTGGAGAGATGTTTGATGGCGACGGTCTGTTTTGTTCCTGTACACCGTATGATGTCGATCAGTCGGTGTGGTGTTGCAATGCGGGACAGCGGCTCGGACGGGAGCCTCGGCCTCCCGGGGTGAGCGGGAATCAGGGGGATTGGAAGCGGGTTGGTTGGGGTAGTGGGTGTCTGAGGTGGCGGGGGTGGCGGGGTATCAGCTGGGGTGTTGACGGAAAGAGTCGGGCGGGCGGAATGATGGTGCATCCGTAAAGTCTTAGGCTGCTGGGCGACTAAGATTTCAACGGAAAGAGGTCTCAAAACACGTCGTAAATATTTCTCGTCCCTCAACTCAATGTGATGGAAACCATCGGATGAGTTCTGGAACATGCGTCGCTGTAGTGGCTCTTTGAATGACCACTAAAATGTAAGTTGCTCGTCGCTTTAGGAGGACATTTTCTCATAATTCAAAATGTGGTCGTAAATTCATTTAACCTTCATACAGATGTCTTCACTTTCGCGAGAAAGTCGGTAAAAGGTCTCAAAGTTACTGGTAAGTCATTGAGATGACCCACGATAACGTCCTGCCCCCGTTCGTAAAGCGGTGCGGCTGTTGTCTGCTCTTCATACTTGTTCCGCTTTGTTCCACCTGTTCAGGAGAGTGTTTGATGCACAAGAGATTATTGCAGAATCGCGGCTTCACGCTCATCGAGTTGCTGGTGGTCATTGCCATCATTGCGACTTTGGTTGCTATTTTGTTGCCAGCCGTTCAACAGGCACGCGAGGCTGCTCGAAGATCGCAATGTAAGAACAACATGAAACAGTTGTGCCTGGCACTGCACAACTACCATGACACGTATTCACGGTTCCCGGGTGGGACGACTGGTTCGGGCTGTCGATCGTCCAGTGCCTGTCCGACAGCGACAACTGGTCGAAACCGTATCAGCGCCCACGTCGACCTGCTGCCGTTTTACGAGCAGGGGAGTTTGTGGGATGCCTATGCGGCTGCCCCTTCGGCACCTTGGAGTGGCCTGCCACTCTGGAGAGGCAAGATTCCGGTTCTTGGCTGCCCGTCTGATACACAGTTCCAGAATCCCGCTGCTGACAGTCCTGCTCCGACCAACTACGCTTACTGTTCGGGTGATGGTTCCCGTCTGATGTGTTCTGCCAATGATGAAGTGGCTGCGTTTCCCAATCGTGTTTGTGAACAGGCACGTGGACTGTTTTCCAAGCAGTCGTTTCGCCGATTTGCGGATGTCACTGATGGGACCTCGAACACTCTCGCGATATCAGAAATGGCATCGCCGACAACGGACCGTGGTCTGGGACGTGTCGCCGCTGAGGGGGGAGCTTCCACGGACGCGCCGGCGTTCTGTTCGGCTCAGTTTGTGGACAAGCAATTTCTTCCCACGGTTGCTCTGGTGGGGGACGTTGGATTTCGTGGGGGTCGCTGGAACGATGGTGCCGGGATGCTGACACGCTTCAACACGATGATCCCTCCGAACGGTGCGTCGTGCCAGGAAGCTGATACTCACTGGGCCGGCGGAATGTTCCCTCCCAGCAGTCGCCATGCTGGCGGCGTGCAGGCAGCGATGGTCGATGGCTCGGTTCGATTCATCAGTGAGAATATCGATTCGGGTAACCAGGGTGCCACTGAAGTGACCGACGGCGCCAGCCCTTACGGCGTGTGGGGAGCACTCGGCACGATTTCCGGAAGTGAAGTCATCAGCGAGTTCTAAGGTGCGTTCACTGCGTCACACTGGAATCTGCGTGAGTCGATCCACGCAGCTTTCCAGTGATCGACGGGAGCGTTTCAGGGAGGTGGCTCGCATCGTTTGCGGGCCTCTCGCGTTTCGGACAATCTCCTGAGTGGAAGCAGGATGTCCTCGTTGTCTTTTATAAGAGGGCTGTTAATGAAGTCTCTGACGTGTTGGGCAGGATTTCGTCTCCAACGGATCTGTGTTCTCAGTTTCCTCGTGCTGACAATTGCTGGCTGTGGGAGCGGGTCTGACAAGTGGAAAGAAGGGCGCGAGAAGGTCTATCCGGTCTCCGGGAAAGTGACGCTGAAGGGGGCACCTCTGCAGGGGGCTGTCGTCATGTTTTATTCGGAGAGCAAAAAGCTCTCGGCGGTCGGCACGACGGATGAAGGTGGGTTGTACCAACTCAAAACCTACGAGGACCGCGATGGAGCCGTTCCTGGCGAACATGCGGTTGCGATCCGAAAAGTGCAATACGAAAAGGTGCCGAGTCGGAATTCGACCAAAGAGGAGCCCGCGACGCAGTCGATTGGCAAGGAGATGCTGCCTAAGGAGTATGCACTTCCGGGCACATCGCCGCTGAAGGAAACGGTCACGGAAAAAGGACCTAATGAGTTTAATTTTGAGTTCTAAGAGTTTTGTCGTCTCGACGGGTCAGGCTGGTTCACTCAGGGTGATGGCCTGATCTGTTTTTGTTGGTGCCTGGTGATTGGGGAGGGCTTCTTCGAGGCCAGAAGCATGGGACACAGGCACGAGTTAATTCACTTCGTGGGCATGCCACTTTGCTATAGCCAGTGGCACATGGAGGGACTCTGAGCGTGGAGAGACGTTTGATGGCGACGGTCTGCTTTGTTCCTGCACACCGTATGATGTCGATCAGCTGGTGTGGTGTTGCAACGCGGGACAGCGGCTCGGACGGAGCCTCGCCCTCCCGGGGGTTCAGCGGAAATCAGGGAGATTGGAAGCATGTTGATTTTGCGCAGTGTGATGCGAAGACGATGCAGCCGGGGGTGGCGATTGAGCTGGATGACAGGAGTCATGAGCACTTTCTCCTCAACGCCCGGTAGGACTCTTTTGACCTCAATTAATTATGAGTCGAATTCACCATTGAGGTACGTATGGATGTGCTGGTCGATCATCATGGTTTGTGACTGATTGGAGTCGATATCTGCGATATTAAAGTCTAGCCGCTTGTGGTCACCCAAAGTTCCTTCTTTCGCGATAGCTGCCATTGCAGCCATACTGATATCGTAAACTCCCTGCATGAATTCCTGATAGATAATGGCCTTAAGGTCTTCTGAAAGGGTGAGGATTTGTTGAGCAATCAGGTTCAATTCGACAAGCTTTTTGTTCCATTCAACTCCTAGCTCATGAGAATCAAGTAAGCCAGACGGATACTGATAGTCTCCGCTATTCCACCGAACCTCCAGAAGATCAGCTTGTGGCCAATCTCGGCGATACATACTCTGACTCTCATCGAAAAACTGACGCGTGTTGGCACAAAGTTGAAAATTGGGGTACTCGCTGCCGAACTCGAATGAAAAGCCGATGGCACACAAATCGTCGATCTGCTTGACTTCAAGGAAGTGAACGATGGCGGTTCTTGATGATCGAGTCAGCAATTCCTGCAAGTCCTCCCATTCGATGTTCTGCAGCAGTTCTTCGGACATTCCAGTGATTCCTGGTGTGGGCTTCGACGATTGCAAGATACCCAGAAGTGGTACACATCACACAGTGCTTGTGAAATTGATCATAGCCGGAAGTACCGCGAGTTGGAGTCAAATTCCGTTGAACTGGAATCGAGTACAAGACACCGCTTGAACAATAAAAGCCTCAACCTTTGCAATTCAAATTTACTGTATTAATCTGGTCGTATGACCACACAACCTGCTGGATGTCTTGGACAGTTTCTGCGCCTCCTGGGAATCGGTAGTGGCACGCGCACAGAGGTGTTGCCGTATCGGTTGCGGGATCATTTTTTGACGAAGGCGGAGTTCTCGTTTTATAGCGTGTTGAGGAGTGCTGTCGGGGATCGTGCGGTTGTTCTTTGTAAGATCAATCTGAATGATTTGTTCTATGTTGCGAAGCAGAATGAGAATCAGGGGGCACGGAATCGGATTGATCGGAAGCATGTGGATTTTGTGTTGTGTGATGTGAAGACGATGCAGCCGGTGGTGGCGATTGAGTTGGATGATCGGAGTCATGAGCGGGCGGATCGGCGGGAGCGGGACGGGTTTGTGGATCGGGTGTTTGAGGTGGCGGGGTTGGCGTTGGTGAGGATTCGGGCGCAGCGGGGGTACAATCCGGGGGAGTTGCGGGAGGTGTTGGGGGAGGTGTTGGGGGAGTACCTCACGGCGAAATGATACTCGGCGTGTGTGGCCTGCTTTTCACTTTGGAAAAGCAGGCGATTGTGAAGGGGCGGGTGTGAGCGTCCGACGTTTGATGTGTCGTTGATGGTGATTGGTGGGAGGGTCTGGTTGTGGATTCGCATGCTTCTTCAAAGTCAGAAGCATGGCACGCAGGCGAAAGCATGCCACCCTGTCATTCACGACCAGAGATGCGAGTTGCAGATTACGTTCACTGTGACCATCATGTTAGGTGTGGCAAGCCACTACGTGACCGGCTTTAACTGGAGGTTGATGAGTAACGAAATGAGTGATGATGAACAATTCTCATGGCTAAAGGGCAAACCAGATACTCTGAAGTTTCACTTTGAAAATGGTTCGACGACGCACTTTGAGTACACGAGAGGATTACGGCTGACTCTAGGCAAAGCACTACTTGGTCAAAAACGAATCTATCTTGATACCAAGTACTGGTTGTTTATTCGTGATGTCTTCATGCAACGGAGCAAGAACAGCACTCACATCGAGATCACAAGCGAACTCCGGCGATTGAGAAAATCGGGATCGACAATTTTCCCAGTCAGTTACGCTGTGTATGTGGAACTCATGCATCAGAAAGACATCGAGACTCGCACTGCTACGGCGCTGATGGTCGACGAACTTAGCGGTAATTGTGCGATTGTCGATCAATTCACTCTCTTCAAGACTGAGCTTGCTCACTTCTGGGCATCTCTCTTTGAGCCAGCGGAAAGTCTTCACGAACGCAAGCTAATGGTATGGAGGAAGGCGACCTCGATCATGGGAGATTTTACGCCGGAACCCGAAGTTCAAATCTTCACAGAGCATCAATGGGAAGCAATGAAGAAAGCAATGGTTGATTTATTTTGGAATATTTCATTTTCCGAGTTGGTAATGCGTATTGGAACGGCGGACGTCTCCGAACAACATGACAGAACACAACTCGCAGACACATTGAATGCACAGAAGCAGACAGAAAAAAACAAGCAACATACCTACCAAAGCCTGCTTTTGGATGAAATAGCCGGAGGACTGGAAGCAAATGTGGATGACATCATAGACTACATGGGATACTTCGCATTAAAAAAGGGGTTCAACCTCTCTGATAACGACAAAAGTAAGTCCGGTCTTGTATTACAGAATGTCATCTTTGCTGCCTTTCGGTGTAAGAAGATCGGCACATCATTCCCCTCCCTGCATATACCGTCTGCACTTCACGCTATGATTAGACTTCAGAAAGAGCGGAAGTACAAGAAGAACGATTTTCACGACATCCAGCATGCGACCAACGCCGTCGGTTACTGTGATGCATTCTTTACCGAAACTAGCCTGCGCCATCTTCTAACATCAAAGTATCTTATGGCGGAAACCGAGTATGGTTGTAAAGTGCTCAGTGATGACACAGAAATATTGACCTACCTTAAATCATTTTAACGACACATTAGACATTAGTCCCTAGCAGCTGCTTCAATGGATCGTCATTCTTGTTAGATTTTGAGACCGGGGGAGGGGTGATCAAAGGGGTCAGGACTATTTAATATAAATAACTGCGTCCACGCGGGCTGACAACTTCTGAACTCTTCCCTCGCATTCACGTCCCTGCTTCCTTCTCAATTCAGCCTTTCGATTGCCGAGGTTAAGTGTGTTCCCCAAGGAAGAAAAACCAATGAGCCCTGCCCCTTTGATTTTTGGATTTTTGACCCCTTTGATTTTTCATTTAAGATTTGAATTTTTGCACGAGATTTCGCCAGTTCCTGCAAGACCACTCCAATGACGGTGGTATGTTTGGAATCTTCTGCCCATTTTTGCAAAATTCCGCCAGACTCTTTGCTGCATCGGCAACTTCGCGGTTGTGCTTCAATCGTGGGCCTTCCTTGGATTCATCTGTTGTTCCATTGTTCAAGAACTCTATCCAATTCTCTAAGCGATCTTTGGCAAAAATGAACACAACACGATTGAAATCGTCTTTACTGATGCCGTTCCGCTCGGCTTCTTCCCAGAAGTCCTTTTTTAGGGTCTCAGCGTCTGAGCGATCATCGTCTATATCTGCCCACACCATGAGTGTTGTATCGCCGCCGGCATTAATACAGCTACGCAGCTCTGTTGGCATCTTCTCGATAACGGATTTACGATTTCCGCAGTTGACCAAGCGGATCTTGCTGGTAACCCATGGCCGTATCCATGCTGGATCTAAGCATTTGAGCAGTTTATTAATAAATACCTCATCGATACTGCTTCCTTTTTCACCCTCGCAAAGGCAGACGATCTGAGTCCGTTTAGCCACTGATCCACCCCCTTGCAATGGCTTCACTTGCACTCATCCCTTCCGGTATTTTCAAGGGCCCGATTCTCGTAGGAGATGTATGGTTGTCTCGCCATAAATAGCGTCCATTCTCTTCGCCAGAATTTGCGAGAATTTCAGGGTGGTGCGATATCAAGATGAGTTGGTGTTGATCATCGAGCAACTCACGCATCGATAAGATCCATGGCTGAAGTTCTGGCAGACCGACAAAATTATCTGGTTCATCAAGGAAGACTGTCTGTGCAACGCCTGTCTCCATTGCGGCACGCATCATATACAGGCCGATAAGTCCTCGCTCTCCATCAGACAACTGCTCCATAAAAAGCGACGTCGGAGATCTGTTATTTTCAGTATCGAAACGTAATTGAAGTGCTTTAGCATTTAAACCAACATCAACTAGTTTAAAGGAACGAAAGTCAGGCCAAATGCTTTTAAGACCATCACGAAGTGCATCAGTCCATTCTTGTTCTTGAGAAAGTGCTCTGTACCACGAATTCAGATTGCTAAGAGAATTATTTGGGCGCCGAGATTCGGACCGACTTTCTCTCTCTACTTCACGTGGGTTTGGCCGAAGGATCAACAACTTGCCAATTGCATCCTGAAGCAACGCAAGTTTTCTCATGTTTCCATGCGGCTGAACTGCCGCAAGAGCAGCTTGTCGCCAATCCAGCGGAAATCCAGCTTCATTTCCATTATGTTTTTGGAATCGAACACCATTCAAATCACGTTCGAACAACGATTGCGCATTACATAACGCTATTTCAAGAACTATTCGTGGTTTCTCAAAATCCGCTTTTTGTTCGATATGAATTATATATTCAAAATGATCTTTCTCCACGATTAAGCCAATATTGAATTCTTGCACTTTGCTATCAAGCCAAGAGGTTAATTCAAGATTTTGAATATCCGTCTCACCTGAACCACCAAGAATTCCTTCACCGGTCCCAAGTGTTCTGACCAAATTTATGGCATCAAATACGGAGCTCTTGCCCGTTCCATTCGATCCACATAGGACACCAAATGAATCAAATCGTGACTCAAAAGAAACTAAACTACGAAAATTGTTTGCGTAGAAATATGTTATCATATAGTTAGCTCACATTATCAGCACATACACAAAAACTATTGAATTCGAACGCCTTACCGGCTGATAGGTTTGTATTTGATGCGGTGGGGTTGGTCGGCGTCGTGGCCTAGGCGGTCTTTCTTTTGGCTTTCGTAGGCCTGGTAGTTGCCTTCGCAGTAGATGACCTGGCTGTCGCCTTCGAAGGCGATGATGTGGGTGGCGAGGCGGTCGAGGAACCAGCGGTCGTGGGAGGTGATGAGGGCGGTGCCGCCGTAGTTGGCGAGGCCTTCTTCGAGTGCCTGGAGGGTTTCGACGTCGAGGTCGTTGGTTGGTTCGTCGAGGAGGATGACGTTGCCGCCGCTGCGGAGGACTTTGGCGAGGTGGACGCGGTTCCGTTCACCGCCGGAGAGGTCGCCGACGAATTTCTGCTGGTCGCCTTTCTTGAAGTTGAACCTCGCGCAGTAGGTGCGGGCGTTCATTTTGGCTTTGCCGATTTCGAGGTAATCGTGGCCGCCGGAGATTTCTTCGTAGACGGACTTCTTGGGATCGAGGGCATCGCGTGACTGGTCGACGTAGGCCATGTCGACGGTTTCGCCGATGGTGATCTTGCCGGAGTCGGGTTTTTCGGCGCCCATGATCATGCGGAAGAGAGTTGTCTTACCTGCACCGTTGGGGCCGATGATGCCGACGATGGCACCGGGGGGGATGTCGAAGCTCAGGTTTTCCATGAGCAGCTTATCGCCGAAGGATTTGGTGAGGTTCTCGACGCGGATGACGAGGTTTCCGAGCGCCTTGGTGACGGGGATCTGGATGTTGGCTGCGCCGTCGCGGTCATCGTAGGCCTGGGCGGCGAGTTCCTGATAGCGGGCCAGACGGGATTTTGATTTGGTGTTCCGGGCTTTGGGAGAGGAGCGGACCCATTCGAGTTCCTGCTTGAGGAATTTCTGGCGCCTTGATTCCTGCTTCTCTTCGACGGCGAGGCGTTTGGCCTTCTGGTCGAGCCAGGAGGAGTAGTTGCCTTCGTAGGGGATGCCTTTGCCGCGGTCGAGTTCGAGAATCCAGCCGGCGACGTTGTCGAGGAAGTAACGATCGTGGGTGACCGCGACGACGGTTCCGGGGAAGCTGTGGAGGTATTGTTCGAGCCACTCGACGGACTCGGCGTCCAAGTGGTTTGTTGGTTCATCGAGGAGGAGGAGGTCGGGGTTGCCGAGGAGGAGTTTGCAGAGGGCGACGCGTCGTTTTTCGCCCCCGGAGAGGGTGGCGATTTTCCAGTCCATGGGGGGGACGCGGAGGGCGTCGGCGGCGATTTCGACGCTGCGGTCGAGTTCCCAGAGGTTGAGGGCGTCGATCTTATCCTGGTAGACGGCCTGTTCGGCGATGACGGCGTCCATCTCTTCGGGAGAGAGGTCTTCGCCGAGTTTCATGTTGAGTTCGTTATAGCGGTCGAGGATCGCCTGGGATTCGGCGACGCCTTGCTGGATGCACTCGCCGACGGTGGCGTCTGGGTCGAGGCGCGGCTCCTGGGAGAGGTGGCCGATCTTGATGCCTTTGGCGGGTTTGACTTCGCCGGTGTAGCCTTTGTCTTCGCCGGCGAGGATGCGGAGGAGGGTCGATTTTCCTGCGCCGTTGTAGCCGAGGACGCCGATCTTGGCGCCTGGGTAGAAGGAGAGCCAGATCTCCTTGAGGATGACTTTTTCGTCGTAAACGCGGGAGAGGTCTTCGATCTGATAGATGTACTGAGGAGCCATGGCTGTTCGGTGATCCTGGGAGGAGCAAAATCGACTGGTGGGCAAACCCACCCTACGTGCGCAGTTGCGCGGGACGTATGATAATGTATGTGGAGGCAGAAATCATGTCTTGAGAGGGATTTCCGAGGTGTGGAGGGGAGGGATGCGGAAATTCGGGGAGTCAAAGTTGACTCAGGTTGTCATAATGGTGGGAGGCGGCTCTTCAGGGTTGAGATTCGGAAGGGGAGCATGAGCGTCGAAGAGCAGGGGATGGGGTGCAACGCGGGACAGCGGCTCGGACGGAGCCTCGCCCTCCCGGAAGGCGCAACCGTACGAGTTCATTTTGTAGGATGAGGGAACTTAATCGACGATGACGGTGATTTACGACGATCACATGGATGATGCCAAGGATCTGCGCCGGTCGCGGTCTGATGGGAAGCAGCCGCGGAGCTGGGTGCTGGAAGGTGCGCTGCTGGCGATCGTGCTGGTTTTTGCGGCGTTGATTCTGCCGATTGCGAGGAAGAATTATTTCCTGAATAATCTTGTCTCGCGTGGCGGGCGGGTGGAATTTCAGATGCTGGAGCATGCCTGGTTCAAGGAGCTGACGGGGTCTGAGTTGCCGGATTATTTTCGGACGGTTGTTGCGCTCGATCTGACTGAGACACAGGGACTGACGGATGGCGAGATCCGGGCGACGCGGATGTTTCCTCATCTGGAGGCGCTGTATCTGATGAACTCGGAGCTGACTCGCGAGACGGTGTTGGATTTCGGTGAGCGGAAGGAGCTGGTTCAGCTGTTGATTCGGAATTGCCCGAACATCGATCTGGCGACGGTGAATGAGTTGCAGTCACGTCGGACGGATATGACGGTTTACTTTCGGAGTACGGCGTTTCTGGGTGTTTATGGTGCGTCGGTCGAGACGCGGGAGTGTCGGATTTTGCAGGTGGAAGCGGGCTCAGCGGCGGATCGGTTTGGGATTCGACATGGGGATGTGGTGAAGACGCTGGATGGGGAGACGGTGGCGGATTTCGAGCAGCTGGTGGCGATGCTGGGGCTGCGGTCGGCGGGGGATCATGTCCGGCTTGTGTTGGATCGTCGGGGGGAAGAGGTTGAGGTGGAGGTGACGTTGGGGGGGTGGATGGATGGGAAGTAGCGAGGGGGGGCGTAGCAGGGAGATTGTTGGAGAGATTAACGATTTGGTGTGTGGTGGGTGTCGATTGATGGTCCGCACAGCGGACCCTACGGGGGGTTAGAATGGCCAGACTTGGGGGATGACCAGCATGGCGACGGCGAAGCAGATGAGGTCGAGGGGGAGGCCGAGTTTGACGTAGTCCATGAAGCGGTAGCCGCCGGGGCCTGCGACCATGAGGTTGGTCTGGTAGCCGAATGGGGTGGCGAAGCCGCAGGAGGCGGCGATCATGATGGCGATGAGGAAGGGTGTGGGGCTGGCGTCGATGGAGTTGGCGGTCAGTAAGGCGATGGGGAACATGATGGCGGCGGCGGCGTTGTTGGTGACGAGTTCTGTGCTGACGAGGGTGGCGAGGTAGATGGCGGCGAGTGTCCACCAGGGGCTGCTGCCGGCGAGTTTGACGAGTTCGAATGAGAGGTATTCTGCGGCGCCGCTGGTTTCGAGGGCTTTGGCGACGCCGAAGGCTCCGCCGATGGTCAGAAGGAGGCTGAGGTCGAGTGAGGCGCGGGCTTGCTGGATGGTGCAGCAGCCGAGGGCGAGCATGGCGAGTGCGCCAAGCAGGGCGGCGAGGAGCATGTCCATCATTTCGAAGGCGACCAGGCCGATCAGGACGGAGACGATGAAGAGGGCCAGGCCGCTGCGTTCGAGTTCGCGTTCCGAGTAGGAGGAGTTTTCGACTTGCGAGACGATGTAGAACTGTTTGCTGAGGCGGTGTTGCTCGACGAAATCGGGGTGCGTTTCGAGGAGGAGGGTATCGCCTGCTTCGAGGACGTGATCGCCGATCTTGCCGCGGATTCGTTTGCCATCCTGGGCGACAGCGAGGACGGTTGATTCGTAGACGGATCGGAAGTTGGAATCGCGGATCGTCTGGTTGAGAGACGGGTTTTGAGGTGAGACGACGACTTCCATTAAGCAGCGGTCGGGGCGGGCCTTGAAGTCGAAGTGGGTATCTGGGCTGGGGGAGAGGCCTTTGACTTTGCGGAGGTCGACGACGGAATCGACGATACCGACGAAGACGAGGATGTCGCCGCCATCGAGTCGTTCGTGAGGGGGTACGGTGACGATGACCTCGTCGCCACGGTGGATTTCGGCGAGGAAGAGGCCTTGCAGGTGACGCAGGCCGGCATCTTCGATGGACTTGTTGACGAGCGGGCCGTCCATGTCGACGGTCATTTCGACGACGTAATCGCGCGGGTCGTCTGCGAGGCTGATAGCGGGCTTTTTGTTTTTGAGGAAGCGACTGGCCCAGACGAGGTAGAGTGTGCCTGAGATGAGAATCGGGATGCCGACCCAGGAGAGTTCGAAGAGGGGGATGCGGGTCAGTTTGGCGTCTCGCATGAGGCCATCGACGACCATGTTGGTGCTGGTGCCGATCATGGTGCAGACGCCGCCGAGGGTGGCGGTGTAGCACATGGGGAGGTACATGCGCGAGGGAGAGATGCCGGTGCGCTGGCAGAGGCTGTGAACGATGGGGAGAAAGATCGCGACAATGGCGGTGTTGTTGAGCAGGGCGCTGCTGATTCCTACGACGAGGAGCAGGGGGGTGAGAATGCCGATTTTCAGGGACTGCAGTTTGAGAAGAGGTTGCGAGATTCGATCGGTCGCGCGAGTTCGCATGAGGCCTTCGACGACGACGAGCAGGAGCGCGACGGTGACGAGACTGGAGTTGCCGAGTCCTGAGACGGCTTGTTCAGGAGTTGGCAGAAGCGGCGAACCGGTGAGGAAACCGGCGGTGATTAAAACAGCCAGGCAGCCCCAGATGATGACTTCGGTGGCGAAGTAGCCGGACGCGAGGGCGAGCAGCATTACAACGACGATCGAGATCGTCAGGGTTCCTTCCCACGTCATGCCGGGATGCTTTCAGTCGAGGAGCAGAATCTGGTTTTGGGGGTCTTTGGGGAGTTTCTTTTGCTAATGGTGTTCCGGACGGATTATTGGGTGGATGTGGGAGAAACGGGAGAACAGGCGGGGGATATGGCCAGCATATTTCATGGGCCGTGGTATTTGATGGCCACGGCCGTGTTATGTTATGGTCGCAATATTGCCATCAAGGTTGATGTGCTTTGATGCCCGAAGACGTCGAGGCCACCAGTGTCTAGCACGCAGCTTGAGTTTCGCAACGCAAAGAAGCGGCTCACACGGAGGTTCGCCCTCCCGTGTTCGTAGTCCTCTTTCACACAGCTTGTATGAAAAAAGCCCGCTGTCGTGGGCGACGGCGGGCTTTGGGGATTCTATTAGATAACCAAGACTACTTGGCCAGGGCTTTGACGGCTTTGGCGATGCCTTCCGGGTCGAGGCCCTGGAAGCTCATTTGTTGCCAGAGGCCGCCGGAGCCTTCTTTGTGGGTTCCGATGTGGTTGTAGTTGCCTTTGAAACCGTAGCGGAGGAGTTCGGAGCCGAAGCGGATGCCAAGGCCGGTCTGGACGTTGAAGCCTTCTGCGACGAGGACGAAGGGGGCTTTGGCGAGTTTGGTCATCATCTCTTTGTCGTAGACGTTGAGCGTCGGCTTGTTGATCAGACCGACTTCGAGGCCTTGTTCTTTCAAGGCGATGACGGCATCGAGGGCGCGGTAGAGGACTTCGCCGAACGCGACGATGTAACCGTCCTTGCCTTCGCGGATGATTTCATCTTTACCGATCTGGAACTTGTAGCCTTCGCCGAAGAATTCTTTGTCGCCTTCGGTGAGGATATCGGGCACTTTCGAGCGGGTCGTGAAGACGAATCGCAGGCCGGGCTCGGTGAAGATTGTGTTCATCACGGCCTTGAGCTGATGCTGGTCGGCTGGGAAGTACAGACGGGTGTTGTCTTTGTCTTCGTCTGGCAGGCCGTTAGAGGCGAAGAAGCTGTTGATTCCGAAGTGGCAGGTGTTGTCCGCCATGTCGTCGCAGCCGGAGTGCGAGAAGTGACAGATGACGTTCGACTTGTTGAGTCGAGCCATCGTGATTTCGGAGACGATCATTTCGAGGAAGGCGGAGAAGGTTGCGAAGATCCCCTGCTTGCCGGCATCGTAACCGAAGCCTGCGGCTGCGGAGAAGTTACCGCGTTCCATGATCCCGCCGCGGATGAAGACTTCCGGGTGTTCCTTGCGGATGACGTTCAGGCCGCAGGAGCCTTCGAGGTCATTATCGAAGACGCGGACCTTGGCGATGCGTTCTTCTTTCGGCATGGCGTCGAGGATCTGGTTGACGTAGGTGCCGAAGAGGCTGCGGTTGGCGGCGCCGCCTTTGGAGCCTTTGTATTTCAGACCGCCGGTTGGCTTCTCGATCTTGTTTTTCAGATAGTCGACGCAGTCAGCCAGGCCTCGTTTTTCGAGGTATTTGATGGCGGTGTCGACTTTGATGACGTCGTGGCCGTGGGCGGAGCCTTCGAGGCCATCGATGCCGACGCACATTGGGCGTTTGTTGATCAGGGCGATTGGACCAGGTGTCGTGAAGGCAGAACACATACGAGCGTAAAGCTGGGCGATGTCTTCGCCGTCGCCGATATCGATGCGGAGACCGTGACCGGCGAGGGTCTTGGAGACGTCATAGCCCTTCAGGTACTGCGATGGGTGACCGGCGATGGTGACGTCGTTGTCGTCGATGATCAGTTTGATGTTGAGGTTTTCTGAGACGCACAGACGGGCGGCTTCGGCGTCGTTGCCTTCCATTTGAGATCCGTCTGATCCCAGCATGAAGACGACTTTGTCAGGATGAGCCATGGCGACGCCGTTGACGAACGGCCACATGTGTCCCAGGCGTCCCGAGGAGAACTTGACGCCGGGAGTGAAGTCACGCTCGGGGTGACCGGGCATGTGAGAGCCGTATTCGCGGTATTGATACAGCTTCTCGATGGGCAGGTTGCCTTCGATGACGGCCATCAGGTATTGAGTGGCGACGCGGTGACCGGCTTCGTCAAAGAAGATGGGGAGAACGTCTGGTGTGCCGCCTTTTTGGGCGTGTTGGATGAACGACCAGGCGATCATGGTTTCGGGAGCGGTGTCGTAGGGACCGCCGGTGTGACCGCCGAGACCTTTGGCGTCGGCGATGGCGGTGAAGAAGACGATCGTGTCACGGAAGACTTGAATGTTGTGCTTCAAGACGTCGAGCTCTGATGAGCTGAGCGTGGGCTTGCCTGGATCGAGTGGCAGCGGTTTGATCTGGGACAGGTCGATAGGAAAAGAAGCAGTCGGCATTTCAGCTCGTTTCTTTCTATGGCCGCAGTGGGAAAGTCACCCGGAATGACCCAGGCTGATGTGCGGAGTGATGAATGCGAATCGACTGATCGGTTCGCGGGATCTTGGTGACGTCGGGGTGGCTGAGTAACGAAATTTCGAAGACTGGCCTGTGGTGTGGAAAACTCTTCGAACCTGTACACGGCGCATAGAGGTTTTAACCCATGTCCTGCGTGAATTCAACTTCGGGGGTTGTCTGACAGGTCGGTCTGGCGGAGACTGATCGTGTCAAACCGTCATGTCTTACGAAAACCCATCGACGCCCGGTGATGCGACGGGCGGGAATCAAATGAATCTGTACGAAAGCTGAGAAGTGTTGCTTGGAAGCGGGCAAACGATTGAATAAGCTGCATTCGAGATCGAGCGGGTTTTCGATGCTGGTTCAGGACGATCCGGCAATTCGAGTTTCCAAAGTGATTGGCGCTCTGTGATTACGTATCGCCATTTTGAGAATTTTGATCCACCAAAGCTCCTGGCGCTTTGGAACGCTTGCAATCTGGGTCGCGGTGCGGCCAAGCACATCAGCTGCGACGCCTTCGAGATGCTCAATTACTCGCAGCCGTATTTCACCAACAAGTCGATCATTATCGCGGAAGAAGCTGACAACATCGTCGGCTATGTCCACACCGGACTTGCCCCGAATAAAGAAGAGACAGGTCTCGACGCGACTCACGGGATCATCTCGGCGGTCATGGTTCACCCGGTTCACCGGCGTCAGAACGTAGGCACTGTCCTGATGCAGCGGGCGGAAAACCAGCTCCGCGAGCAGGGCGTGACCAGAATCACTGCGGGTCCGGGGGACGATACGGCTCCGTATTACATTGGTCTTTATGGCGGGGCGCGACCTTCGGGGTTTTTGATGTCGGACCCACTGGCTGACCCATTCATGCGCAGCCTGGGGTATCAACCGTTTGAAGAATATGGCGTTTACCAGCGCGATCTGATGAATCGCAAGGACCCGATCAGCTTCCGTCTCGTTACGCTGCGGCGAAAAATGGAACTGCGGATCGTCAATCATCCGGTCGACGCCCGGTGGTGGTGGTTTACGAGGTTTGGACGGCTCGATTCGATCCGTTTCCAGCTGTGGAACAAGGGTGGTGAGCAGAATGTGGCTGCCATTACCGTGATCGGGATGGATACCTTCCTGCCGTGCTGGAATGAACGCTGCATTGCGTTGTGTGAACTGATCGTCAATGAGGACTGCCGCGGCAAAGGATATGGTCAGCTTCTCATTACCGAGGTGATGCGTCGGCTGCGTGAGGAACTGATTCAGAAGGTCGAAATTCACATTAATATCGCCAATCACAAGGCGCTGGCCCTGATCGACACCTGCGGTTTTGACCGGGTCGATACGGGAGTCGTCTATCAGAAAATGCTCTCCTGACCGGTTTGGTCACTGCCTGTATGGTCATTGTCAGAAAGTCGCTTGTCATGTCGCTTGAAATCTCCTGTGATGATGTCCACGCCAAACGCCAGCGTGGCGAGAATTTTCTGCTCCTGGACTGCCGCGAGCAGAATGAATGGGACCAGGTCCATATCGAAGGTGGCCAGTTGCTGCCGATGTCGGAACTGGCAGACCGGGCGTCGGAACTGGACGACCGAAAGTCTGATGAGATCGTCGTTTACTGCCACCATGGCGGGCGGAGCCTGCGCGTGACCCGGTGGTTGGCTCAGCAGGGTTTTTCGAATGTGAAAAGCATGGCGGGGGGTATTGACGAGTGGGCGGCCCGGATTGAGCCGGGGATGGCGCGGTATTAAGATTCGGCGGGAATCGTCACGAACCGGCTGGGATGGAGACGTGTCGAAGATGTGCGGTCGAGTTTGATTGCAATTCCCTACATGTTGACGTATATTCGCAAAATCTTCATGGCGCGTCGTTCGGGGTGCCGATTTTGAAGATGACAAATGGTGGCCATAGCTCAGCTGGTTAGAGCGCCGGATTGTGGTTCCGGAGGTCGCGGGTTCGAGCCCCGTTGGCCACCCTTTTTGTTTTTGCTTACGATCTTCAGGTTCGCTTACCTGAAAGTTTGACGGCGGTTGCCGTGGATGTCGGCACGAGAAGATTTTTCTTGTTGGCTTCTCTCCATGCCCCGACTGAAGCACAATGGTAGTACTTCAGGCATGCTCGCACCTGCTCAGCCTTATCGCTGTACCTGGTCACTAAGCCGCTTTTAATCAATTTTTTGACAGCGGGCTCTTTGAGCCACTCAGCTTCTTCGGCCAATGCCAGCCGCATGCGGGCCTGCAATTTGCGCCGCTGGTGATTCGCTTCGCGTGTTGACCAGAATGATGCCGTGATACCGGTGACGAGTTCAAGCTTTTCCGCCGTTTCCAGCGTGAGCGGGGCGACACCTTGAATAATCTGGTTAACCGTTTTCTTGCTCATGCCTAGTCGGGTCGCCAGTTGCAACTGGCTCATGCCATGTTCTTCGAGCCACTCTTCGAGGGTGTCTCCAGGAGGACTGGTATAATCGGGATCGAAAATGAGTGTCGACATAGGAATTCTCATTTAGTGATAGTCAGCGATTTCAAGGATGCGAACTCGGGTGACCTGACTCCAGTCCATGCCGCCACCGCTACTGAGTGGAATGGGATCATGGTCGGGAGTGAAAATCAAGCGCATGGGGTGGACCAGATCCATTGCGAGCTCTCCTTGGCGGTCGCCGGACAGTTCGTGACAGCGACCGGGCAAGGCTCGCATTTCGGCCAGTGTCTCTGATGCCTCAAGGTCGATCAGACGTTGCCGCACCCGTTTGGCCATGACGGGGCCGAACTCGCCCTTCAGCTTGCCATCCGAGTTACAGAGTTTCTGCAGCTTGGATGTCTCAAAACTGATTTCCATGGCGGCTTTTCCACGAGGGGAAGTTTACGTAGTAGGTAAACGATGATCAATAGCAAGTCCCTCCCACTTCGTGCGGTGATGGTTGGGATATGTTGCAAGCAGGGCGTACATTAGCACCGATTCTATTCAGCAGCAGCCTTGTGAATCGTTGCAGGCGAGTTCGAAGAGGGGGATTTTGCAGCGGTCGGGGGCGAGGCAGGCGGTGTGTTTGGTGCCGAGCTGGAAGGTGATGGTGGAGGGGGACGTGGTTGCGGAGGTGAGGGGGTATTGGGAGATGACCTGATGCTCGTATTCGACTTCGACGGGGAGTTCGAACGACTCGAAGAAGGGCTCTGCCATTTTCAGGATTTTGGAGAACTTCGTTGAGTCCAATCGATGATCGACGTCTTTTGTCACCCAGAGTTGGAGGACGCAGGATGCTGACTCGCGGACTGTTCCGCCACAGTCGACGAAGTTTTTGCGAACGTGGCCGACTTCCGTCAGGTGAAAGTGGGCGGGGATGTTTGCGCCATCGGGAAGCAGAAACGTGATTCCGCACGCAGGATTTTGAGCCAGTAAGTCATTGAGTTCCTGATAAGTCATGAGACGTTTCCTAATCATTGGTTGAGCAACAACGGGCTGCTTTTCGGGTTAAGCCATCGCGTTCGCCAGTTTCTTCCATGAGGCACATGGCTTGTTCGAGCAGGCCTTGAACGCAGATGTCGATGAGGCGGTAATAGATGGTGTTTCCGTCGCGACGTGAGGAAAGGATGCCGAGGTCGGAGAGTCGCTGGAGCTGGTTGGAGACGGCCTGGGGCTTCATGCCGAGGGCAGTCGCCAAGCTGGAGACGGAGATTTCGTCCTCTTTGACGAAGGCATGCAGCATGCGCAGGCGGGTATCGTTGGCCAGGACTTTGAAGACGGCGGCTAATCCTCCTGCCTGGATCGGCGATAAGAGGGGGCGCGACTTCAGTGTCGGGCGGGGTGACTGCGTCAAAGGTAACGAGAGCCTGTGCTTCATTTCTATTACATAACATAGTGTATTAGTTGTTGTCAATGCGAGTGGGCGTCTTCCTGGATTTTTCGCTACAATGTCAGTCACTCGTCCGATCTCCGTGAATCCGATTTTCACCACGAACATTGTCAGGCAATCCGATGCTCAACTTGTCTCGCTGGATGGCTGTTGTTGTTGTCATGTTTTCCGCGATCACTGGCTCGCATACCGCTGTGGCTGCCGAGGGGCAGCGGCGTCCTAACATTCTCTTCTGCATTGCGGATGACTGGGGATGGCCGCATGCGGGGGCGTACGGGGCGGGGAGTTGGGTGCAGACGCCTGGGTTTGACCGGATCGCTAAAGAGGGGGTGTTGTTTGAGAACTGCTTTACGTCGAATCCGAAGTGCAGTCCCTGTCGGGCGACGATTCTGGCGGGGCGGAACAGCTGGCAGATGAAGGAAGCGGTCAGTCACTTTTCGATCTGGCCGAATGAGTTTGTGACGTACCCGGATCTGTTCATCAAGGCGGGGTATCATGTCGGCTTGACGGGGAAGGGCTGGGGGCCGGGGGACTGGAAGAGTTTTCGGAAGACGAATCCTGCGGGGCCATCGTATGACGCGTTTAAAGCAACGCCGCCGACTGCGGGGATTTCGAATAATGACTATTCTCGGAATTTCATTGAGGGGTTTTTGAAGGCTCGTCCGAGTAAGGAGACGCCGTTTTGTTTTTGGCTGGGGGCGACGGAGCCGCATCGTGGGTATGAGGTGGGGTCAGGTATCAAAGCGGGTAAGAAGCTGAAAGATGCTGAGGTTCCGAAGTTTTATCCTGATCACAACATCGTGCGAGGTGATCTGCTGGACTATGCGGTCGAGGTGGAGCACTTTGATCGGCATGTGGGCAAGGTGCTGGATTATCTGCAGGAGACGGGTGAACTCGACAATACGATTGTCGTCATGACGTCGGATCATGGGATGCCGTTTCCTCGCGTGAAGGGGCAGATTTATGAGTATGGGTTTCACCTGCCTCTGGCGGTTCGGTGGGGAGAGAAGGTGAAGCCGGGGCGGGTTGTGAAGGATTTTATTAATGCTCGCGACTTTGCGCCGACGTTTCTGGAAGCGGCGGGGTTGGAAAAGCATGAGCAGATTACGGGTGAGAGTTTTCTGGAGCTGCTGCTGTCTGAGAAGTCGGGGGTGATCGATGGCTCGAAGCGGAATGTGATGCTGATCGGGAAAGAGCGGCATGATATTGGGAGACCCAATGATGTCGGGTATCCGGTGCGAGCGATTCGGACGCCGGATTATCTGTACGTCCACAACTTTGCGCCGGATCGCTGGCCGGCGGGGAATCCGGAGACGGGGTATCGGAATGTGGATGACGGGGCGACGAAGTCCTTTTTGTTGAGCAAGTTTGATGACTGGTATGGGCTCAGCTTTGGGATGCGACCGGAGGAAGAGCTTTATCTGATCGGGCAGGATGCGGAGTGTTTGAAGAATCTGGCTGCCCTGCCGGAACATCAGGCGATGAAGCAGCATCTGCGACTTCAAATGGAACAGATGCTGAAAGCGGAAGGTGATCCCCGGATGCTGGGACAGGACGCATTTTTCGATACCATTGAGTATGTCGGGAATAAGTCTCATGGCTGGGAAGCTTGGATCAAGCACGCCCGGTCACCTGTCAATAGGCCCGAGTAATCTCATAGGGAAACATAATGTTTGAAAATGAAATCGCGATTCTCAACTTCCAGTTGAAGTACTTTGAGAAGGTGCTGGCTGATCTGCCTGCCGACAAACTCTATGAACCTGCCCCGGGGCATGGGCATTCGATTGGCTGGCTGCTGGGGCATCTGGCGCTTTGTGCGGAGTATGGGATCGCGATGCTGGGTGGGAAGGTCGAGCATCCTGAGTGGGCTGCGATCTTTGGGTCGGGAAGTGATGGGGTTGCCAGTTCGACGACGGGGCCTGACCGTGAGACGCTGGTCGCGGCGTTTCGGAAGAATCATGCGGAGCTGCTGGAGCGAGCCTCGACGGCGACGCCTGAGCATGTCCGTCAGCCGCATAGCTCGAAGATGTTCGAGGGGTCGGCGATCAAGACGATTGGGAATCTCGTCGGGATGCTGATGACCAATCACTTCGGATTTCACTTGTCGCAGTTATCGAGCTGTCGGCGGTCGGGTGGGCATGAGAAGTTGTTTTAGGTTCGTGCAGGAGTTTGCTGTGCGGACCGTAATGTGCAAGATCGCTATTATAGCTTTCTTGACTTAGATAGCCTTTACAGAGTCCTAGCTTATTAACGGTCCGCACAGCGGACCCTACGGGGATCAGGCGGCGGCTTGGGTTGTTTTGGCGAGGATGGTCAGGGTTGCGGCGGCGACTTGTTTGGGGGAGATGGTGGTGAAGCAGGCGTGTTTTTTATTTGCGGGGTGGGGGCAGGATTTGCAGTAGCTGCCTTGGCAGGAGGTGTCTGCGTAGAAAAGGTGGCGTGTCGGGCAGTGTTTGGGGCCGGAGCGATGGGGGTCGGTGCAGGTGAAGATGCCGACGATGGGGAGGCCGAGGACGTCGGCGATGTGCATGGGACCGGTGTCGTTGGTGAGGAGAACGTCGAGATGCTGGAGGACTGTGGGAAGTTCGGCCAGTGAAGTCTTGCCGCAGAGGTTGATGATGCGAGGCAGGTCTTTTTCGTCGAGGTGTTGGGTGAATGTCTCAACGAGTGGCAGGTCGGCTGGGCTGCCGAGCATGACGAGGGTGCCGTTTGATTGTTCGAGCAGGTGTCGGGCGGTCTCGGCGTATTTTTCGGGTGGCCAGCGTTTTGTTTCCCACATGGCGCCGAGTTGGATGCCGATGAGGGGGTGTGCGGAGAGGGCGTTGCTCAGCTCGGGACGGAGTTGTCGGGATGGAAACGTGACGCAGCGTTCTCGAAGTGAACAGCCGAGGGCCTGGGCGACGACTTCGTAGCGTTTCCAGGCGGGGATCTGTTTGCTGCTGCCGGGGATGGTGTAGTTGCAGGCGAGGCTGGCGCCTTCGCGGGCGGTTTCCAACCCGATGACACACCGGCTGCCAGTTGCCAGCGACATCAAAGCGGTGCGGGCGAGGCCTTGGAGGTCGAGGACGAGATCGAATCGCTGGGCTCTCAGTTGCTTGGCGAGGGACCAGTAGGATTTAATTCCGCCGCGGCGGTGATAGGAGATCAGGTTGTCGATCAGGGGATAATCTTCGAGGAGACTGCGAAAGGAATGATTGATGACCCAGCTGATACGGGCGTCTGGAAAGCGTTCGTTGAGTAGAGGAAGCAGAGGCAGAGTTTGCACGACGTCGCCCAAAGCCGAGGGCTTGATCACGCAGATCGAGCGTGCGGTGAGGGATTGAAGGCGTAATGCGTCCATGCAGAACCTGAGTAGTGGTCGATGTTTCGGCCGCATCATAGATTGATTGGCGAGAAACGTACAAGACCTTCTCAGAAGGCCATTTCGATTGGGTTTGGTGTGAAACTGATCATGAGAAAGGCCAATGTCAACCAGCCAAGGGTGATCCGGAACCAGCCCAGGGGGACGCGGTCGTTGGCGGTTGGGGGGTGTCTTATCCCGACGGTACTGATAATGATCAGCATGAGCATGTAGGCGTAACTTTGACTGGCGACCATGTAGCCGATCGCCAGAGCAACGAGTCCGACGGCGACCGGATAGGACCAGCGTCCGATGAGTCCGTAGAGGATGTGACCGCCGTCGAGTTGGCCGATCGGGACGAGATTTAAGGCGGTGATCAGGAAGCCGGTCCAGCAGGCGAAGAGGAGGGGAGTCCATTCGACGTGCATGCCAGCGGGGATCTCGGGGTAAATGTAGTGGATCATCCATTTCATGATGGGCGGATATTCGAAGGCGTAGAAGTCGAAGATTCTCTCGACGTCATAGCGAGATTCGACTATTGGCGCGAGTTGAGACTGATCGAGCGCGTACAGACACAGGGGGATTGCGATGACCAGTCCTGCCAGGGGGCCAGCGATGCCGATATCGAACTGGGACTTGCGATCAGAGACGCCGTGCTGCTGAATGATCAATGCTCCCATCGTGCCGAAGAGGGAGACGTAGGGCATGGGAATGAAAATCGGAGGGGTCGCTGGAATGCGATAGAGCAGGGAGGCGGTGAAATGTCCGAGTTCGTGAGCCAGGAGAATTCCCATCAGGCCGACCATGAACTGGAGTCCGAGGTTTTTGTCGAACTCGGCTTCGTGGCCGAAGAAGCTTCCGCCGGCGTAAAAGGTACTCGCACAGGTTGCGATGAAGAGGGCCAGCGAGATGAGCCAGAGCCTGGTGGAGATGCGATAACGCTGGGGTTTGTACTGCTCGATGATCTGCTGTGTGGGGAGTGGTTCACGACGGACGTGAAGAATCTGCGGTGGGTCCTGGAAGTCGGGCGGAAGTCGAAAACGAGACTCCGGAGGTGTTGGTGGGTCGAGATCATCCATGAGAGAATTGTAATCTCTGATTCAGCGGAGGCCACTGTTCAATCGCTGAGATCGAGAGTTCGCGGCGATTCCCCTTGTGGCTGTGAACAGGAAGGCATAAAGTCTACTTGTAAGTCACCTGGAACTGAAGGCAGGGATGCCGACTATGAAAGTTACGATTGCCCTTTCGCCGATTTCGTTTGTCGCGGGCTGTCTTGTGACGGCACTGGCGTTTCAGACGTTTGGGGGACGCAGCCCGAGCGTTTCGGTCGCGACTGCTCCCGTGAAGTCTGTTCATCCGAATCAGGTTGCCATGTCAGAAGACTGGTTGCTGACGGATTCTGTTCTTAAACCAAGCCAGGATGTCCCGCTGTACCGCCAGCCGGACCCGCTTCCTGCCCTGCCGAATGCGCTACCGATTGAGGGTAGCGATGAGATTGAAGAGCTGTTGAAGTCGATCCCGCCGGATGACAAAGTCGAGCAGACGCCCGTGAAACCTGCCACGCCGGATGAGTTATCGAAGATTCTTTCGAACCAGGATGAGGTCACGAAAGAAGTCTTCAGTGAGACGTTTCAGGATTTGACGGCTGAGCAGGCCGCGGAGTTGATGAAGATTCGGGCTCAGGTGGAGGGGCCGAGGGAGTAGTGGGAGTTTTCTGAGATTCGCAGAGGTCCCTCATCCGACCTCGAAGACTCGGCCACCTTCTCCCCGGGGGAGAAGGAGCAAGAGAAGAAGATTTGTTACATCATTTTTTCCAGGCGTGCGTGGCGTAGGTCCATGCCGATTTCTAGTTGTTGTTTGATTTTGCTTTCGGTGACGACGAAGGCGAGCAAGCCGCCGGGGGTGTCGAAGTCGATTTTGTCGACCAGTTCGATCTCGCCGTTGCCCAGGTCGATGAATTCGTGGGTGTGAATCCATTTGGGCATGGGGCCTTTGATCATTTCTTCGACGAATTTTTTGGGTGCATCGAATTCGGTGATTTTGTGCGTGATGTTTTGCACCATGCCGAACTGGATGACCTTGAACTCGATGATTGCGTCTTTGGAGTACTGTGCAGGAGGGTTCACGTAAGACAGCCCCATGTCTGGTGGGGTGACTTTCAGGATAAATTCGGGCTTGGAGAGAAGCTCGAAGGCTCGTTCTACAGAACCTTTCAACCGGGAGCGATATTCAAAGAGTGCCATAAATCGTCATATTCAAAGGGAAAGGTCGGGTGACATGCCACATGGCTTTTGCCATACTACGGTATTCCGCGCTCCTGATCTACTGCAAGCAAAGGCGATGGGCAACCCTCAACATGCCGAATTCCGGTCGCAGCGAATTTTCTCTTCCCGTCGAACTGCTACAACAATGCTGCTTTCTGTCCGGACCGACTGCTTCTGGAAAGACAGCTGTCAGTTTGCATCTGGCCAGATTGATCGATGCGGAGATCATCCTGCTCGATTCGATGACGATTTATCGTCAGATGGGAATCGGGACAGCCAAGCCCACCAAAGAGGAACAGGGAATCGTTCCTCATCACGGAATCGATCTGGCCGAACCGTGGCAGGAGTTCAGTCTGCATGAGTATCTGAACTTCGCGAAGACGGCGTGCGAAGACATTGTTTCGCGTGGAAAGCGGCCGCTGTTTGTGGGTGGCACGGGGCTTTACCTGCGGAGCCTGTTGCGCGGTATCTGCGAAAGTCCAGCTGCTGACTGGGAGTTTCGGCAGTCGATGGAGAAGCTGGCTGAGCAGCGCGGTGAGCAGTGGCTGCATGATGAACTCAAGAAGGTCGATGCTGTCAGTGCGGCGCGGCTGCATCCTAATGACCAGCGGCGAATCATTCGCGCGCTGGAAGTTCATCGCATGACGGGAGAGCCGCTGTCGTCTCAACACTTGCAGTCACCTTTGCCAGTGGACGTTCGACCGAAGCATGTTTACTGGCTGGACCCTGAGCGCGAGTGGCTGTATCAGCGGATTGATCAACGAGTGATTGCGATGTTTGAAGAGGGGTTCTGGGAAGAAACCGTGTCGCTGTTAGAGTTGCCTTTGCCTATCAGTCGGACGGCGAGGCAGGCGCTTGGCTATAAGGAGATCATTGAAGCGATTGAAACGGGGAAGACCGATCGAGCCTCTGTGATCCAGGAAATTCAGACGCGGACGCGTCAGTTTGCTAAACGTCAGCTGACGTGGTTTCGGAATCTGGAGGAAGCGACATCGATTCCGATTCAGCCAGGTGATCGGGGTGAGGTGGTGGCTCAGCGGATCGCGGAGAGGGTGTTGGGGGATGGTGTTTGAGGTGTTTTGTTGGCAGTAGACACGATTGCCTGATGGTTGTGGGCGAATGTGAGCGTACTTTTGCCTAGCGCCCACCCTCATCCGTCAGCACTGTGTTTTGAAAACACCTGAGGTGTTGAGCTGCCACCTTCTCCCCTCAAGGGAGAAGGGACAAAGACGGGAGATGGGACTTAGGAATGCTTCGCTTAGGAGGAATGGGACGATTACTCGTTGGGGTTGTAGACGACGATATTCTCTTCGTGATTGAGAGAATCTTTCATTTCCTGAGCGTTGACGGCGATGCTCAGGTGGGCGTCGCCGACGGCTTTGGCGACCAGGACGAAGTCGACCTGCATATCCTGTTCGGGAGCGATCGCGTTGACGGGATCGAAGATCAGTCGGTTACCTTCCTGGCGGTATTCTGTTGGTCCCTTGGCGGAGAGCACCTGGAAGTTGGCGGGGACGTTGCAGGTGATCTGTACGCCGTTGGCGGGTGCGGAGCCACGGTTTCTGACTTTGAATCGTAGCGAGACCTGCTCACCGATTCCGACGAGTCCTTTGCCTTCCGGGTCTTCAATCTTCAGAGAGGCAAAGCCTTCGACAATCGTCTTGGCAGCGACAGAGGCTTTGTGGCCATCCTTGCTGACGACTGCGACTTCTGAGTTGAATTCCCCGACGCGATCAGGACGAAGGGTGATCTGCATCGATTCCTGGGTCTTGGCGCGGAGCTTGCCGAAGTTCCAGGCGACTGAGCGGGTGGACGGGTTGTACTTGCCGTTTGCTGTGGCTGAGACGAACTCGAAACCTGTCGGGACTCTTTCGACAATCGTCGCCTGATCGATATCGCGAATCGACTGGTTGATGACGGTGATGGTGTAGGAGGCATTGTGGCCGACGAAGCGTCGTGCTGGGCCGGTTCGTTCGACGTTCAGGACGGAGTCGATGACTTCGATATCGGCTTTGCCATCTGCGGTGACGCCGCCGTTGGCTTTGACCTGAGCCTGGTTGATACCGCGACCGGCTGCTTCTGCGACGGCCACGAGGGCGAAGTCTTTGCTTTGGCCTGCTTCCAGTGTGCCGATTGGCATCTCAAGATCGACGCCTTCGGGGTGCTTGAGGTTCTGCGGGATCAGGCTGTAGAGAGTGACGTTGAAGGCGGTGCCTTCTCCGACGTTCTTGATCTTGTAGCGGATTGTGGCGTCTTCGCCGATCGCGACTTGAGGAGTGGCTTCCATGGCGAGTTGAAGAATGGGAGCGGTGATACGGGTTGCGGCTGCGACTTCGGTGACGAAGTGGACGGTTGCGACGCTGCCGATGTCGCCTTCTTCGAGAGGAATGACGCGAACCTTGACCAGTTGAGAGTCACCGGGCTTCATGTCGCCAAGTTTCCAGACGAGGGTCTTTTCCTTCATGTGAGCCTGAGGAATCGTTCCGGTCAGCTTGCTGCCTTTGGGAATTTCGTCTTCGAGGGTCACGTCTTTGGCGGTGATCGTGCCGGTGTTTTTGACTTCAATGGTGTAGACCATGGCTTCGCCCAGAGCGGCGGTCGTCGGGGCTTTCTTTTCCAGGCTCAGTTCAGGGCGCTGCAGGACGCGAGGAACATTTCCGTTGATGACACCTGCTCCGATCATCGAGTCTTCCGTCAGGGGACGCTCGATCGGATTGGCGGGGGGAGGATTGTCCAAAGGATTGGGAGCGGGCGTGCTGGTCTCTGGGAAAAGGCTGTTTGGAGCAGGAACGGGAGTTGGATTTGTGGGAACAGGTTCTGTTGGATTCAGAGTGGTCGGAGGAGCAGGATTCAGCATGAAGTCCTGGAACGTGGAGGGTGCGGGTGCTGGCGCTGGATCATTGGGGAAGGGGACGGGAGCAGGTGCAGGAGATGTACCGTTTCCTGGCATAGGGACTGGGGTTGGCTCATTGGCGGGAGCTGGTGGTTGGCCGCCAAAATCAAAAAACGGATCCGGAGCCGGGCCG
Source organism: Lacunimicrobium album (assembly GCF_052161635.1). Classification (GTDB taxonomy): domain Bacteria; phylum Planctomycetota; class Planctomycetia; order Planctomycetales; family Planctomycetaceae; genus SXPC01. The sequence continues at coordinate 1,583,003 of NZ_CP197413.1, forward strand.
GCTGGTTCAGCGTTGCCGGGAGGTGTTGATGGCTTGGGTTCTTCCAGCATCGGAATGGGAGCTGGTGGCATCTCGTCGGCTGGCGGGACCGGTGGTTCTTCGGCCTGAGTCAGACGAATTGGGTTGGTCGCAGCGGGCGCTGGAGCTGGCGCGAGGTCGGGGAACATGGGAGAGGCAGTGGGTTGAGCTGGCGCTGTTGTTGCAGGTGCTGGTTCTGGGAACGCGCCAAAGGATGGAAATGCCCCTGGTTCGTTTTGAGTCGCAGCGGTCGTACTGACGGGAGCTGGTGATGGAGCCGGCTCATCCGGGAACAGGGAGGAGACATTCGACTGTTCGGCTGGCGATGGTGGGGTATTGAAGGGATCTGCGGTCGCAGCAGGAACCGGGGCGGGTTCTGCATTGCCGAAGCTCATGAACGGGTCAGCGGCTGCACCGTTTGGTGAGACGGGTTCTGACTTTTCATGTTGCGTCAGCTGGACATCAGCCGGTTTCTTGCTGGCGGGTTGTTCATGATTGGCGGGGGTGACGTTACTCATGCCCCATGGATCATTGGGAGCTGAGGGTTGCTCGACTTCCTTCTTGGGGACTGGCTCGAACTGATTGTTATTGGAAGCAGGAGTTGGTGAGCCGCCCATGTTCCAGGGATCTTTGCTGTCAGCAGGTGGATTGCTGGCAAGATTCGTTGGTGCTGGTTCGGTCTGGGAATTTGACTGGTTCGCCCAGAGATCGAAGGCATTTGTCGGGGCAGGCTCGGACTGTTTTGCAGGTTTGGGAGCAGCTGGAGGGGATTCTGGCTCGTCCTGATTGGAAGCGAAATTGGCGGGGTTTGCGGGCTTCTCGTTGTTGGTCATCAAACGGTTGTTCGACGCCAGAAGCGAGGAACTGTTTTTGCCGTCGACGGGAATCGCGTCGTAAAGATCGGACTCGCTGGCGGGGCTGCGCGAGCCTGCAAGACTACGGTTCCAGCCTTGTTCGGTCTGCCAGATAATCGCTGCGCCGGCGCCGAGTGAACCAATAGTGGCAACTATCAAACCGATCGTCTTGTGCATCCTTGCCCCCTGATCAGGATTCGTTTTCGAGACACGTCCCAGAGGTGGCCAACGTCTTCGAAGGCGTGATCTCTGTGTCGTCGAAACAACTGGATAAAGTGCCCAATCGCCCTTTTCACGGCAGATATTGGGTCTTTGGAGGTTGGTTTAGCAGAATTTGATATTTGAGAGAAGAGAGGTTTTGAAAAAAGTGCAAAGTCACGCGTGTTCGTTTGCGGACTCGTGGCTGGCGGGCGGGGTCGAGGCTGCTCGAAGCTGTTCCAGATCGTACTTGAGAATCGCGATCTCCTGGAGCAGTCGCGTCGAGATCCGATGCTGGCGACTCAGAGACAGTGAAACGGACAATGAGAAGAGGTAAATGATTGCTAAGGCAATGAAGAGGACTGCGGAAGGGTACGACAGCTGAGCCTGATCGGCGAAACGCATGATGACTTGGGGGAACAGACCGCAGAAGAGCAGCAAACCGCCGACGAGCAGCCACATGACGGCGTACTTTTCTCGCATCTCTCGGCTGCGAACCCACCGGAGGGTGGTGAGAAAGGCGATCGCGGAACCAATGAGCATCATGGTTTCTGCGTTCATGCGGAATAGATCTGTGTTCAACAGGGCCGCCAGGAGGGTTGAGGTCATCGAGTTTTCTCCTGTTTACGAATGCGATCGACGAGGATCGCGAGCGTGACTTTGAACATGTAATACAGCCCGCTGGAAAGCCTGATCGACGAAACGCCTCCTGCACGCTCGAACATGCGGACAGGGATTTCTCCGATCGCCAGTCGGTTGCGGGCACACCAGTATAAGGCTTCCGGTTCGGGATAGTCGTCGGGATATCTGTCTGCGAAGGCGCGCCAGGCTCGAGGGCCGCAGCAACGGAAGCCACTGGTCGGGTCGGTGACTTTCACTCCACTGAGCCATGAGATGAGGGCCGCGAAGAAACTGATCCCGAGGCGACGGGTCGCGGTACTGCGAAAATTATCCTGGCCACCTGTGAGGAAGCGAGAGCCGACGCAGAGGTCGAGCTGCTGGTCACGGCAGGTTTGGACGAGGTTCGGAATGGCTGTTGCGTCGTGCTGGCCGTCACCATCGAACTGGACGACGTATTCGTAGCCACCTTTTTCACGGGCGAAGAGGTATCCGGTCTGGACAGCAGCTCCGATGCCTCGATTGCGAGGCAAAGCAACGAGGTGAATCTTAAGTTCGGGATAGCGTTTATGAAACGCCCTGACGACTTCTCCTGTGCGGTCACGAGAGCCATCATCGACGACGATGACTTCGTAATCGGGACCGAGCTGTGTCAGGGACGTCAGGGTGTGCTTGATCGCCTCCTGCTCGTTGTACGCCGGGATGACGATAAGGACCTTCACAGACCGGACTGCTTTCCAGGGTGGGCGAACGGGTGATGATGCTGGTGTGATGATGCGAACGACTTCGTGAGATGAACACATTGTGCCCAACCAGCGGGCACTTTCCAAGCAGCAGCCAGAACATAGAGCTACGGTATGAGTCCGCGGTTAAGATTTCATGAAGAGTCGCTGGAGTAAGTTCAACTTGGTGCTGGCGGGTTGAAAGCGAAGTGAGGTTGTATCGAGGAGGATGCGGTAGAGGAGATGCAGTTTGACGATATTGGCTTGTCGTGCGGCTCGGGCGGCGGACTTCCAGCCGAGGGATTCTGCTTGTACAGAGATCTGTTTGAGCAGGGCGATCTCCTCTTCAAATCGTAATAAAGACCTGGTGTAAGTCTCGGAAGCGTTTTCGCCATGACGTCGATAGCGGTAAGCGGTTTCGGGGAGGCCGATGAGCGTTTTGCCCTGGAACAGCAGGCGTGTGGTGAATTCGAGGTCCTGGACCATCTGCCAGGTATCGTCGAAGCGGGCGCCGTCCAGCAGGGATTTGCGATAGCACAGGGCAGGGCAGAAGATGAAGTTCCCGCGTGCAAGGCGTCGGATGGCTTGTTCGCCGTGCAATGTCGCGTAGGGCTTGAACGAGGGGCGTAACAGGCCTTTGATCGAATCAGGGAGCGAGAAGACGGGTTTCCCTTCGGCGTTCACGACTTCGGCCCGACAGAAAAACGCGGTGGCGTGCGGGTGTTGTTCGGCTGCATTCTGCATGGTCTCGACGTAATGGGGGGAGAGTTCATCGTCGGCGTGGAGGATCGTCACCAGATCGTTTTGAGCCAGATCCAGGCAGCGGTTCCAGTTGCCGACCATCCCGAGGGGAGTTGGTGAGACGGCGTATTGCAGACGCGGATCATTATAAGAGGCGACTAGTTGCTCGGCGCCCGGTTCGACACAGCCATCGTCGGAAACGATCAACTGCCAATGTGACGAGGTCTGCCGGCGAACGCTGTCGATGGCCAGGCGCAGGTAATCGAGGCGGCGATAATAAGGGATCGCGAGCGTGAGCATGCAGGTCACAGTACCGTAAGACGGGCGGAAAACATAGAGATCGTCGAGTGACTCGCGAAGGAGGATTGGCAGGAGTAAGATCGACTGTGAACAATTCGTGAAGAGAGATCGAGCGAGAGACAGTATGCGGAACTGGCGGTTTATTAAAGCACTGGGTTACGCTGTCGAAGGGGTGAGTTATGCGATCCGCACGCAGCCGAACATGCGGTTTCACGTCTTCGCTGCGGTGGTCGTGCTGATTATTAGCGGGGTGTTGCTGAGGACACCGGTCGAATGGGCGTTGATTATCCTGGCGATTGGATTCGTGTGGGTGACGGAGCTGCTCAATACGTCCCTTGAGGCAATGGTGGACCTGTTGTCGCCGGAGATTCGGGAGCGGGCGAAGGTCGCCAAAGATGTGGCTGCGGGTGCGGTGCTGGTGGCGTCGATCGTGGCTGTGGGGGTGGGAGGGGTGGTGTTTGGCGCGAGGTTGGGGGGCGTGTTTGCGTTTATGGTTGAGCGAACAACGGGGTTGTGAAGCAATACCAAGGGTGGTCCAGCCGTTCATGGCTGGATTGGCGAAGCCAACGAGATGCGAGCGCCATCCGCATTCAATTCGAATTGGAGCGGTGAGCTTCGTTTGATAGCGTATGGCGATGTATCTTGTCGCTACCGCGACCCAGCCATAAAACGGCTGGGCCACCCGGGAGTAGGGCACCCTGGGAATGCGCCTGAGGAGGTTAGGCGAATGTTGATTGCAGGGACTTCAGGATGCTATCAAGCAGGGACTGCATGTAGTCGCTGGTGAGGGTTTGTTGGCGGTCGCGGAAGCGGAGTTGGAGGGTGACGCTCTTCTTGCCTTCGGGGATCGGGCTGCCTTGGTAGACGTCGATCAGGGACAGGCTTTCGCAGACGGGGGCGAAGCCGGTGGAGGTTGTTGCGGAGACGGCGTTGCTGAAGGCTTCGATCGTCGCGGCTTTGATGGCGTTGAAATTGACGCTGGCTGGAACGGTGATGGAAAGGTCTTTTTCAAGAATCTGCGACTTGGGCATTCCGTTGAATTTATGGAACTGACCGCTCTTCAATTCGAGAAGCAGGTTGAGGTCGAGTTCGAAGGCGTAGATGGGGAACTTGAGACGTTCGTCGAGTTGGACCTGTCGTCGGTCGACCAGTCCGATGTAGCCGAGGACTTGGTGTCCCAGCGTCATGCGAGCCGATTGACCGGGGACGAAGCCGGCGGGGAGTGGTTGTTCGAGGAAGTCGGGCTGCAGTTTGAGCTGGGCACCGAAGAGGGACTGCAGGAAGCCTTTGACGGCGAGGAAGTCGACCGGCTGGTGTTTGGCGATCCATTCGCCGCCGACGAGTTCATCGCCCCAGATGCCGCCGAGGGACCAGGATTCGATGGGGGTATTTCCATCGAGTCCCATGACGCGGTCGAGTTCGAAGAAGCGGTAGTTCTGGCCGTTGCGACGGTAGTTGCGTTCACCGACCGCGAGGAGGGATGGGATCAGCGACTGGCGGACGGTGCTCATGTCCGCGCGGATCGGGTTGCGGACGACAGCGGGATTGCAGTTCAGGCGTGTGAACTGCGATGCGACGGAGGCATCAACGAGCGGCGGGGTGCGGCATTCGAGGAAGCCATTCGCCGTCATGAAGGCGGCGAGTTGGGATCGCAAGGCGTCGAGCGGAGCCTGTCCGCCACGGTTCAAACTGCCGGAGAGCGAGACGTTGGGGATGCTGTCGTAGCCGATGAGTCGGGCGAGGTCTTCGATGAGGACGACGTCCTGGTTACAGTCGACGCGCCAGGTGGGGACGCTGACGAGCAGGGATTCATCGAGCTTGTAACCGAGCTTGGCGAGTTCGGATTGAACGGTCGGAGTATCGAGCTTGATGCCGAGGTATGAGTTGACTCGTTCGAGTTTGAGGGGGATGACACGTGGCTCGATGGTTTTGGGATAGGCTGAGCTTGGTGAGCCGTTTGCTGTGCCGCCTGTCAGTTCGCTGATCAACGCGACGGCGCGATGGAAGGCTGCGGTGAGGATGCTGTTGGGGTCGGTGCCGCGCTCGTAGCGGTAGGAGGAATCGGATGAGATGCCGAGTCCACGCGCGGTCTTGCGGATCGTGACCGAATCGAAGCAGGCGGCTTCGAGGAAGACGCTGGTTGTGTCTGTCGTCGTTTGTGTTGGCTTGCCCCCCATGATGCCAGCGAGGGCGACCGGTTTGGTTTTATCGGCGATGACGAGGGGAAGGGGTTCCAGTTTGATGTCGTCGGCGATGAGGGTTGTGCCGTTGAGAAGTTCGAGGGACTCCCCCTTCTTCATGTTGCGGACGATAATCTCGGGGCCGTCGAGGGTCTTGGCGTCGAAGGCGTGGAGAGGCTGGCCGTATTCGAGCAGAACGAAGTTGGTGATGTCGACGACGTTGTTGATTGGTCGCAGTCCGGCGGCGTACAGGCGGGTCTGCAGCCAATAGGGCGACGGGCCGACTTTGACGTTGTCGATGCGCTGGCCGACGTAACGGGTGCAGCGGGTTGGCTCTTCGATGCGGACGGGGACCGGGCCTTGAACGTCGTGCTTGTTGGACCAGTCGAATGAGGAGGGAACCTTCACCTGCAGCCCGAGGATGGCGGCGACTTCGCGTGCGATTCCGATGTAACCGAGGCAATCGGGACGGTTGGGCAGGACGGAGAGATCGACGAGTTGCTGGTCGATCTCGGTAACACTCGTCAGGCTTTTTCCGATCAGCGATTCATCGGTTGTCGTGAACATCCCCTCTTTTGAGACGACGCCCAGTTCCCACCAGGGGCAGATCATGCCGTTGGACTCGATGCCACGGATCTTTGCGGACGTGATCTCTTTGCCTTCGGGGAGTTTGGTTCCGACCTGGGCGACGGGGACGCCTTTGCCTGCTTCGACCGGGAAGCCATCCGTGCAGACGATGCTGTCGATGTGGCCCGGTTTGGTTTCGACGAGGCAGTGGAAGAGCCCGGTTGCTCCTTCGACCGGTTTCACTTCGCGGACGAATCCGATGACGATCGGCTCGAGGGCGGTCTTGAGATCGATCGTGTCCTCAATCTCCAGTCCCGCGCGGATGAAGGCCGCACGCAGGTTCTCCAGAGAGGGAGTCGGGCTGAGGTAGTCGAGAAGCCAGGCGGTGTTGATGAGCATGGAAGATCGTAATTGGTAATTGGTAATTAGTAATTGGCCAGACGGCAGAATTGGTTGTCGATCCTCAGTCTGGGGATCGGCTAATTACCAATTACGAATTACTAATTACGAAGCTGTGAATAGGGAGAAAACAAGAAAGCTCGACACACGGCATCAACCGCGCGCCGGTTTAGAACTGCCGCAGGAATTCTTCTTCGTTGTCGTAGAGGTGGCGGATGTCGTCGATGCCGTAGCGGATCATGGCCATGCGGTCGATGCCCAGGCCGAAGGCAAAGCCTTGCCACTCCATGGGGTCGAGACCTGCGTTCTTGAGGACTTCGGGACGCATCATGCCGGAGCCGAGGATTTCGAGCCAGCGGCCTTTGAACCAGACGTCGACCTCAGCGGATGGGGTCGTGAAGGGGAAGAAGCTGGGGCGGAACTGGAGTTTGGCGTCTTCTCCGAACAGGCCGCGGGCGAGTTCGTGGAGCGTCCACTTGAGGTCCGCAAAGCTCAGCGACTTGTCGATCGCGAAGACATCGAGCTGGTGGAAGATCGGGAAGTGAGACGCGTCAATCTGATCGCAGCGGTAACAGCGACCTGCCGTCATCATCCGCAGAGGAGGCGGGCCGTACTTCTTAATGGCGTGCATCTGGAAGGCGGTCGTATGGGTCCGCATGACGTGACCGGAGGTGGTGTAGAAGGTATCGTGCATGTCGCGGGCCGGGTGCCATGCGGGGGTGTTGAGCGAATCGAAGTTGTAGAACTCGGTTTCGATCTCGGGGTAGTCGTCGTAGTGATAGCCGAGGCCTGCGAGGATTCCTTTGACGAGATCGAGTGTCTGCATGATCGGGTGACGAGCCCCAGCGGGAGGTGCGAAACCGGGGAGGGAAACGTCAATGCGAGACTTCTTGAGTTCAGAATCGATCGCAGCCTGCTGCAGGGATCGCTCGGCGTCGTCGAGGGCGGCTTCCAATGTGGACTTGGCGTCATTGATCTGCTGGCCGAAGGCTTTGCGCTCGTCGGGGCTGAGATCCTTGAGGTTCTTCATGAGGGCGGTGATTTCGCCCTTTTTTCCCAGGTATTTGACCCGGATGGCTTCGACAGCCTTCAGGTCACCTGCAGCAGCCATCTCGGACTGTGCCTGGGTGTTGATACGTGAAATTTCATCGACGGAACTGGTCATGCAGCGTTTCCAGACAGCAAACAGTGATCGCGATCAAGTCGACACCGTGCAACGGCCGGGGTTCGACGTCAACGCATACCGGTTCGTATTAACGGATTTTCGCTGTCTAGTAAAGGAAAGCTGCAAGCCGATCAGCTGTTCTTCCGGCGGGATCGGCATAATCGATAACGCTGGCAGGCTCGGCAGAATTAGAATGTCTGGTCACGGTGAGGACAGTGTGAGGCGTTTTCACCACAAACCGTTACCAACATTCCCGGTTGGCCTCATTTAGCAGGCTAATGTTGAGTGAAGAATCGCGGAACCGTCTTTGACGATCGCGCCCGATCGTTTTTTTTGATCAATTGTCCTTCCCCACACTGAAACAACTGCCATGGTGTCAGCCGTCGCGAAAGATCCCAACTCAAAGATCGTTGCCCTGAGCGACTTGATTGTTGGCCGTACGACGACATTCCCGATTTTCGATGACAGCGGCGTGCTGCTGCTCGCTGAGGGAATGGTCGTGACCAGCGAAATCAAATTGAATCTTCGTCAGCGCGGCTCGAATCGCGTGATCATCCACGCAGATGACGTCGGACGACTGACGATGAAGGGGAAGCAGTCGAGCAGCGCGACCCCTCTGTTTTCGTTCGACAGCGAAATCACGTCGCGTCTGGATGCGTTGATCGATTCCGGTCTGATGACGGTCAAGAATACCGGTCCTGCGGTCAAAGGGGACGTCGTTTTCCTGGGACGCAAAGGCTATGACAAAGAACAACGGGCACGACTGCTTGATGCGCATGATAAAAACGGTGCTGCCCTATCCGAAATGATGGGCGATGCGCTGAAAGGGGCCAAATCGGATGGATCTGTCGTCGCGGCGATGGCGACCAGCTATCTCAAAGAGATGTGCGCGGACATCGATAATACGTTGACCTCGACGATCAATCGTTTCGGCGAGAACGATCTTGCTGCTCGCTCGCTGGAAGTTGCGCTATTGGCGATGGCGATCGGGATCGAGATGAATCTGGATGCTGATTGCATCAAGGAAATCGGCATCGCAGGGCTGGTTCACGACTGGGGGATGATGAAGGTTCCGGCGGACTATTTGAATTCTGCCCGCAAGCTGAACGACGTCGAACGTCTGGAAATCAAGAAGCACCCGATCTACTCACTCGAAATGCTGCAGACCGTTTCATCGTTGCCTCGGGTGATTTCGGTCGTGGCTTATCAGGTCCATGAATGCTTCAACGGGAGCGGGTATCCGCGTGGCCGAAATGGCACGAGCATTCACATGTTTGCAAGAATTCTGAAGGTCGCTGATGCGTATTGTGCCCTGACGATGATGCGCCCGTTTCGTCCGCCGGTGGCTCGCTATGGCGCGATGGAATGCCTGATCCATCAGGCGAGAGCACGCAGCACGGATCCGGATGTTGTGCGGGCACTTCTGAAAGTCGTGTCATTGTTCCCCATCGGCAGCTACATCGCCCTCAGCGATGGGAGCATTGCCAGGGTTTTGCGACGCAACAAGGAAGATTATTCACGTCCGATTGTGCTTCGCATTGAAGACGCCCAGGGTCAGCCTGTCGACGAATCGGCAGAGGACAACATCATTGACCTTGCGAACTGCGATTTGACGGTCGTCCAGGCGCTGCCCGCTCCAGGGACAACGGAGGTGTTGCTGTCCCCGGATTTGCAGTCGTTTCATATTAGCTGATGCCTGTGAACCTGGCTTAGAAACCGTTCCATCAGCGGTTCACCTGCAAATTGGCGCTATTCCCTGTGTGCCACCGTTGTGTCAGCCGTGTCTTCTCGCAGTGAACGTCCATCCCCACGGCTGACACAGCCGTAGCACACTTCTGCTATTCAGGTGGTGCAACCCCGCTTTTTGAGAAGTCTCCATGCCCCCGATTGCTTGTGAGCAAATGGCGGCTTTGCTCGTCAACAACATTGAGAATCCTCACCTTCCTGTTTGACCGGCGATCAGGGGGACGTGATAATACTGTTAGTCCCTTCAAACTCTCTTTGGCTCGAGGTGCAGGATGATCACCGTTCGCCGCTTTGGTTTTGTTCTGCTTGGTGCTGCGCTGCTGGTGGGTACGCTGGGTCAACTGGCCTCTGCGCAGTCTCGACGCGGTGGTTCCAACTGGTCCTTGCATTCCCGTGGGTTTGGGTATGGCGAAGGAACTCGCTATCACAACCGCTCGATCAACGTCCCAAGCTACGGGTACGGGGGTTATGGCGGGTATGGATACGGTGGCTATGGGGGCGGTTGGGGTGGATATCCTTACTACCCGCCTTATTCCGTCGGGTATGGTGGAGCAGCTGTTTATTTCCCGTATGGAACGCCGGTCTCTCCTTACTACGGTTACACGGGATACCCCTACGATCCGAGCATCAACTACAACACCTGGCAGTACAACAATTACCAGCCGCCTTTGCATCCGAATCTGCAGGAATATCAGGCTCAACAGGAACTGCTCAAGAATAACGATCCGTCATTGCAGCCTTCCAAGCCGATGCTGCCGTCGAGTCAGCACAATCGGGATGAAGCCGCCAACCTTGTCGCACAGGGGAAGGCGCTCATGGGTCTACAGCAGTTCCAGCGATCGCTGGCGAAGTTCAAGCTTGCGATTCAGAATGCACCGGAGCTTCCTGAGCCTTACTTCTGCATGGCTGCCAATTACCTCGCGATCAATAATGGCGATAAAGCGATTGAAATGATTCAGCGTGGGCTGACTCAGGATCCCTACTGGCCATTTTCGAATCCCACGTTATCTCAGTTCTATGGGGCCGAGAACATTGCGCTGGTTGAGCAGATCAAAACCCGTGTCGTCGAATGGACTCATGACAATGTCCGGGATGCCGATCGTCTGTTTCTGCTGGGAGTTGTCCTGATTTTCGAACAGGACTTTGCCAACAGTCGAACCCTGCTACAAACAGCCCAAGCTGTCAATTTCAATCGAGCCAATCCACAGATTGCGACGTTGATTCAAAGCATTGACAGTGTCTCGCCTGTTGGTGAGGCTGGCGGAAATCCAGGGCAGTCGCAGATGCTCGTGCCGAACTCTCAGATTCCGAATGCAGCCTCGCAGGCAGTCGTCCCTCAGAACATGAACCTGGGGCCAGTCGGGAAGTTTCCGGATGCGACGGGAACGAACGCGATCACCAACACAACGCCGGTCCCGCCGACGCCGTTTGTGCCGGTTCCGTCCAAGCCATCGACGGTGCCTGCTCCAATTCCGTTTTCAGAGGGAACGAGTCCACCTGCTGACAGCCCGACACCTGATTCGTTGATCCCACCACTGCCGGTGACTTCGGACAATGGCTGATTTGCCTAACTGTCTGGCTGATGGGGTGATCCGTCGATTGACACTTCGCGGCGGTTTGGTTTAACGTCGTATTCACACTTCGTTCAAACCTCACTCCTGGCGGCCAATCCTTCATGCAGTCCTCTCCAACAGCGCGAGATTTGAATGCAGATCGCGTGTTGGTCATTCTGTGTACTTATAACGAAGCACAGAACATTCGGCTGATGATTGAAGCGATTCATGAGGAAGTTCCGCATGCGGATATCCTCGTCGTGGAGGACAATTCGCCCGATGGGACGGGTCGGATTGTGGATGAGTTGATGCTGACGTTGCCCTTTTTGAAGGTGATGCACCGAGCTGGAAAGCTCGGATTGGGAACGGCGACCCGTGCTGGTCTTTGGCAGGCTGTTGAGGAAGACTACACGTTCGCGGTCGTTCTGGATGCGGATTTTAGCCATCACCCGGCTTACATGTCCTCTTTGATCGACGCGATGGATCGGGCCGATGTGGCTGTCGGGTCTCGGTATGTCGAGGGTGGGGGAGTGGTGGGGTGGTCCTGGAAGCGGCATGCGATGAGCCGTCTGATCAACTTTTGGGCCCGTCTGATGCTGGGGCTGTCCACGCTGGACAATAGTGGCAGTTACCGCTGTTATCGTGTCAGCCTGCTCAGGAAAATTGACTTTAGCCGTTTCAAAGCCAAGGGTTACGCGATTCAGGAAGAGTTGATGTATCGCTGTCGGGTGGCGGGTGCGCGATTTGTGGAAGTGCCGATCGTGTTCGAGGACCGAGTTCGGGGGGCTTCTAAGATCACGAGCCGGGAGGGTTATACTGCGGTTTATCTGATGTTGAATTTCGGGCTGAAACGCCTGTTTGGTATTCAGCCTTAGCACAGCTGCGCTCTTGGCAACCAAATTGCCGCAGGACTTCTTTTTGGCATAAAAATGACAAAGGTTCGCGCTGCGAATCACAATTTTCTGCAAATCGTTAAATTCCCATAAGTGACCGTAAGGATTAAGGTTGTCGACGTTGAAGGCTTACCGTATCATCAACCTGACCTGATCCGGCCCAGCGAGTTGGAAATTGAGAAGCTCGCAGGTTTCAGGGTGGTCACCGTTCCTTTCCAAGTGTGAACTTGCTTCTCATGCAACTGACCGATTTGATGCTCATTTGCCTTTGGGCGACCTTTGTATTCGGCACCGGAAGTGTCCGATTCTTATCCCATTGGCCGCTACGCTTTGCGACACATCAAACGACGCAGAATGGATTCCCCAAGTTCGTTTTCTGTCTTAGCCTCAAAAATTTTCTCCACAAGGAGACTTGTTTTGGAATCTCCCGATACCCTCTCACCACCAACATCCAATTCTCAATCCCCCGAGTTCACAGAACTCAAAGAGGTTGATTCAGGAAGCTGGATTGCTCAACACCTGGAACGCTCTGGCTCAGTGTCAGTCAAATTCCGTGACCGTTTCCCATACGGAGTCAACTGGCCGACGACCCTCTTCATTGGTCTGATGCACGTCGGCGCGATTGCGGCCTTTTTCTTCTTTTCATGGCAGGGCCTGGCTGTCTGTCTGGCGATGCACTTTGTCACTGCCTGTCTGGGAATTACGCTCGGCTATCACCGCCTGCTGACTCACGGTAGTTTCTCCTGCAGCAAGCCGATGAAGTATTTCTTCTCGCTGTGTGGCATGATGGCCGTCGAAGGAAGCCCGCTTTACTGGGTTTCGACACACCGCAAGCACCATGCTCACTCCGACAAAGAGGATGATCCACACTCTCCGACTCACGGGTTCTGGTGGGCCCACATCCTGTGGCTGCAACCACGTCAGCCAAACGATGTCTTCATGGCACAAATGAAACGCTGGGCTCCGGACCTGATGAAGGATCCTGTTCAACGCTTCTTCCACAGCTACTTCGGGTTTGTCCCACTGTTTCAGGCGATTGGCCTGTTCGCGCTGGGTTACTACCTCATCGGCACTGGCGGCGTGTACTACGGTCTTTCCATGCTGCTTTGGGGGATGTGCGTCCGAGTCGTCGCGTGCTATCACAGCACCTGGTTCGTCAACTCTGCGACTCACGTCTGGGGTTACCGTAACTACACCACGACTGATTACTCTCGCAACAACTGGTGGGTTGCTCTCCTGAGCTACGGCGAAGGCTGGCACAACAATCACCACGCTCACCAACGCCTGGCCCGTCACGGTCACCGGTGGTGGGAACTCGACGTCACCTACGCTGTCATCTGGACCCTGAAGAAGACGGGTCTGGCCTGGCAGGTTCAGGACACACTTCCCAAACGTGGTTAATTCACGTTTAATAAAATAAGAATGAAAACGCCGCGAGTTGCAGAACTCGCGGCGTTTTTTTGTTTGCTGTGGCGGGCGAACTATTGTGTTATTCGGGCGATTGTGATGCGAAATCTGAGCAGAGAGTCAGCCGTGCAGGTGGACAGCAAAGGAGCCGACTCCCCGGGCGACCGCCTCACGCAACTGCGGCACCTTCACCGCAGCCTGATCCCACCTGGCTGACTCCATCCCACACTCCCCCTCGACCACTCCGCTCGCTCCGCGATCCTTCCTGACGATCCCTTGCAAAGCAGCCCCCACACCGCAGGCCGTCCAATCATCACCACCCGAAAGCAATCACTACCGCCTCCCCCAGACGGCAATCAGGAACATGCGTGGTACGATGAGCTGACACGTCGGCCCACGGTCAAGGTGTCGACAACATCGACCTGCAGAACTTCGCGGGATACGGCGATCCGCACACAACCTTCAGCTGCATCCGCAACCGTGACCGTGACCGTGTGAGCAAGAGTTCGGCATATACGCTGCGGTTCTGATGATTCCGTTGTGAGCGGTCGTGTTGACCGTCACTTAGCAGATTATCCAGCAGACGCGGAAGCATTGGCATCCTGAGTGGGTGACGTTGCGAGTTTCACAATATCGGCAATTGACTTGATCGCGTGCGGAACAGCTAGATAAGTGATGCCGCGATGTAGGTGGAGACGGAACTGCTTAGCCAGCACTTCGTCGGTGGTTGGGAGTCCTTCCTGGAGACAGCGATGGATCAGCAGGGCGGTGTAGAGTTCATGGTATTCACCGCCGAACGTGTGCCACGTCATCTCCACGTTGCTGTCGGCGGGGACATCAATCGGCGTCGGCGCGGTTGCCTCTCTAAGCGAGACACAGAATCCCCACCGGCAGAGGATATTCCACTGCGGAATCGAAGTCCTGGTCTTTAGTCGAATCAGTTGCTCTTTCGCTTGGTTCGAAAGGCGTATCTGCTTGATGCTCATTTGCGCCCTCCACGACCACTCGACGCATCAGACAGCTCCCAGAAGTACCCTTCTTCGGCTGTCGTGAACCGCTCAGATTCATTGTAACTGAGGTGGAACACCGTGGTGAATAGACTCCGTCAGGAAAACGTCGTAGGGCCTCCCGGCTCGCTTGGAGCATTGGGCGCGGGGTCCGTAGAGCGCAAGCTGCACGGCGTCTAGAATGGTCGTTTTGCCACCGCCGTTGATTCCTCCGAAGAGGATGATCGGTGCCTTCTGTCCGGCAGTCGATTTGGGGACAAGATTCAGAACCTGTTCGCCGCGAAACAGACCAAAATTGTGAAGTCGAATCTCCTGGAGGATCATTATTCAGCCCCTGCGTCGATCACATCAGTCGCGTCGAAAAGCGACCGCTGTGCAAAAAGTCGCGATTCCTCGGTTGATGGCAACTTCGCTTCGTCACGGCGCCGTTCCTCTTCAAGTCGGATTGCAAGTGCCAGCGTTTCATCGGAATACTGTGCGGTGCGAAGCTGCGATTCGAGAGCTTCATAGATTCCTGCGCGACGGCTCATACCTCGGTATTGGCGTTCGATGTCAAGCAGTGACACCTGCAATTCAAAGAAGACGGGATCGCCATCGCAGATGTCCTGAAGTAACTCCCAATCTTCGCGCCGCAACTGACTGTCGTCTGATTGCGGCGACGGAAACGCTTCCCCAAAGACTTCCTCATAAATCGTGGGAAGGATATCGTCGAACTCGTGCTTTTCGTAGAGCCAGATTCGTCTGATTTCGTGAAGCTCGTCGAGGGTGATCAGTTCAAGTCCCGCGGCATGGTCGAGATCAGTTTCTCGAGCAGATTTCTGATCCGTCATCACGCGGCGGAGCCAATGCTCACGCCACGATTTCTTATACGGTCCCGGAATCGGCCGGCCGTTGAAGAGCTGCACGCTGCCGTTCATGCGCCGGAAATCACGCCGTTCCCTATCATTCGAGAAATCGCCAAGCTCGTTACGAAGTTCCAGGAGAGGAGTCATCCAGACTTTCTCTTCGTCATTCTTAATCATGGCCTCCATCGAGCAGATAGCAATGGAAGCGATACACGTGGTACCGGTTTATCTCGATTACAACGCGACGACGCCCCTCGATCCCGCCGTATTTGAGGCGATGACGCCTTGGTTTCTCTCAGAACCTGGCAACGCGGGAAGCAGGACGCACGTCTACGGCCAGCGGGCGAAAGACGCCGTCGAGAAAGCCCGTGAAACGGTCGCTTCTCACTTCAATGCGACGCCGGAAGAGCTAGTATTCACGAGTGGCGCCACCGAGAGCAACAACATCGTCCTGCTTGGACTCGCTCGGCACGGCGAGAGCTGCGGCAAGAGACACATCATTGCTTCCTCCATCGAGCATAAGGCCGTACTCGAACCGCTGGAGCAACTCCGCAAACGTGGTTTTGAGGTCGAACTCGTTCCGGTGACCCAAAGCGGGTTTGTCGAGCCAGATGCGATCAAGGCGAGGCTCCGGAAGGACACTCTGCTCGTTTCCGTGATGCACGCGAATAACGAGACGGGGATCATTCAACCTGTCGAGGAGATCGCTGCTATCACAAGCGCTGCCTCTGTACCATTTCACGTCGATGTGGCTCAGACCTTCGGAAAAGAGTGCGAGACGCTGAAGAGGCTGACCTGTGACTTCGCCTCGGTGAGCGGACACAAAATCTGTGGTCCGAAAGGCATCGGGGCATTGCTCGTCAGAAAAAGGACTGGATCAAAGAGAATTGTTGACGCAATTACATTTGGGGGTGGCCAGGAGCAAGGTCTGCGGCCCGGAACTGTACCCGTCCGCTTGTTGTTGGCCTCGGCATGGCTGCCGAGTTGGCAGCAACATTGTGGAGCAGTAGGGCTGACCATGCCGCGACATTGAAGGCGAAGCTGATGGACCAACTGAATGGATTGAATGCTGTCGTAAACGGCGATCAGCGACGGTGCCAGCCACACGTTTTGAATGTGAGCTTCCCTGGTGTAGACAGCGAAGCGTTCATGATGGCGACTCGCGAGCAAATTGCTGTGTCGAATGGTTCTGCGTGTACGTCAACATCCTACTCGTCAAGTCATGTGCTCCTTGCAATGGAACTCGACGACGATCGGATTGAGTCTGCAATTCGGATTTCGTGGGGTCCCGGAGTGCAGGAAATTCCCGCAGAAGCGATTGTGAATGTAGTTAAATCACTTCAAATGTAACAAAGACAAGTTCGCGTGGCATTCACCGGCTTATCACAGCCTGTTTAAGTGTCTTTCCCAGTGCCGAATCCATGCAAATGGCTCCAAAATATCGGACGTCACTTCTGAAAGTTCCCAGATGTCTTCGCAGATTCGTGAGATCTTTTTTACCATTGTTCGTCTTCTCCTGGGATTCCCCGAGGCAATTGCGACCAGTCTTGCAATTTCCAACTCCGCTTCTATGCACATGACGAACCAACCATCGGAGCGACCACGCTGGGCGCCTTGAGATTTGAACTGACTCCATGCAGCCGAAATGTCATCCTCAAGAAACTGATCTGCCCAGACTTTCAGCTGACTGGCGTGCGATGTGAAGCTAACCGCCTTGATCACGCCGAACTGCTTGCGAATGAGTTCCATCTCCGGCAGCACACGAGCGGGCTTACGACGGAGCCATTGCACAATGTCTCCGCGAACATCACTCAGAGCTGCCTCGGCAATCTCAGCATCAATCCAGCAACAATAATCGCCGCCGCTCTCTGAAAGGCCGGCAATATTCCCAATCTCGGCGATGCTGTTACTCAAGAACTGCCGTTGCTGGAGAGCAAAGAACCATTCAACTGCATTCCTGTATGCGTCGATAGCCTGATCGTACTCACTTAAGCCCGCGTGACAGTTGCCTACATGGTGGTACGCACTTCCGATATTCTCTGGGCTGTCGATCGATAACAGCCCCGACAAGGCTTCCGAATGGATCCGCAGCGCTTTGTGGTAGTCCTGTTTGAATTCATAGATACGTCCGGTGGCCATCAATGCATTACACATGCATACCTGTGCGATACCGAGATTCGTCATCGTCGTCCGTCGACTCACGATAGAAAGTGGCAGCTTCCTCGTATGCTGTCAGTGCCACGTCATATTCCCCTCGGTTGCTCGCTAAGTCGCCTCGCACAAGAGCGGCAATCGCGCTTATTGTCTGACTAGATGTTTTGGCGAAGAGCTCTTCAAGTCGGATGAGCACCTCTTGAATACCCTCAAGGTCGCCCGCACGAAGTAACTGCCGTTCAAGGAATGCATACTGGGTAGCCGCCGCTTCGAAATCGCTTTCCAAGTAACGAAACTCAATACCAGCTTTCGCGAAGAAGATACCGTACTCGTGAAACCCTCGGACAAACAAATATCGCGCCACACCGGACGTAATCGACCTGCCGCATAGCAACAACTGATCTCGGGTCTTAGAAGGTGGCGCAATCAACATAACCTTTCTTCTGATGACGGAGATGGCTGGTACGTAATTCGCCAGTTCTTGGTCTATCCGAGCGAATGCAGAGCCTGCTGAACTCGCCTTATCGGCATCCTGATCTAGAACAGCGATGTGGCACGCCAAGAAGGAGAGGGTACCAAGCAGTATTTCTAGAGAGTCGTCTGGCTCCCGAGCTTCCATAAACTCTTGAAAGTACTTGCGCAGAGGAGAAAGGATCCGGACACGAGTCAGTTCGGTAGAGTCAGCGCCGTCTGCCTCAACTAGACAAAGCTGTCTAAGTTGAGCGAGTGAGATGTCGACATCAAGCCATATAACGTCTGTGAAGTCTTCGGGGGGAGTGCATTCACGAGTAGCTGCGTCTTTCCGATGCCAGCAACACCATGAATGAAGACGAGCCGCTCTGTTCGTAGCAAAGGTCGGAGGCGATCGAGTTCATCATCTCGACCATGGAAGTGCGGATCTGGATGAGGGACCGCAAATATGCGTTGGCGAGAGAAGACTAAGGGATCAGTGGTGAGCAGGCTCTGGACTCGGAGAATATGGCGTTGTTTTACATCGTGAAGCACGCTTCTTGCGATAATCCCGTCATCTACCTTGTCATGACAATCGGAGCAGACTCGAATCAAGTTGTGATGATGATGAGAGCGAGTTTCTGACCAGGGTGTGATGTGAGCGTTTTCCAGTTTGTGCCCTGCGTTGCACATCGCGCACTTGCCGGCACATTCAACTTTCAGATAGTCCTCAACAAAGGTTGGGATCTTTGGTCGTGAGTCTGAAGCATCAGCCCAAGGCACCTGAAGATAGCGATCCCACTCGTCGAGATCACTTTTAGAAAACGTGCTTGTGGCCCCGTCAAAGTGCAGTATGCGCGTCTCGCTATTCGATCGCTTCGCTGGATAACGACAGTATTGAAACAGCAACTCCATTGTGATGCCCAGGTATGTCGCAGCATCTTGAGGTATCAAACGAAGGTCTTCCAACGTAGATTTATTGGTGGTGCTGGGTGACATTTCCAAGACTCCTGACTATGAGCGGTGACTTCAACCTACATGCCGTCTTTAGAACTGAGAGCAGCGTCGACCTTTCGTTTGTACAGTGGCAAAAACGTTTCGATTGTACGGGGCTGGTCGTCGAACCACTCTGTCAGAACCTCAAAGCCACCAAACGAGTACCGGTTCATTTCCTTGAGACCAGCATCGCTCAGGTGTGATGCCGACAATGGATTCACCAGGTGATGGATTGCTGAATGGAGCGTCGTCCGTTCAGAGAGCTTCACGCCAAGTGACTTAATCTCTCGACTCAGAAACAGTGAGAGGACGAGGCGGCCCTTTGCCCGGTAGTCACCAGGGAAGTCATCTACCAATTCTGTCGTGTCCCCGCTCGAAATGTCCTCTTTACGCCCGACGGCAAGTCCAGCCATCAGGCATAGGTAGTACATATCGAAGTCGAGATCGAACGCGCTCTCGACGTTCTTGAACCACTTGCGAGTGTCTTTGCGAAGTCTAAACGGCATTTCCAGCCTCTCGATCTACGTGGAATTCGTGGAAGAATGGTCGTCCGAAGACACACAGTCCATCCGGGCTGTCTTGGATTTCAGGTTGTGTGCCGGCGGATTCGTCGAGATCGGTGGCACCTTTTCGGAATAGTGTGATGTATTGCAACGGCTCGGACGCGGACTGTTCCAAATTCTTCAGGAATCCTTCCCGCTCGCTCGATATCGTGAACGCCAGGAACTGACCAGTGAGACGCGGAATAAGCTCCGCGACCTTTGATCGGACCCGCAAATCGATCGGGTTCGCCGGACTGTCAACCACGAACGGAAGATCGTGATCTGTCCGGTTGAAGAGTGTGGCGAGGAACGCGTACGCAACCGACAGCGTTTCGCCGACACTGCCGCCTTCTTGGTTTTGAAGCAGAAGGCAACGATTCACCTCGCGAATGCGGATTGCATTGTTCGGCATCAGTGACTCGATGCGATCATTCGCGTCGGTGCAAATCTCGCGACTGATTCCTGCTCTGGCGAGCTGATGTGCAGCTTCAAGAATCTTCACGAGGATGTCTCGCTTGCCCTTGAGAGCTAATGTTTGGCTAATCTCGGCAAGCTTGTCTTCTGCATCGGAGAGTCGCCGCTTCAGGACTTTGATGCCAAAGGTGTCGTCGTCTCCGGCGGTGTCCAAGATGTCGTCGTACTTCTGAAGATCGTCATCCAAGCTACGGAGTTTCTCTTCGAGGTGTGTGATGTCGCGTTGAGCTTCTTCGAGAGTCGGGTCATTGGCAACTCCCTCGGTTTCTATTCGGTCCCGCTCGGTCCGCATTTCACTCGCCTTGCGGGTGCAGTCGGTCAGGTCCTTAACTTGCGTTTTCAGGTCTGCCTCATGTTCTTCCGGCATAGCCCCCACAATGTCGGCGACGTCTCCTTTTATTGCATTCAGGAGTGCGACGTCGTCGGATCCCAAGTATTGCGACGCTCGTTCTCTGATGACACGCCGGGTATCGTCATTCAATTCGCGTCCGCACACGCAATGCGGCTCTTCAGCTAATTCTTCGAAGAATTCTCGTGCAGTGCTCTCGGGTAGTTTGACGCGGTCGAGACTGTTCTTAAAGGTTAACATTTCGAAGGCGAATACGGCGGAGAGCGAATGCGGATTGCGCATCTTCGTCAGCAGAGACTTGGCGGAATAGTCCACCGCTGCACTCGCTGCAACCAAGTCAGCATCCGCTTTTCGTAGACGATCACCCAACTCCTTCTGCGCAGCGAGTGCAGACTGGAAACGACGTTTCTTCTTCTGAAAATCCCGGCTCAGGTCGTCGCGGCTCTTCTGCAACTTTGCCTGTTCCAATTCGAGTTGGGAAATTCGATTTCGGAGGGTAGACACGCGGTTCCTGCGACGGGAAAGTCCGCGGTCTTCGGTTGCGCCACGGTTTGATGTCTGTTGCTCCCAATATTCTCGGACTCGATTTCCCACCGAGTTGAAGAGGCTCAGTTGGAAGAGATCCTCAATGACCGATTGCGCATTCGTGTGGTTGTGGTTGAGAAGCTGTTCCGCTAACTCGCCGTCGAAGACGAAGAAGTTCACGAACTCCGGGCGAAGGAATCTGGCCAAGTCCCTCGGCGGATGAAATCCTTGCTTCATCCCTGCCGGTACGGTCGTCGTGTACCGTATCGTTCCGTCTTCGAAATTGAGTGCCAGATTGATCGTGATCCGGTGTTGGTTGTGGAGTAGGGCGACTCGAAAAAGACCGTCCACTCAGGAGTCTCCTCGCTTTCGAAAAGACCGTACTTTTCCGGCGTCCCATGAATTCTGAGCGGCGGGCGGTTGCCTTCTTCCACACCTGCTTGAGACGAAATCGGTCGTCAGCATCGGGCGTGTACTCGATGGCGTGGTATGTGAAAGGCGCGAGGATGCTGCTGCGGATCGCGTCCTCAAGACCGAATCTGTAAAGCACCGGTCCGACGTGCGACTCGATGAACGCGTTTCCGACGCTGTCGTATTCACGGTCAGGAGTGGCACTTAGGCCAAGTCGATATGGAATCGGGGTGGACAATGTCCCGAGCGACTGGCGGTTGCCGGGGCTGCCAAGCCGATGGACTTCGTCATGGATTAGAAATGTGTTCGCCGCATCTTCTGGGCTCAGATTTCTTAGAGCCGGTGCTAAATTTGGCCGAGAAATGAGCAGGATCGTGTGTTGTGGATCGAGAATAAAATTGTCGCGTTCGTAATACGACTGGTAGTGTCGAAGGACTCTGAATCGCTGTGACAATTGCCGCGTAAGGTCCAGCAGGTGAATGTACCACTGATCCAGCAGGTCGTTTCCATCGGTCGAGACAATGATCGTCTGAATAGCATTCTCCGTGAGAAGCCGTTGGCAAAGATGCAGTGCGGTCCGCGTTTTCCCTGTTCCGGTCGCCATCTCTAACACGCCACGGCGTTTGTCCAGGAAGTGCTGAACGGCTTCACTCTGATGCGGCCACAATCGCCCTGTCGAAGTTGCTGGTGTTCGAACATTGAATTGCCGAGCTTCCTGTGAGTCTTCGAAGATACGCAGAAGATCGCGTTTCACCGCTTCCGGAAACGAAAACGTATCGGCTCCGCGTGCTTTGCCTTCCCAGAGCAATTCAAAGTGACGTCGTTTCGCCAGGGCACGAGAGTCATCTTCCCACGACGGGAACACGTCGATGCACTCGTAGTTGATCTCCAAGCCTGAGCGACTTTCGTTGGGCGATCCGGCGAAGGACACATAGTCGCCCACATCGTCGAGATAGATTCCGACCTTTTCGTGGTAAATCCCGCGCCCGCTCTTGGGCAAGGAGATCCTGATCTCAAGTCGGTCGAGTTGTAGCAGCGACATTAACAATGCGGAACCCCGTCCAAAGGGTGCCGCAAAGTCAATTTGGATTTGCTCCAAGAGACGCTGTTCGCAAACGGCTTGTCGATCCAATCCTTGCTCGATGGCCTGAATGTCCTCGTCCTGAAGATGAACCGATGTGATTAGCCGCATCTTACCGCCACGTCTGATGAAATCACCCAGCGGCGAACCAATCGCTTCCAGCGCGGTGCTGGAGAAAAAGCCCGCCGCCCTCCAATACTGGTGCGATTGCTTCAATGCTGGGTGGTAGAAGTCCTGAATCAGGTTGTCATAGCCTGAGCGGTACTCCGTAAGAAATTCGCAGCTTCGCAGCCCCATACAACGCCCTCTCTCTTAGTGGTGCAGAGTCAGACTCGCTTCTACCCCTGCACTATGTTCTTCAAGTGGACGCTCCAGTACGTGCGGAGGTCGCTGTAGATTCAGTCGCGTTGGCCTGCATTCCCTCTGCTCGTGCGTATTCCAGGATCAGCAGATCCAGACCGACGAGGGCGAGTTTTGCAATCCTTGGATCGGATGCCTCAGAAGTTTCTGTATGCGTATCGAAAAGGGCGAGAACCTTGCTGTATACCTCTCGATAGAATGGGTGCCGCATGTTGATGCGGACGGTCGCGTTCTCTCCCTGGTGATCTTCTTCCATCAATTTGTTGCCCGGCCAGCTCTGTGGAACGATCGTCAGAGGACGGATACGAATTCCTTTTTCGGCCTCCTGGCGCTGTTCTGGCTTCTCCTTTCTGCGTGGCCACGACGCGGACGTGCGCCAGCATGTGACGGATCAACTCGTGCGTCAAAGCAACGTGCCAGTCTGGGCCAAGCTTCCACAGACCGATCGTCACGGGAGGGCCTTACCCTTACCCTCTCCGGGAAGCAACTCGGAATTCTCAGACAGCTGAGAACACCAGAGAAATGTTCTGGCCGCCGAAGCCGAAGCTGTTGCTCAGGACATGTTTTGACGGCAGGTCACGCGCGGTATTGGGAATGTAATCAAGGTCACATTCCGGGTCATGGTTTTCGAGATTGATGGTCGGAGGGGCGGCTCCCTTTTGCATCGCGAGGATGGCGAAGATCGATTCAATCCCGCCACTGGCGGCGACGAGGTGGCCGGTCATGCTCTTTGTGCTGCTGATTGGAATGCTCTTGGCTCGCTCGCCAAAGGCGGTCTTGATCGCCATCGTTTCCAGCTTGTCGTTTGCCTTCGTACTCGTCCCGTGAGCATTCAGGTAATCGATCTGCTCGGGATTCAGCTTCGCCTGCTTGAGAGCCATCGACATCGAAGCGGCTGCTCCTCGTCCTTCTGGATGGATATCTGTGATGCGGTACGCATCGGCTGTCGAGCCATACCCCGTCAGTTCCGCCAGAATGTTCGCACCACGCTTCTTCGCGGATTCGTATTCTTCCAGAATGAGCATGCCGGCCCCTTCTCCTAAGACGAATCCATCGCGATCCCGATCGAACGGGCGCGAGGCTCGCTGGGGATCGTCATTGCGAGTCGACAAGGTCGTCAGCAGCGAAAAGCCAGACATCCCGAAATAGTGAATCATGGAGGTACTACCGCCCGTCAGCATGGCATCCGCGTCTCCCTGACGGATTAACTCTGCGGACTCTCCGATGGCCTGGGCTGCTGCTGCGCAGGCCGTCAATGTGTTGGCATTCGGTCCGAAGAACTGAAATCGTCCCGCCAGATGCCCTGGGACAGCATGCGGCTCCTGTTCAAATTCTCTTTCCGGATGCAGTTCACTGAGCGCGATCTGCGTGAATTTCTTCATATCGACATTTCCATTGTCATACGACCGGGCGATCATGCCCATGAACTCTGGAAAGTCCTGGGCCCCTTCTCCTGATCCCGTGTAAACGCCGATCTGCTCGGGCTGGTAAAAGCCATCGAGAATGCCGCTCTGGTCGACGGCTTCCTGAGACGCGATCAATCCAAAGTGAACATTCCGGCCCGAGTTCGGGTAGCGCGAAGCAATGGGGTGACTGGCCGCATCGAAGTTCTTCACTTCGGCGGCAATTTTCGCTTTGAACGTATCTGGACGCAACAGAGACAGGCGATCAACCCCGGACTTACCAGCCAGTAATGCCTGCCAAGTCTCCGCAACGGTATTACCTATCGGACTCATCATTCCAATACCAGTGACCACGACCCGTCGCATAATCCGCTACTCCACTGTCATACAATACGGTCAAACAATACGGCGTCAAAAATACGGCCAGAACCGAGAGATCTCTCACAAAGTTGTATATGCAAGTCTTCTTTTCGTCAATAAGTGTTTGAGGCTGTTCTCTCTTGACCAGGAAAAATGTTTCATATACAAGTAATCTTGCAATGTGTTTTGCCTTGGAACGTGCATTATGAGTCAATCCGATCCGCGTGTCACACAAATTCTCAAGACCTGCATCTCCGGACGCTTGAGATGTCTGAATCGCGTTGTGACGAATATCTACGATGATGAACTTCGGCCGTTCCAGATTAAATCCAGCCAACTCAATATCCTTGTCCTGGCAGCTGACCGTGGCAGGATGCTTCCTTCGGAAGTCGGAGAAATCCTTCAGATCGATGCATCGACACTGAGCCGGAATCTCGACCGGATGCGCACTCGCGGCTGGCTTGAACCGGTTCCTCAGGAAGATGCCCGCACACAGCCTTTCCGCGTCACCAAAGAAGGACGGGCATTGTTAAAAAAGATCTATCCGGCCTGGCTGCGCGCTCAACAAAAAGCACAAAGCCTCCTCGGTGCTGATGGTGCAAAGGCACTTATCGAAGCAACCGGGAGGCTTATGCTGTCTGAATCAGTCGACGCTTAGCGCGGCTTTGCTTTGAGGTTTTCTTCCTCGTCTTCTTTAAGTTCCTCCTCGGACGAACTCACTCCCGTGACCGGGCTATAGGAAGGCGGATCGCTGGCGGGAAATGAGTCATCCAGCGTATCGTCGATTTCTGCTTCATCAGGGATGTGATCGCCGTGCGCATCCTTTTTCCGAGACAGGCTGAAAACAACTGGCGACATCAGGTCTTTCAAGACCTGACTGAATGAGGACAGTAACACGTGAGAATAACCTGGTGTCGTAATCGTGAGCGTATTCATGTGACTCTCCTGGCTGATAAAGTGTTATCAGTCCATTCATCATGCACACGCTGTGCCTGACTATCCAGTCGCGGCTTTTGGCGAAGAATTCTTCGCGTTTTGTACGGCTCAAGACCGGCTTGCTCGCCCGACGACCAGGATCAGGCCAATCCCGTCAGCTTTCTTGCTGTCCAAAAGACACCCAGCAGGACAACAATGGCACCTCCCCAGATCGGGTCCGCCCATAAACGATACCGACGAACCAGCGGTTCGGGCTCGGGCAATTTCGCCAGTTCATCAATGACCGATTCGACATCATCAATCTGGGCAACCTGGCCGCGCGTGATCTCCGCGATCTCTTTCATCACATCTTCTCGCGCCGGCTGGCCAATCTTTTCCTTATCAACACCCAGAACGGAGATCGATGTTTCCAGTCGCGACCCGTTTTCCAGACAGGTCGTCACGAGTTTATACTCGCCCCCTGCTTTCGGAGTGAACGTCCCGGTAAACAGTCCCCAGGCATCCTCTCCTGCGGTCACGAGTTTGACGGAGTCCACTGTTCCCGATGGATCCGTAATCTGCACGACGACCGTTCCCTCCTTGAGAGGCTCGCCGGTCGAACTCATCACGTTGGCATTCAGCGTGACCGTATCACCCGCATTCGGACGCTCTGGCGTATAGAACAACCGCATCGCTTCGCCGGTCGACATATTCCGTTGATACGCCATCCAGCGGACAACCTGTCCCCAGAAGCGATAATGGTAAAGGTCTTCGACCCCTTCTCGCCAACGCCAGGCCCCGTCGGTCCCCATGAAAAGAACCTTCCCAGTGCCCGAGGGGCGTGTCACGATCAGCGGCACCCGGCCATCAGGTGTGGTCTCGGATTCGTGTGTCGCGAGAACCTGACTGCCAATCTTGGCCCGCTGAGTAGCGGCATACCACTGAAATCCAGGCAGGTTCGTCCAGACGTCTTCATTCTCGAGTTCTTCGGGTTCAAGTCGCGTTAACAACGACTTCCGTCCCGCTTCCGTCAGCGAGAACCGGGCAGGGATGACTGATCCAAACCCGCGAGGTGTCGCAGAGTCTGGCACGACGGGATAAAGGTCTTCCAAAGCCGATGTCAGCAATGTTGCCTGCTTGCCGCGAAACCCCGGCAGGAAGACTAAACCACCTGCTTGACTGATGACAAGCTGTTTGAGGTTTTCGCAGTCCTGAGCCGTCAGCTGGCCGCTTTCAAGTCCGACATCACCCAGGAAGACAACGTCATAGTCGAACAGTTCTGACTCGTTGGGAAACTTCTCCAGATACCCGCGACCGCCACCGACCTCTTTCAGGTCAGGATGAAACAAAAGACACGCAATATCGACCCCCGGATCTCGCTCGAGTGCATTCCGCAGGTAGCGATACTCCCAGCGTGGATACGACTCGACAATCAGGACTTTCAGCGTTTCCTGATTGATCGTGATCGGAAAGGAAATCTTGTTGTTTGATTTATTGATCTCCGCCTCATCCACCGGAATATCGATGCTCAGCGTGTACTCACCGACCTTCTCGGGCTTCCAGTTGAGGGAATCCCGCAGTTGGCCCATGCCAGACACACGGACGTTCTTCTGGATGATTTCCCCCTGTGTCCCGTTCAGCGTGACATTGATGTCCCGATCACGCGGCAGGTAACTGAGAATTCGAAACGGGATATTCAGCGTCTTGCCGACAACCCCAAACGTCGGTGCATCAACCGAGGCCAGTTCGACATCGGGGAGACGATCAGGACTTCCGACGGTAACCGCATGAACCGGGACCCCTTTCATCCGCAACTTCGTGGCAGATGTATGCGGCGCAGGACCGGTGTTCCAGTCGCCATCCGACATCAGCACGATCCCTCGCAGGAGTGGAAACTTTTGCGACACATGATCGAGAGCGCCGCCGAGGTCAGATCCTTGTGAGGCGTCCTTGAGTTCCGACGAAAACGGCTCGAACACCACCTCCATCTTCTCAGACAGCGGTGCCCACTTCGGATCGAGTTGAGGCTTTGCCTCTTTCGATTCAATGGTACCCTCTGCTGGCGAAGGTGGGGTCACGACTTTGTCGACGACTTCGCGACGTGTCTGTGCAGGGTTCGTCGGGTTCCTCGGATCGAGGACATCCTGCGTCTTCATCGACGAAGACGTATCGTAAAGCACGACCAGCGTCGGTTTCTTGTCCGGGCGGATTTCCTCCAGGTACTCAGGCTGGTTCAGCGTAATCAGCGCCATCGCGATCAGCGTCAGACGTAAGCCTTCGAGGAGGAGCATCTTGGTTGAATGCCCGCTGCGCGCGTAGCTGAGCCAGCTGCAATAAATCGCGATCAACATCACGACCAGCGAGATGACCAGAGTCGAGGTAGTCCAGAAAAACGTCATACGATTTTTGTCAGGCGGCAGGGCGTTCGGGGGTACGGACTTGTGGGAACTGCATGGAAACGGGGGCTTTATCGGGAATGCAAAGGATACATTCCACAACGAGGGCGATGACCATGATGATCAGAAAGAATCGCCAGACTTCACTGGCCAGTGCAAAGTTACTTCCCGCCTGATCGTCGATCAGCGTGAAATCCAGGCCAGACATTGATTCGTCCAACGTCTCCTTCGCGACAACCGAAAGATCATCTTCCGCAGACGGGCGAGTCAAACCGACATAGCGATCGTCACTCTGATAAAGCCCTGCTTCATAGGGACGCTGAGACGGCATGACCGCTTCCGCGTAGGTATCGACTGGCTTCCAGTTCGTCGTCGCTTCTTCTGAAATCGTTCCGCAGGTCAGACTGCGGGCGGCTTGCAGTGTCGCTGCCCCCTGGTCGAGAACGCGGTGCATCATGATGTAGAATACGATCCCGTTCCGCGCCAGTGTCGAATCCGCCAGACGGGGCAGTGTCGCACAGGCGTATGCTGCGCCCTGATTGGTCGTGATGCGACTGACCAGCGGGATGTTGCCATCCAGACTCGCCAAAGTCACAGCCGACTTCACGTCATAGGGACAGTATCGATACGCCGTAATGTCGCCGACTGGCAGGGGAGCATTGCTTTGTGTGTTGGCGAAAAGATCGTTCTCGATCTTCCAGTTCTTGATGTTCAGAGGAGCATTTGCATCGGCTTCTTCCCACTGCTTCCAGCTCAATCCCAGAAGCGAAGAATCATCGGGTGAATCGGGCGGGAAGAAAAAGACGCTGCGGCCCATCGCGAGAAAACTTTCGATCTGCTGAGCCGTCTGGCCAGTTGGCAAGGGGCCCTGCCAGATGAGACAGGCCGAGGCGTTAAAGTCGATGGCGGCCGCTTCACTCGGACGAAGGACTTCGGTCGTAAAGCTGACGCCACGCTGCGAAGGTGTTTCCATCGCGAGCTTGATCAGGCTTCCAATATCTGATGACTCGGCCACGATCGTCGTCTGACGGGCAGCCAGTTCTGAATAAACGAAATGCGAAACGTCATCAGTGACATTCTGATCTCGGGGCAGCTCGACGTAACCCCAGCCACGTGTCGACTCACGATCAAGAGGAATCGCCTGTCCTGCGATGAGCGTTCTTGCCCCTGTCAGTTCAATATCAATGGTCGACCTCGCCCCATTGATGACGAGATTCACCGGCACCTTGATCGACTCGTCACTCGACTTTGATCGCGTGACTTCCATATCCAGCCGCAGTTCTGAAGTCGTCGGCGTCAGCACCCGTTCGACTTTCGTCACACTGATTGCCAGATTGTTCTCGGGAATGGTCGGGTAGGTCAGCAGGTAGAAACGGACACCCTGACGATCCGCCAGCTGCGTTCGAATTGCTTCCCAGCGACCACTGCTTGGCGACCAGTCATTATTCCGCAAGTCCGAGCAGATCCAGACATCCGTCCGACCCAGTTGATTGACGGTGATGTATTCGACAGCCGATTCGATCAGGGCAGGAATGTCGGCAGCCGTCGCGGTGGCGACTGTCTGTGGCAGATCGAGGAGGTTCTCTGCGGAATCGAGTTTCAGCGGCTTGGCTGTCGCGCTGTCAATGAGGATCAGCTCGGTGTTGCGTCCCGAGGTGTTGACCATGTCGGCAACTTTTTGCAGCGACGTGAGACGCTTTGACGGGCTGCCTTGTGTACTCTGCTGTTCCATGCTCGCAGAGCGGTCCAGAATGACAATGGTTGTCTCTGGTTGTGAACCGCCGCCGAAGAAGGACCAGCCTGTCGCCATTGGGCGACTGAGTGCAAACAGCAACCCCGCAACCGCCAGCATCCGCGCGATCAGGATGAAAATGTATTTGAGACGCGCCATCCCCTTGGCCATCCGTTTGGCCTGCAGCAGAAACATCGTCGCCGCCCAGGGGATCGTCTTATAACGCTGCTGATTGATCAGGTGGATCAAGATCGGCAACGCGATCAGCGGGAGAGCGAAAAGAATAAAGGGTTGGAGGAACGTCATAGGTGAGTTTTGAAATTGGAAATTAGGAATTGGAAATTGGAAAGAAGAAACAGCCGAGCGAAGCGGATCGGCTAATTTCTAATTTCAAATTCCCGATTTCCATAATTAGGACTTTCGTGCAAGGAGGAACCGCACGAGGACATCTGCGTAGTTCTCTTCTAAGTTGACTCGGTGATAGTCCACGCCTGATTCGCGCATGACCGTCTTGACCTGTTCGAGATACTTCTGGACTGCTTCGCGATATTGACGCGCGATCGACACGGGATCGATGAGCATCGGTGCGCCACCTTCGAGATCGAGAAACCGCAGTGGTCGATCGAATTTGAATTCAACCTCTGTCGGGTCGAGCAGGTGAAACACGACGACATCATGCTTGCGAAATCGCAGGTGCTGAAAGCAGCCTTTGAGGACGTCAGGATCCATCAGCAGATCGGAGAAAATGACCACGAGTGCTCGTTGTTGGATCTTCTCAGCTGCGTCATGTAATGCGACTGGCAGTCCTGACATTCCCTTGGCTTCCATCTTGCCAAGTTCATCAAGAACCAGTTTCAGGTGAGCTGCACTTCGCTTCGGGGAAATCTCTTTCTCGAAGTTTTCGCCCGCACAATACAAGCCGACCGAATCCCCTTGACCCGATGCGACATAGGCGAGTGTCCCTGCCATCCGACGGGCATAATCCAGGCGAGACTTCCCGGCTTCGGTCGAGGCATTCACGCCGTATTTCATCGATCCGCTGATATCGACAACCAGACACATTCGCAGGTTGGTGTCGGCTTCGAATTCTTTGATGTAGTAGCGGTCACTGCGTCCCCAGGCGCGCCAGTCGAGTCGACGGGTATCGTCCCCGGGAACGTACTTACGATACTCAGCAAATTCCAGACTCGAGCCTCGCGTCGGACTGCGGTGTCGCCCGGTCACGTTACCGACCATCGGCATACGCGCATCAAGCGCCAGGCTCGACAGACGGGAGACGACTCGGGGATCGATAAAGTCACGCATGGAAGTTCACACTCATGGATCAGTAGCACAGACATTCTTGTCTGTGAGATTTCGAATCAGAGCCGCGACCGAAAGGGAGCGCACGTTAGCGGTACTGATCCGCAGAGGCAAGTTCTTCCACAAGTCGATTAACCACATCAATACTGCGGATGCCTTCCGACTCGGCATTGAAGTTCGTCAGAACGCGGTGTGCCAGCACTGGGCCTGCAACTTCCATAATGTCTTCCAGACGAGCCATGTAGCTACCCGTCAACGCCGCTCGCGCTTTGGCACCCAGAATCAGATACTGCACGGCACGAGGGCCCGCTCCCCAGGAAACAAGTGGCTTCAGCCACGCGGGTGTTTCTTTCAGCTGTGGACGGGTTCGACGAACCAGGTCCACGGCGAATTCATAAATGTGCTGAGGCACTGGCACCCGGCGTACCAGGCTCTGGAACCGTATAACGTCTTCGCCATGAATGATGTGTTCGAGTTGAGGGATCGCACCTCCGGTTGTCGAACGGGCGATCTGGATTTCATCGTCACGCGTCGGGTAGTCAACATGAATCAGGAACATGAACCGGTCGAGCTGAGCTTCGGGCAGCGGATAAGTTCCTTCCTGTTCGACCGGGTTCTGAGTCGCGAGCACGAAGAACGGCTGCTGCAGCGTATAAGTCCGTCCGACGACGGTCACCTTATGTTCCTGCATCGCTTCGAGCATCGCGGCTTGCGTTTTGGCAGGTGCCCGGTTGATCTCATCGGCCAGCACAATGTTGGCAAACACGGGGCCTTTCACGAACTCGAACTGACGACGTCCTTCTGCGGTCTCCTGTAGAATGTCAGTCCCGGTGATGTCCATCGGCATCAGGTCGGGCGTGAACTGGATCCGCGAAAAGTTCAGAGACATCGTTTCCGCCAGACGCGAAACCAGCAGTGTCTTGGCCAGTCCAGGAACCCCCATCAGCAGGGAGTGACCTCGGGCGAACAGGCAGATCGCCAGTTGTTCGACGACCTGCTCCTGCCCAACGATGACTTTGGCAAGCTCTGATTTCAGCTTTGCATAAATACCACGCAGCTCATCGATCGCGGCGACGTCATCCTGTTGTAATTCCGAATGCGGTTGTAGAGATGTCGACATGGTGCTCCTGAATAACCGAGAGTTCATCCGAAATAGTGAGTGCAGCGAATGAGTCGCACTACGATGATCGATACGTACGTGAAGTTCAAATCATTTGCAGGAAATCTGAGATTATTTGATCGATCCGATCTGCAAGTCGCCGTGACGGCTTTGCATGGTGACGTAATTTCCCTGGACACGGAAATAACCTTTGATGCGATCCCAGACAGCCATCTGTTGAGGATTGAGGATTGGGCGAACTTCCTCTTCGGTCAACAGATGCACGATTCGCGCAAATCTCAGCAACTCTTTCGAGTAATAATAGGATCGCGCGTATCCAGACGGATCATCGGCGACCTTCTTGTTACGAAGCAGTTCACGAATTGGATCAAGCTGATCTTTGGACAGCCAGAGTTCATCATCAAGCATCGCGAGCAGATACTCGAGATCAGCATCCTCGATCATCTTCGCCCGTTGCTGCCCGACATCTTTCAGCTTGAGTTTTTCGATCGTATGTGTCCACAGCGGGTCCGATTCCAGGTTTTGCACCTCTGGGTACTGCAGGCCGAAGGAAAAGTTCTGATTATTCTGACGCTGCATGTCTTCGTATTGTCGAAGAGTCTGAAGAGTGCTTTCACGCCACTGTGAGAGGATCTTCTGAGTTGTCCCCTTTCCTGCAACCTGCAAGGTTCGCTGGTCAGGCTGCGGGATCTCATTTTGAGACTGGTAAAACGAGACCCGAACATCAATGGCTGCCCGGAACTTCTCCTGCTGACGATTCGTCTCCTCATCAAGAGTCACATACCATTGATCGATACCGTCCGCCCCGTTGAACGTGATGTGACTGGAGGGATTGATCTGCTCGAGATCATCCAGACGTTTTTCCTGCGAAGTCGTCAGGTGCTTCTCGAAATGCTTGAGCTGCTCGGTGGCTGGTTCATAGGGGATGTAATAATTGTAGTTGTGAAATGCATATAAGGCATGCGTTCGCAGGGGCTTCTGTTCGGCAAAATCAGCACTGATCTGCTCTCTTTGCGCGGGGGTGAAATAGAGCTGATCATCAACGAGATTGATCAACTCATCGCTGTAACACCGGTGACGCCATTGCGACCGATTCTGAACTGCGTCTTCGAGCACGATCTTCTGGTCATCCGTGAGAATCTTCTCCTGGCTGATTTCCTTCTTCAGGTCGGTCAGAAACTTCCCGGCTGGTCCCGTCGCGGCGTTGAACAGGACTGGTGACGACTCCGGCAGATAACGAAAGATCTGTGCCTGCTGTCGTTGTTGCGCGTTGAGTTCCTGCGGTGCCGCTGTTGCGAGTTTCATAACGAGTTCTGTCAGCTTTTTTTCCTGCTCATCGGTCAATTCGCAGATCCCATCCACCCAGACGAGATACGTGCCGCCCAGTTCTTTCAGGCGATTCTCCCGGGCTTCTTTTTCTTTAGGTCCAAACGGATCCTGTACCGGTTGTGCGATCACACGTATGGCTGCTCTCGGGGCAGCAACTTCTTCAACCAGTTTTTGAATCGCTTTGAACGGATTGGCAATCTGAGCATTGGCGGTTGTCATGCCGCTGCTGAGTTGAGCGGTCATCAGCAATGCCGCCATCGTTATCGCTCGAACCATAGGACTGCTGCCTGACTGTCTCGAAGGGCTGGGCGAGTGACCGAACTGGGTTTTGATCGAACCATGTTGTGACCAAACTGTGTTTTCGCCCACAGAAATCTTCTTGAGTATATGCGTGAACATTTCCAGCCGCAACGTGCGATTCGCGACTTCCTGGCAAATGGAGCGTCTGAAAACTCTGTGATGCGTTCAGCTGCTGACAAGTTCCGAGAAATCCGAAGAAGGGGTTCCCTGCTTTCGTCCGCGGTTTCGGAAAGTTACAATCGTTACGTTGACGAGTGTTTACAAAGGCGATTCTGGAGAGAGTCGCGCGGGGGACTTCTCATCGGGTTTCAAATATTGGATAAGGCAGAAAACAGGATCATCAAGCGGGCAAACGAGAGACCGTCGAGCAGACAGGCGAATTGAATGTCGGAAGTGCGTCAACTGGTGGAAACCCTTTATGTCCGCGAATCACGCCGCGTGTTCGCATCCCTGGTCCGTCTGCTCGGCGACTTTGATTCCGCTGAAGAGGCAATGCACGAAGCCTTCGCTGCTGCGGTTGAGAAATGGGAAACGGAAGGGGTCCCTGCCAACCCGCGCGCCTGGTTAGTTTCTGCGGGTCGCTTCAAACGCATCGACGCGATCCGTCGCTCGGCTCGCTTTGATTCGTCAAAGGCAGACATCCTCCGAAGACAGGATGGCCTCCAGCCTGACGAGAAGGAGTTGGATGTTGGCAGGCTGGAGGACGATACCCTGCGCCTGATCTTCACGTGCTGTCACCCCTCATTGAATGAAAGCACGCAGGTCGCACTCACCTTGCGAGAAGTTTGTGGCCTGACCACTGAGGAAGTCGCCCGTGCTTTCCTGACAACGCCTCCGACGATCGCCCAGCGGATTGTCCGCGGAAAATCCAAGATCCGTAGCGCGAACATTCCTTATGAGATTCCCTCCGTCGATGAACTTCCCGAGCGTATTGAAGCGGTCCTCTCGGTCATTTACCTCGTCTTCAATGAAGGCTACTCGGCTTCCAGCGGTGATGCGGTCACCCGATCTGATCTGACCGGGGAAGCGATTCGTCTGGGGCGAGTCCTGATGGAACTCCTCGATGATTCTGAAGTTGCTGGCCTGACGGCACTCATGCTGCTTCACGATTCACGCAAGGCCGCTCGCGTTGACATGGATGGCGAACTGATCCTCCTTGAAGATCAGGACCGCAGTCTGTGGCATCGGGACGCGATCCAGGAGGGGCGCCAGCTTGTCGCCAAAGCCATGTCGAGCGGGAGCATCGGCCTTTACACCATTCAGGCTGCGATTTCATTGGCTCATGCGGAAGCCGAGAATTCGTCATCGACCAATTGGGAGCGGATCGTTTCGCTTTACGATTTGCTCCTGACAGCTGGGGAGAATCCTGTCATTGAACTGAATCGCGCCGTTGCCCTCGCCATGCGAGACGGGCCGGAGGTTGGGCTGGCGGTTATCAACACCATTCTCGCGGATGGGCATCTCAAAGATTATCACCTGGCTCACGCTGCCAAGGCTGATTTGCTGCGTCGTCTTGGGCAGAATGTCGAAGCGAAGACGTCTTATCTTCAGGCTCTCGAATTAGCGCAACTCGAACCTGAGAAACGTTTTCTGAGACGACGTCTGCAGGAAGTCAGCTGAGCTTTCACGATTTCCAGAAATTCTGAATTTGAAATGTCGAATCTCACGACGGGCAAACGACCAATTCAAAAGGGCCCGTTTCTGAATTGACCGTTTCTGAATTGACAGGGAGAGACGACAATGAGATTCGTTTGCTTAGGATGCCTGGACGTCGAAGCCTGGAACGCGCTGTCCAGTGAAGAACAAAACAAACGCGTTGAAGCCTGTATGGCGTACGACGATGAACTCCTTGCGGGCGGTCACTTTGTCGGTGGGGAAGCATTAAAAGATGTCAGCCAGGCCGTCACTCTGAGAATGAAGAATGGCGAAGTCCAAGTCGTCGATGGTCCCTACGCGGAGACTAAAGAACTCCTCGGCGGCATCCTCATCCTCGAAGCCCGTGACCTTAACCATGCGATCGCGCTGATGTCGAAACACCCAGGCGTCTCGATGGGGCCGTTTGAGATTCGCCCTGCGAACGAGGAATTCATGGCGATGATGGCGGCCCGTGGCCATGCGTTTTTCCGACAGATGCAAGAGAAGAAATTGTCCGACAGTTCATCCAGTGAAAGGCTGACTCATGTTTGAGAAACCACAAGCAGAACACAAATGGCTGGAAACGCTCCTGGGAGACTGGGAACAGGAAGGGAGTTGCGAGACTGGTCCTGACCAGCCTGCCACCATTCATAAATCCACAGTTCACGCCACGTCCCTTCATGGGATGTGGGTTGCCTTGGAACACACAGCCAAGTCCCCCGAAGGCGACGGCTGGACGTCGATCATCACCCTCGGCTATGACCCGAAACAAGAACGCTATGTCGGCACGTTCATCGGCTCGATGATGACTCACCTGTGGGTTTACAACGGCAAGATCGATGACAAAGGGCGACTCGTCCTCGACGCTGTCGGCCCGAAGTTCGGCGGCGAAGGGATGACCAACTACCAGGACATCATCGAGATCGTCAACAAAGACGAATGGATCCTCTCGTCGCGCATGCAACAGGATAACGGTGAGTGGGTCGACTTTATGAAAGCGACTAACAAGCGAGTTTGATGGTTTACAAAGATGAAACGCCAAGGGTGGCTGGGGTCAGGATTTCTAGCTGACCCCAGTAGGACTCGAAACAGACGTTCTGCCTTCATCGACTGCTACGCAATTCACTGGGGTGAGCTAACAATCCTCACCCCAGCCACCCAAATGACCTCACACTTATGGTTTCAAAAAAGAAAGTCAGCCCTATGAAATACATGCTCCTGATCTATGGTCAAGAAGACGCCTGGACCGAAGCTGAGCGGATGGAGTGTATTGAGGAATCGACCGACCTTTGCGAGGAACTCCTGGCGAAGGGTCAGTACGTCGCCTCCTCTCCTCTTCATTCCGTCACAACGGCGACCAGCATTCGTATTCGCAATGGCAAGAGATTCGTCACTGATGGACCGTTTGCTGAAACGGTCGAGCAACTTGGTGGCTACTACATCATTGACGTCGAGAACCTCGACGAAGCGATGGCGATCGCCAGTCGTATTCCTCCTGCGAAGAAGGGGACGGTCGAGATTCGCCCGATTTTTGAGACAGCCCGGATCAGTGATCTCATCGAACAGGCTCAGGTGAAGTCATGACCGATCACGTCGAGCGCTGTTGCTGTGGCGAGGGTCGCCCAGTCGAAGGCCCTCGACGCGATGAACCCAGCCGAAGTCGAGTGTTGTCCCTCGTTGAGTATGCGGGCTGGATCGTGACCGCGGCTGGACTCCTTCTCATGCCGAAATGTCCTCTCTGTCTGGCGGGTTACATGGCTGTCCTGACGGGCGTTTCCATCCCGTACGCGCAGGCGGTCTGGCTGCGAACAGGGCTAATTGTATTCTGTGCTGGGAGTCTGGCGTTTCTCATTGCTTGTCGGTTTTTCTCGCTGCCGATTCCGGGACTGTTCCGCTTAACCCAACGAAAGAATCATCATGTCCACCATCCCACATCCTCCCATCGTTGATCGCGAACGCTGGCTGGACGAGCGTAAGCAACTTCTCGAAGATGAGAAACTTGTCACCCGCCTGCAGGACCGCGTCAACGCCCGTCGTCGACGTCTGCCGATGGTCAAGATCGACAAGAACTACGAGTTCACTACTGAGGAAGGCAAAGCCTCGCTTGTCGATTTGTTTCAAGGTCGACGCCAGCTCATTGTCTACCACTTCATGTTCGATCCCTCATGGGAAAAAGGCTGCCCGGGTTGTACGGGTCTCGTCAATGCCCTTGGCGATCTCTCGATGCTCAATGATCGTCAGACAACGTACGTCCTCATCTCACGAGCCGAGCTTCCCAAGCTATTGAAATACAAAGCCGAGAAGGGCTGGGACAAACGCTGGGTCTCCTCTTTTGGCAGTGATTTCAACTATGACTTCCATGTCACTCAGGACCGCAACATCGTTCCCCTGGAATACAATTACGTCAAGCAGGAAGAAATGGATCGACGTGCTGCGGACGAACCCTACTTCCAGAACGGCGAAAACCACGGCATCAGCGTCTTCTTCAATCTCGACGACCAAGCCTATCACACGTACTCTGCGTTCGCCCGCGGCTGTGAGTCACTGACGGATTCTTACCGATTGCTTGATATCACTCCCTATGGTCGGCAGGAGGATTTCGAGGATTCGCCATCGGGGTGGCCGCAGAAGCCGACGTATGGTTGATCATAGGGGTGGCTGGGGTCAGGCTTGCTAGCTGACCCCAGACGGACTCGCGGTGGACTTCTTCTACCTACAGACGCCAACTCACACTCGACTGGGGTGAGCTAACAATCCTCACCCCAGCCACCCGTCGAAGTCCTTTTCTTCGTTACCATCTCGCAATGCAAAGTTGCGGCTCACACGGAGGTTCGCCCTCCCGAGTTCATTATCCAATCTTTAGCTAAATCGCCCAGGAGCAAATCCGTGAAAATCTTCCAACGAGTTCTGATCGGCGTTGTTGCCGTTGTTGCGATCCTTGTCATCGTCATTGTCATGCAGCCTTCGGACTTCCGTGTCGCACGGTCGATCGACATCTCTGCTCCCGCTGAAAAGCTTTATCCGCTGGCTAATAGCCCGAAAGAATTTCAGCGTTGGAATCCGTTCGCCATGATTGACCCGAATTGTCAGGTCGAGTTCTCGGGGCCTGAAACGGGTGTCGGCGCTGCCTACTACTGGAATGGCAATGATGAGGTGGGCGAGGGTCGCATGACGATTAAGGAAGTTAAAGAGCCATCGCTGGTCAAGTATGACCTCGAATTCATTCGCCCGTTTGCTGGCAAGAGCATCACCGACTTCTCGTTTGAACCAGCTGGCGAGAAGACGAAAGTCTCGTGGGTCATGTCTGGTAAGAACGGCTTCATGGGGAAAGCGATCGGACTCATCATGGACTGCGATGCGATGGTCGGACCAGAATTTGAGAAGGGCCTGGTCAAGCTGAAGGAAATTGCAGAAACACCGGAGCCCGCTCCGACGGAAACTCCAACCGAAGTGACAAACAACTGATCATTACCTACTAACGACGTATTCCCTGTGTGCCACGGCTGTGTCAGCCGTGTGATCGGGCAGGGGACGTCCATTTGCACGGCTGACACAGCCGTGGCACACTGCACATTTCATTTAGGGAGTCGATATCATGCGAGTCATGGTCATGGTCAAAGCCACCAAGGGGTCCGAGGAAGGTCAAATGCCGACGACCGAGCTCCTGGAAGCGATGGGCAAATACAACGAAGAACTGGTCAACGCGGGCATCATGGAAGCGGGGGAAGGGCTCAAGCCGACGAAGGACGCTGTTCGTGTCCGCTTCTCTGGCAAGAACCGCACGGTGACTGATGGCCCGTTTGCAGAGACCAAAGAACTGGTCGCGGGTTATTGGATCTGGAATGTCAAATCGATGGACGAAGCGATTGAATGGGTCAAGAAATGTCCCAACCCGATGTACGAAGACAGCGACATCGACATCCGCCCCATCTATGGCGCAGAGGACTTCGGCCAGGAGTTCACGCCAGAACTGCGTGAGCAGGAAGAGCGAATGAAAGAAAAACTGGCGGGTAAGAAGTAGTTGAAAATCAGATCAAAGAAAAAACGCGACATGGTGGAATAGCTGTGTCGCGTTTTTTTTCTTTGTAGGGTCTGCTGTGCGGACCGTCAATTCGTGATGTCGTTAGATCAAACACGACGGCACAATCGGCATTGTGCGTCGTTTCACGGTCCGCACAGCGGACCCTACGGTCAACCTTTGACCAGTTTGGGCTGGAATGCTCCCTCGTTGACTGTCGGGCGTTCGGGGCGTCCTTTGAATTTGTATGTTAAAGCCATGTTGTCCAGGCCGAGCAGGTGCAGGATGCTGGCGTGGAGGTCGTGGACGTGCATGCGGTCTTCGATGGCGCGCAGGCCGAGTTCGTCTGTGGTCCCGATTGTCTGACCGCCTTTAACGCCGCCGCCGGCCATCCACATCGTGAAGCCGGTGGGGTTGTGGTCGCGTCCATCGCCTTGTTCGGACATCGGCGTGCGGCCAAACTCGCCGCCCCAGATGACGAGTGTCTCGTCGAGCAAGCCGCGTTGTTTGAGGTCTTTGAGCAGGCCTGCGATCGGCTTGTCAGTCGACTTGCACAAGCGCGAGTGGTTGGTTTCGATGTTGGCGTGAGCATCCCATTTCGAGCCTGCGCCACTGTAGAGCTGGACGAAGCGCACGCCGCTTTCCACCATGCGACGGGAAAGTAGGCACATGCGTCCGAAAGTTTCGGTTTCTTTGTCGTCCATGCCGTAGAGGGCTTTGGTGTCGTCGGTCTCTTTGCTGAGGTCGACGATCTCGGGAGCCTCGGCCTGCATGCGGAAGGCGAGTTCGTAACTGGCGATGCGGGCATCGAGTTCGGACTGCTCGGGGTGCTTGGAGGCGTAGTTTTCGTTGAGCGTGTGGAGCAGGTTCAGCTTGTTCATCTGCTGCATGTCGCTGATCCCTTCGGGGGTATTCAGATTCGGGATGGGCTGGTTGCCTTCCGATAATCGAATTCCCTGATAAACCGCTGGCATGAACCCTGCGCCCCAGTTCCGGGGGCCGTTCACGACCGAGGACTTATTGTCTTGCATCACGACAAACGAAGGGAGATTCTCGTTCTCAGATCCCAGGCCATAACTGACCCAGCTTCCCAAGGAAGGACGACCGCCAAGGATCGAGCAGGTATTCATCTGACAGACACCCGACGAGTGGTTGATCCCATCCGCCCAGCAGCTGCGAATGACGGCTAAGTCATCCGCACACTCGGCGATGTTTGGCAGCCAGTCAGAAACCCACAGGCCTGATTGACCATGTTGCTTCCAGGTTCGTTTCGATTCCAACAATGGAGAGCGAGACTCCCCCATCGCGGTGATGACTTCGCCGAAGCTCTCGGGCAGCTTCTGACCAGCCAGCTGATTGAGCAACGGCTTGGGATCGAAGGTATCGATGTGGCTGGGGCCACCTTCCATGAACAGGAAGATGACGGACTTGGCGGTCGGTTTATGGTGGGGCTGTGGCAGTCCCGATGGAGATGTCATGGCTGCGGAGAGCGATTTTGTCAGCATGCTTGAGAGCGCAACTGAGCCAAACCCGCAGCCGACCTTTTCGAGGAAGTCGCGACGATTGGTGACATATTCACGATGCATGGGAAGGAGTTCCTATTTCAGGACAGGTGGGACAGACATTCCTGTCTGTCCGAATTCATAGTGGTTTCAAAATGCACAGACAGGAATGTCTGTGCCACCTGTTGATTGGCAACTTTAATGAACGTAAAGGAATTCACTGGAGTTGAGCAGGACGTGACACAGGTCCGCGAGCGCGGTCTGCTTGGCGAGAACCGCGTCCTGATTGCTCATCTCGGCCGTGATATCCTGTCCGTAACGCGAGCTATCTTTGAGTAAGCCGGGCTCGGCTTCGAATCGCCAATGTCCGACGGTACTGGGTAGTTCGGTTTCCTGGGTGTAGAAAAGTTCTCCCATCGAGAGGGCTCGGTCGGAGAGGCGGACATCATCAATGAGTCCATCGAACTGATGAGCTGCCCCTTTGTTTGCCCGCCCGCCGACGACGAATGGCAGTGAATTTTCATAGCCACTGGCGATCTTGTGTTCCATGGTGACTGACTGCATCTGCTCATCGTCGTTGGAGATGTCTTTGAGTGAAAAGGTGACCGTGCCAGAAGCAGCAGTTGCCATCTTGACACTCACGGCGAGGTAGTACGGCTTGTTCAGATCGATGTGATGATCGGAGAAGATCACCTGCTCGACGAGGTTTCCGGCGTAGTCTTTGCCGACCATGATTAACACAATCGTCTGTGGCTTGCGACGAGAACCCTGGCCCGTGATGCCGACTGTCCAACCGGGGGACTTTGAATCGCTGTTCCAGCGTCCTGCGATCGTCCGCACATCGCCAGAGGGATAGACACTGCGAATCTGGAAGAAGGCTTCCAGCGTCATGTCTTTCGTATTCAAGCGTGGCGAGGGAACGACGGACAGCCGACCTTTATCGCCGGGCGTGATGACGATGGAGGTTCCATCGCGGTAAGGGAGCTTGCCGGTTTTAAGCCCGGTTGAGGTGGCCTGTTCGGTCTTCTCGCTGAGGACTTTTCGCTGCTGGGAGAGGAAGTCGAGTGCTGCTGTTCCTTCGACATTCGATGGTTCGCGTCCATAGACGACACGCCAGAGTTGACGAACGGTTTCAATGTCGTCCTTTTGATTTGTACTCTGCTGCTTCTTGAGTCGACTTGCCAGCTGACTGGAATACCGCAGCATCGACTGGCTGTTGATCAACAGCAGCGACTGAATCGGCGAGGTCGTGTTCAGACGCGAGGAATTGCTTGCAAAGAATAGAGGCAGGTCGAAGGCATCCAGAAGTTGATCCGGGGCATTGCGCATCATGCGGGTATAAATGGAACGACGAGGGCGATCGGGTTCGACTCCGGGACCGCCGTTTGTGGTTTCCAGTTCCCCGATGACTGCGAGGATGGCATCGCGAATCTGCTCAGCATCGAGTCGGCGGGTGTCGGCGCGCCAGTACCAGGTGTTGCGAGGATCGATGGTCTGGTATTCGTCCAGCTTCGGGTGTTCGGTCGATTGGCGATATGTTGAAGACAGAACAATCATGCGATGCAAAGGCTTCATCTTCCAGCCACCATCGATGAATTGCTGGGTCAGCCAGTCGAGGAGTTCGGGGTGAGACGGAGGGCCGCCAAGCATGCCGAGATCGCTGGCGTTCGGAGCCAACCCGCGTCCGAAGTGGTATTGCCAGATGCGGTTGACGATGACGCGGGTCGTCAGAGCATTGTCTGGGCTGGTGATCCATTTAGCGAGGACCGCACGACGGCCTGTCGTGGGATGATCTGCGCTGATCGCTGGGATCGCGACATCGCTGGGGTCAATCAATGAGGGGAAGCCAGGTTGAACTTCCAGCTTCTTTTTGGGGACGAGCGTTGTCGGTGCACCGCCATCCATGTCACAACAGACCTGGGCAACCGGCAGGTCGGCGGGTTTCTCTTTCTCAAACTCAGAAAGTTTCTTACGCAGCGAGAAGACCTTTTCTTTCTCTTCCCCCTTGAATGGCAGGCGGGTGAATTCGAATTCCACCTGACGCCAGACCAACGCGGTGATCTGTTTGTCGTAAGTCGTCTTCTCGGATTCCGGTTTACGGACGACCTTCTGGATGTATTCCGGGAAGATGCTGATGGCTTTGTTGATTGCGCGGTCTTTGAAGGGCTTTTCAATCGCGTCAAGTTCGTCACGAATCGCCTGGGTCTTTTCTTCCCACGACTTTAACGACTCTTTGTGAGCCGCTATCTCTGCTTTCGTCGCGACGACTTCCGCCGTGCGGATATCGATCGGAGCGAAGAAGGACCTCAGACGGTAATAGTCCTTCTGCAGGATCGGGTCAAACTTGTGATCGTGGCAGCGGGCGCACTGCATGCCCATGCCGAGGAAGACATCGCTGGTGGCATCGGTGATCTCGTTGAGCATGATGTCCCATTGCCCCTCTGCATCACGGCTGTTGTATTCGTAGATGCCGTGGGTCAGGAACCCCGTCGCGATCATGGCTTCGGGGGTATCGGGGAAGAGTTCGTCGCCGGCGAGTTGTTCCTGGACAAAGCGATCATACGGTTTGTCTTCATTCAGAGACTTGATGACATAATCACGGTATCGCCAGGCATTGGGGCGATAATGATCGATGCGGTAGCCATCGGAATCTGCATAGCGAACCAGATCCAGCCAGTGTCTGGCCCAGCGTTTGCCGTATTCGGGGCTATTCAGCAGTCGATCGACCACTTTCTCATAGGCATTGGCGGACTGATCGAAGACGAATGCATCGACCTCTTCCGGCGAGGGGGGCAGCCCAATCAGGTCGAAATAAACACGACGAATGAGGGCAGGGCGTTCTGCATCGGGAGCCGGGGTGAGGCCGTTTGGTGTCATGGAGGCAAGGACAAACTGGTCAATCGGATTGCGACCCCAGTTACTGCCGGCGGTTGGGGGAGGCTCGACTGACTTCAACGGCTGAATCGCCCACCACTTTTTATCTTCGTCCGAGAACTCACCGGGCTTGCGTGACTGCATCTTCGAGGCATCTGCTCCCGGCCAGGGTGCGCCCATCTTCACCCAGGTTTCGAGAATCTGAATCTGCTCATCACTGAGCTTCTTCGAGGGAGGCATCTCGTACGATTCGTAGCGGACGGCTTGGATCAGAAGGCTCTCATCGACGTTGCCCACCGTGACCGCGCCGCCAGATTCTCCGCCATTCATGACGTGAGCCAGCGAGTCGAGGCGCAGTCCCCCTTTGGAGGCTTCCTCGCCGTGGCATTTCCAGCAGTGTTCGGCCAGGAGCGGGCGGACCTTCATTTCAAAGAACTTGGCTTCGTCGGGAGTCGGCTCTGATGCCTGACTGAACGTCGACATGCTGACAAGCAGGCAGCATAAAGCGATGCGTACCATGGTCATGTTCGGACTCCTTTCGTGGCGCAGCGGGACGAAAGGAAAATCGCAGAATCATTAGCGATGGAAATAGAAACTGGCGAGATCGTCCAGAATGCCGTGTCGATACTCATCATTGATGGTGAACCAATTCGTCAGTGTTGATGGATTGATGTTTTCAATCGTACAAGACTACGGATAGTTCATCGACCATTTTTCAATTCCTGGGACCGAATCGTCCAAAAACGGGCAAACAGACGGTCTTCGCGACGCAGGATCTCAGAGTGTACTGTGTCGAGTTGCCCTACTTCCCCTTTTTGATCCCGTACTTCTTCATCTTATTATAAAGCGTCACTCGGCTGATCCCGAGCTGACGGGCGGCATGGGTGCGGCTCTGGTTGTTCTTTGAAAGGGCCTGTTGGATGATCTCCTGCTCGGTCAGGGCGATCTGCATTCCCAGTCTCGGCGAGAGGGCCTGGCTTCGCGTCAGGCGACCCGAGTTGAGATTCACACCCGCATCATTGGCAGGACCTGCTTGTCCCAGGACGATGTGCTGAGGCAGATGCTTCGGCGTCAGTTCACCATCGCGACAGTAAATCACCGATCGCTGAATGACGTTCTCGAGTTCCCGGACGTTGCCAGGCCAAGGGTAGTTGAGTAACGCTTCGTAGAAGCTCTCATCAACCCGTTGAATCTGGATCTTGTGCTTGTCACTTAACTGGCGCAGGAATTTGTCTGCCAGAGGAATGATGTCCGGCTGTCGTTTCCGGAGCGGCAGGACCTCGAATTTCAGCATGTTCAAGCGATAGTAAAGGTCGGGACGAAACCGTCCTTCTTCAACCAGCGGCTCAAGTTCCAGGTTGGAGGCGACGACGAGTCTGGCCTGAGAGCGCATCGTGTGATTGGACCCGACTGGCTCGAAATCCCCGGTCTCGATCACCCGGAGCAGTTTGACTTGTTGTTCGAGTTCGAGGACGTCAATTTCATCGAGCAGAATCGAACCCTGACCGG
Organism: Lacunimicrobium album; assembly: GCF_052161635.1. GTDB lineage: Bacteria > Planctomycetota > Planctomycetia > Planctomycetales > Planctomycetaceae > SXPC01. The sequence goes on from NZ_CP197413.1 coordinate 1,627,953, forward strand.
CAGCCAGGAACTTGCCGTCTTTATCTGCATGTGCTGAGGTGAACGCCCCTTTGACGTGGCCGAACATTTCGCTTTCAATCAATTCCGATGGCAGGGCGCCGCAGGCGACGGGCAAGAATGGATGATTGCGTCGTGGCGAGATCTCGTGAATCAGGCGGGAAAGGAACGTTTTCCCAGAGCCCGTTTCCCCGATCAGAAGAATGGTGACGTCGTGAGACGCTGCAATTTCCAGTTCGGAGAGCATCTGACGCATGCGAGGCGTATTGGTTTCAAAGCGACGCGTCATTCCTTCCAGGACAGAAAGTTCTGCGCTCTCTCGGAGCGGGGAATGCTCGAATGTGCGAGGTGTCGTCGACGTCTTGGGAGGAGCAGCGACTGAAGACCCGGTTGCCGTGTGGAGAAAGGTCAACAGACGGTCCCAATCGACCGGTTCTTTGAATCGGTCCAGCGCATGGCAGGCAATACGACGCTCGATCGTTTCAGGACAGGGCTCGGCCGTCAGGATCGCGAGTTGGCAACTCGGTAGCCCGGCGAGGATCGATTCGATGATCCGGTCTTCCAAGTGACCGCCACGGGAAGGGACTCGAAAGTCGAGAATCAATGCCTGTGGCTGATCCTTGAGAACGTAGGAGACAACCAGTTCAGGCTTATCATACCGAACGACCTGCATCGCCCCATCGAAAGCCGCGGTGAGTCGATTCGCCGTCTCGAGTTCGCGGGTCAGAATTCCGATTTTCGGTTCAGTCATGGAAAGCCTTTCACGATTGCTGCCAGTTGCGATGGGCCCGCGACGGCAGAATCGTCGTCCAACGAAATTTGTTTCAGGTCTTTGTGCCATGCTTGCAGCTTTGGGCAAGCATGCTCGTGTGAAGTTCGTTGAGTATCGAAGTCCTTCTCATGACTGGCATGCTCACCCAAAGCTGTGAGCATGGCACTCTTTCTAAACTCAACAACGCCAAGACTTGAATACAAACGGGATGCCAAAAAGTCTGAACAGTCGCCTGAGACCAGTAAGTTGCCTGTTTTCCCGAGCAAAATTATTGATGTGCGAATTTCTCAACCTCAGACGACGTTGCAGAAAAACAACAGACGTGGTCTTCGGGGAACATCTTTTCTCACCGTCTGACCCTTTTGATCAGATCAATGCAAGTTGTTAAGATGGTTTGGTCAAGGACAAACACAACACGATGAGGAGGCGACACTATGGCCAAGTTTGCGGTCATCCTGCCGGCTGCAGGGAAGAGCGAACGCTTCAAGACACAACAGCAGAAGAAAAAGCCATTCATCGAATTGAAGGGGCGCCCGGTCTGGGTCCGCACCGCCGAGCAGTTCTGCAATCGCGCTGATGTGATTCAGACAATTATTGCGGTCAGCCCGGAAGACATGGAGTTCTTCAAGGAGAAGTTCCGTCCGAATCTGGCGTTCATGAATGTCGATATCGTCGAAGGGGGCGCGTCCCGGGCGGATTCGGTCTTCAATGCCCTCAAGGCGGTGCGCGATGATGCGGAATATGTAGCCGTTCACGATGCCGCTCGGCCGCTGATTGTTGGGGCTTGGATCGATAAAGTCTTTTCGGAAGCGGTCGGCCATGGAGCAGCTATCCTGGGGACTCCGATCACCAGCACCGTCAAGCTGGCTCGAGCGAATTCCAAGGCGGCTGCGGTCATCGATAAGACGATCCCGCGCGAGTCGTTGTGGCAGGCCCAGACGCCGCAGGTCTTTCGCAAAGACCTGCTGATGAAAGCCTATGCCATGCGTGGCAGCCTCGAACCGACCGATGAAGCCCAACTCGCCGAGAACGCGGGGATTCCGGTCTCGATCGTCGAGGGGTCACCTCTCAACCTGAAGATCACCACATTCGACGACTTCAAAATGGCGGAAGCTCTCCTCGCGATCCTCCCCGCCGAGAAGAAACTCAACGCCTTGCATCCCTTCGCGGATGAGGATCCGAAGATGTGGCGATAATTTTCTCGACTTTATACCCTTCACGTCGGGGTTGTCTCATCCTCGACGGCGTAGCCGCAAGAATCACGATCAGCTGCACGCTGGACGTCCAATCCCGTGTTTCTCCCGTGCCTAAGCGGCACGCCCCGGTTGGGACAACTCGGTCTACCCAAACGTAAAACACATCCGGCAAAAGCATTCCCTTCAAAGGACTCCCCGATGACACCCGTCGCGTTCGTCTGTCCAAAATGCCACGCCAAGTACAAAGCCAAGCAAACCCCTGCTGCGGATCTCAAGCTGACCTGCCAGAAGTGTCAGACGGTTTTCCGTCCTGCGGAGAACCTCGTCCAAACGACGGCTCCGGTCGAAGCTGCTGCTGCTGCTGCTGCTGCGCCGCAACCGCCCGTCAAAGTGACTCCGCCACAATCTGCTGCTCCTGCACCCGAGTTCAAGATTGAGATGCCACCTGCTGTCTCTCCTTCAAAAGAGACGCCGCATTTTCCTGACCTCGATTTCACCTCACCTTCGAAAGTCGTTCCGCCGCCGGAGGTCCCGTTCGTCATTCAGGATGATTCGATCACTTCGAACGTTCTCGACAAGGTCACCAAAGGGCGATCCTCTGCCAAATCGACCTCGACGACAATCAAGAACACCCAGAAATCGAAAGCGACTTCTGGCATTAACCTCATCATGGGGGGGATCGCGGTCGTGGTCTTATTGGGCGGGTTGATCACGTTCTTCTCTCAAGAGTCTGCCCCTCCGATTGATATTCCGGGAGAGATGCAGAAGAACGTCGCCGCCTCTGCGTCTCCTGCAGCAACGGCGCTCGCGGATCGACAGCCAGACGAGAAGCCACGCACGCCGATTAACCTGTTTGCTGTTCCCGCCGGGATGCGGCTGTTTGCTCACCTGAATGTCAAGCAACTGCTGAGATCGGAGTCAAACGACGCCTCCGTGCAAGCCGTCAAATTCATTCTGACGTCGCCATTCGGCAAGTCTTTGGAAGAAGCCATCCACCGGCCGCTTGAGCAAGTCGATTCACTTCTCGTGGGTGTCCTGCTGGGGCCGGTCGGTTCCAAACCGGATTTCGCTTACCGCGTGACACTGGCAGAAGGTGCCAACGCCCTCGAACCTGTCGGTGAGCTGAAAGCAACACCATCGACGACGGGTGAGCGAGGTCTTTACCTTCTCAATGGGAATGCGATTCTCATCCGCGATGCCAAAAGTTACAGCATCGCTCCCGAGCGCTACGGTGCCGAGATGGTCAGTTTCCAAACCGAACCGGCTTTCACGGATTCCAACCTGGAAACCATTCTGAAGATGACAGACGCCTCGAAGGCGATCACCTTCTGTGGCAAGTTCGAAGATCTTCTGACACATGCCAAACAGCTCGTGGGAGCATCGCGTGCTCAGGTGCTCGAATGGCTGGGACGCACTGCAGAGAAGAGCGCAGACCTGTTTCTTGTCGAAGCCGACATGCAGGAACTCTTCGAGGTCAATGCACAACTGATTCCCCACCCCAACACGAACGCGATGAATATCCAGAGGCAGTTTCAACAGCAGTTCAAAGCCGCTCCCTCGAAACTGGTCGACTACTTGAAGCAACGGTCTGCCATGACTCTAGGCGAGCAGAAACTGGCGGGACGTTTCCCCGCGATGATCCAGGCGACGGTCATGTCAACCGAGATCGACGTCAAGAAAAACGTTGCAACCATCGAGACGAAGCTCCCCGCGAAAGCCTGGCCGAACCTGTTGCTGGCTGGCTATAGCTGCTGGGAAAGTGATGCGATGATTTACCGTCCCGATCAGATGCAGGTGGCTGGCAGTACGACAGCAACCACACAAAAGGTTGAGAAAACCTGGCAGCAGCGACTCGTCACCGAGATCGAAATCGACTTCAAACGCAGTCCGCTCCAGGATGCCGTCAGTTACATCGCTGATGAGACCAAGCTGACGATCGATATCGACGGCGATGCCTTAAAGCTTTCGGGTTATACCAAGAACATGCCACAGAACTTTACGCTGGGCAAGGTTCCCGCGATTAAAGGGCTGCAAAGCATCTTCGCACAATATGACGCGATGTGCATGATCCAGGGCGAGGCTGCCAATCAGCTGATCATTACGACCAAACCCGTCGCGACCAGTGCGGGCAAAACGCCCCTCAATCTTGAGGAACTCGCGAAGACACCGCCGGCTCCTTGAGAGGAATCAGCCAGACGATCGATGTGAGTCGTCCGATCCAGGAGATCGCCATCAGGAGATGAAACGGCCCCAGATCCCAGCCAAACAGGTTCGTAACTGACTGTGCGCGGAGAAGCTGTTCCAGCCAGAGACCGCCGAGGATTCCGCTCACACCAGCGAGAAAGCCGCCAGCGTTGTAGAAGACTGCGACTCCCGTCTGACGGTCATCGGGCAGAAGACGTAAGAGAATTGTTTTGTACGCCAGATTCACACCAACGAACCCGCCCCACAACGAGAAGACCACGATCAGCCACTGCCACCCTTGTGAGGAGGCCGCCATATAACACGGCAGGCTGAACGACACCAGGATCAGTGAAGTGATCAGCACCGGCTTGGCCTGTCGTGAATCCAACTGTCGACCAAGAACGCATCCCCCCGCGAATTGCAGCACGTACAGCCAAGAGAGGAGCAGGTTATAGGTCAGCAGCGAGATCCCTAGAACCTTCGTGTTGTATTGGAAGAAAACCGACTGCGTCAGACCCTGGAAGAATGCCAGATGAAGATTGCAAAGTAACAGCGGCCATGTCGAAGCGACGCTCGTCTTCAGGCGACGCCAAAGGGGCTGCAAGACAGGGGCATTCTTCCCTTGGTAAAGAGCATCCCGGTAACCCAGAAGCGGAATCAAAGACAGGACCGTCAAGCCGATTCCCAGCGAGAAGACGATCGCGTATCCCGTCAGGTTCCTGGTGGTACCGCCATGGAATAACTGCGTGATCCAGCCTGCCAGCGCGAGGAAAACGACTTTCGTTGCCAGCGCCGCCAGTTCCTGGGCCGCGAAGAATCTCCCATAGCGATCCCGCGGCGAAAGATCCGCCAGCCAGGAGAGGAGGGCAGTAAACGAAATAGCCTGTAGCATTGATGAAATGCCGTAGGCACCCATCACGGCCCACAACTGCCAAGGGCTTTTTGCGTCGCCGAAATAGGCCATCGCCGGCAGGGCGAGCAATAACACGCGCGAAAAGATCAGCGAAGCCAGCCAGCTGTTTCGTCGTGATCCCAGTATCGACGACCAGCGTGACGTCGAAAGGGATACCAGCCCGACGAGTTCCGGACAGGCGAGAATCAGCGTCACCTGAAACGGGCTCGCCCCCAGATCTTTGAAAAAATAGGAAATCGCCCCGCCAGCCATCAGGCTGTAGCCGGCAGTCCAAAGCAATTGATTAGCCACAACTGCCCATGTCAAACGATTCCATTTAACATGTTTGCGGCCGTCGTCACGTGAATCCCTAACCGTCATGACCGTCATGGCCTTCCTGTCTGGTACGATTCATGTGACAGACACATTTTCTGTGCAGGGTGTGCGTTATCGGGCACCCATGTGAGGATGCTGCAACGATTCTCCGATAACGACTGCAGAAGAGGGAAGATTCCTCACGCTTGTCAAACAGGGGTGGGGATCAATGTCCGTCATCAGGTTCGTGATCAAAAGCATTGTAACGTCGCTGAACGCGATTTTCGCCTTGATCAAGGTCTGATGGCCGCGAAGAATGATAGGGAGCTGACAGTCAACCTGTTCCAGTTATGCCGATTTCGCCAAATCGGCCGATAAATCTGGTCCGGTTGTGCGAAGCGACCCATCTGCATTGCCAAACACCTCTTCCTTCGTGACGGAATCAAATTGCAACGGCGTCACTGTGAGTTAAGATAGGTGATCTGCCAAAACTTGTAATTTTCCGACATTTCTCATTCCTATCAGAAATGACGGATTCCTCATCTCGATAGACGTTTGAAGCCTTTAACGGCCCGATCACCTCAGGAGTTGTCCCCGATGGCGACGAAGTACATCACGCTGGAAGAAGCCGCTGCCCGTTTGAAACTCGGCGTTGATCAGCTTAAAAAGCTCCGCGCCGACGGCGAAATCCGCGGGTTTGCTGATCGCGGGACATGGAAATTCCGTGATACCGACATTGATGAGTATGCCCGCAAGGTTCAAGGCGACTCGGATCCTGACTTCCCCGCGATGTCGGATGATGATTTCTTCAACACGGTCTCTGGCGATATGGGCTCTGACAGTGATGTCCGCCTGGTCTCAGATTCTGGCCCGACGTCATATAAGATCACCGACGAAGACTCCGACAGTGACGTCCAACTGGTCGACAGCAGCATGGACCTGAAGAATGCCAGCAAGCCACCCGTTGAAAGCGACGACAAGCTGAAGGTCAATGACTCAGGTGCCGCCTGGGCGAAAGTCAGTGACAGCGATGTCCGTATCATTCAAAGTGGCAAATCGAGCGGCAAGAACGAGATCTCGCCAGACAGCGATATTCAGCTCGCGGAATCAAGCCCCGCCTGGAAGGTCATGGATCCTTCTGCGACCAAGCGTCCAGGCACCAGCGATATTACGCTGAAAAACGACCCAGAAGCAGACAGCGACGTAAAGCTCGTCCAGGGAAGTGCAATCTCCAAGCTCAACGATTCCGACAGCGACGTTCGCATTATCGGCGATTCTTCCAAACTGCGTAAATCGGGCGCCAAAGCCGACAGCGATATCAAACTCGCCAGCGACCTGAGCAGCAGTGACAGCGATGTGAAGCTTCACCCCTCTCAATCATCGCCAGCCAAGAAGGCGCCACAGAATATTGATCTCGATGATGACAGCGGACTGACCATCGAACTCGATGAGAACTCGGCTCTCATCAATCAGAAGAGCAGCTTCGGCAAACCGGATGCGAATGAATCCGGGATCTCGCTGGCAGGCGATTCAGGGATTTCTCTGGAACTGGCCGCTGACTCGGGCATCTCATTGATGGACGAAGACAGCAACTACAATCAGATTGCCTCCGACAGCGGGATCTCTCTGGAACCTGTCGATGAATCGGGCTTCACGCTGCCACCTCTGTCTGACGATGACATCGGCGGCACAATCCCGATGCTGAACCTGAAAGGCGATGGGCGCGACTCGTCTGACAAGACAATCGAACTCAGCAATGATGATGACGATGTCTTCAATCTCGCTTCCGACGAAGACCACGACACCACGAACGTCATCATGTTTGACGACGATGACGCAACGACGACGAAAAAGGGTGGACAGTTCAAAGGCGACAGCGCTCTCTACACCGACGAACTCTCGGAAGATGGTGAAGAATCAGTCTTCGACCTCAGCTCTGTCGATGATGACATGGGCGAAGAGTTCGACGCTGACGATCTGGAACTCTCCGATGACATGATCGGCGAAGAAGAAGAGCTCGACGTCTTCGAAGCAGACGAAGGGGACTTCGAAGACGGCTTCGAAAGTGGCGAAAGCCAGCCAAGTATCGGCACCGGTGGTCGGCAAGTCGCTTATGTGGCAGCCGATGCCCCTTGGGGTGCAGGCACGATCAGCCTGCTGGCAGTCTCGTCAATCATGATGCTGTTCTGCACGTTGCTGATGTTTGACGTCGTCCGCTCCATGTGGTCACTCGAATCACCGATGCCAACGACCAACATGCTCCTCGAACTGATGTCGAGCATGGGCCTGTAAACGACTGGTGACAAACAAAAAGCGGCACCGACTCTTGAAGTTGGTGCCGCTTTTCTTATGCGCAAAGTCTTCGCCGTAGGGTCCGCTGTGCGGACCATTCTTCATCTGCAGTTGACACCGAAACAATGCCTGCGGGCCGAGCGAGATTTGACTTTGAACGATGTTTGACGGTCCGCACAGCGGACCCTACGGAGACGTCAATCAATCTTCGTGCGACCTTTGCTCAGGTTGTACAACCACCAGATAAACAGCAGGATCAGCGAGCCAATAATCGCAGCGACAATTTCTTCTAACGATACTTTGATCTCGCCAAGACCGAAATTGATCCCGAACAGCTTAAAGATCAATCCGCCCAGCAGTGCACCCGCTAAGCCGATTCCCAGATTCGTCAGCTTGCCGAATCCGACCTTACTGAATGTGACCAGCATCCCTACCAGCGAACCGGCAAGTGCTCCCACAATAAGCCACACAATGATTTGATAAATAGTAGGCATGGTGTCCGTCAATGTCGTAAGGAAGACTGATCGTTTCGTCCATCTATCATACCAATTCGCTCGAACCTTCGTCTCCTTAACCGGGGCGAACTTTTTTGAGTACTGAATAACTCAAGGGAGCGGCGTGTGGCGGACGGTGTTAGCCCTGTACGATATGAATCGTAATTTAAGCCAGCGCGGACAAAAAAGTCGTGCCATGCTCACAGCTTTGGGTGAGCATGCGGCTTCGTTTGACACTGGAGCGTTCAGAACATGCTTGCCCAAAGCTGCAAGCATGGCACGTTGGGAAGAAGACGCGATGAATTAAGTGGTGACTGGTATTGGACGCTTATCTCGCGATCGCACGGCTGGCACAGCCGTGGCACACGGGGATTGGGAGGGACGATTATGGGAACATGCCTTGCTGGTCGGCGTCAGGATTTTGCAGACGCACGAGGAGCCAGGTCTCGTAGCGATTCGGGCCGTAGTGGACGAGGACCGGAGTCTGTTCCTGGGTCAGGTTATACAGTCCCGTCTCGATGACAGTCTCGGACTCACCGAGTCGAAATGCGACTCGTTGGGTGTCCTTGTCAACCTGGCCGAGGACACTCTGAGCTTCATCGGTGTCGTAGTTGTACAACGTCCCGCTAACCACGCCGGATTTATTGACAGCCAGCTGTATGACACGAGAAGGGTTCATGTCTTTCTCGCCGGACGACACCGCGAACGTGCCTAACGGCATCCATTCCGAGGCCGCTGCTTCTGCTTCGGAAGTGGGAGGAGCGACAGTCGCTAACTGGGCGGCGCTGGCGGCGAAATCGGTCGTGGACGCAACGGGCTGGCCAGACATGTAGACCGTGTTGCCTTGATAGTAAATGTTTCCGCCTTGGCCGTAGTCGTAGTAAATCGGCTGCGTGTAGGCTGCTCCGGTGTTCGACCAGTAAAACCAGTTGTTCAATGTGCCCCAGGCAGGAACTGTCCACCAGTAACTGAAGGGACGACGCGAGAAGTTGTTGTAGTAATGCCACCCGCCATACGAGTGATAATGGTTGTTCCACCAGTTGTTGTCATAGAAATGGTGGTGATCATGATAGTGATCCCAGTTGTGGTGAACGTTGTTGGCCCAGTTGTTCCAGCGATCGTTATTCGGACGATCCCAGCGTCCGGGACGGTAATTGTTGTTGATGATCGTCTGCCAGTTGTTGTGGATATTGATGTTGGTGCTGTTATCAATATTGGCCCAGCCCGGACGTGTGTGAATCTTGTCGTTCCACGAACCACCGGGACGTCGATCAGGATCCCAGGGGCGATTACCGGGTCGATCATTCCCGCCATAGCCAGGTCGATTGTTGTCACCGGGTCTGTTATCTCCCGGCCATGGACGAGTGTTGCCGGGAAATCCCGGGCGATCGCCGTCTCCGGGACGTCCGTTATTTCCTGGTCGTCCATTGCCCGATCCTGGCCGATCACTATCTCCCGGACGGTTTCCGTTACCCGGACGTCCATTTCCTGATCCCGGTCGATCGTTGTCCCCCGGACGCCCGCCGCCTGGACGGTCTCCATTACCTGGTCGGTCGCCTGGGCGAAAACCGGGTGGCAGTTTATTTCCTGGATTGGCGGGAAGTGTCGTCGGCCGATCGGGGGCGGGTTTCAACACAGGAAAGTCAATGGATGGTCGAGTCCCCGGGCGCGTTGTAGGGCGGTCCATGCCGAGAAAATCACCGGTCGAGGGACGAGTCGTTGGACGATTATTGCCGCCGAAGCCTGGTCGAACGTTGACCCCCGGATTGTTACTACCAGGGCGAGTCGGTCGGTTGAGATCACCGATTTCGGGGCGGTTTCCTGGTTTCGTATTGCCACCCAGATCAGGGCGATTGCCGCTGGGCATGTTGGGGCGAGTCATGCCGCCGAGGCTGGGACGCGAATTGCCTCCGCCTGCACCCATGTCTGGCTTTTTCGTCGGGAACTTTGAGGAACCCGAATGACCACCGAGATTAGGAATGCCAGAGTTCGGACGCCCGCCTGCATTCCCACCGCCAATCGGAGGGCGAGAGTGATTCGGAGAGGACGGTCTGCTGATATTCGGGCTTGGCTTGGAAATGTTCGGACGTGAGGCATTGCCTCCTGGACGCGAACCTCCACCCCCACCCCCACCGCCGCCGATATTCGGTAAGCCTGCATTTCCACGCGACGGGCCTCCGCCGCTGTTCGGGCGGCTGGCTCCTTTACCGCCGTCCTTTTGGCCGAACACAGGTGCAGGAGCAGTTATCACGAGCAACATCGCAGCGTATGTCAGCAGTGTCTTCATTCGGATCATGGTCAACCTCAGCAATCTGGAAATCAGCAACTGGACACGTCCGAATGACGACTACTTTTCTGTTGCTTCTGCTGACTCGATGGGCTGGCGAGTCAGAGTAATCGGGTCTGCTTGAGGCAACGGCTGTCCATTGACGCTTTGTCCGATCAGCGACAGGGTGATCTGATCGGCGGTCAAGCGTGTCATGATATAGGTGCCAGACGCTGCTCCCCCATCGGCTAAAGTCGTGGTGGTCTTGATCATCCATTCTTCGCCCGTCTTTGCCCAGAAGGCTTCTCCGAAGGCTCCGTCCGAGCTGAATGTCCACGATCGAATCTGCGAGGCCCTCGGATCCCAGCCGATGATCTGTGTCCCCTGAACGATTGGCTCGTCTTGATCCTGAGAGGTCAGAGCAAACGAGCGAATCAAAAACGTCTTCGTAGGCGAATAACGGTAGGTCGTTGTCAGACGGGAGGCTTCCAGTTGTCGACCTGCGGTCTGTTCGGAGTCCAGATCAGCGGCCCATTCACCCAGAAGCCAATCAAGCTGCGACAATGCTTCAGAAGCTGTCGGTGGACCAGCCGGGGCCACTTCTTCCACTGACGCGATCACCCATTTGCCTTCGTCTTTGACGAAGATCGCGGTCATCGTGTTGTAGGTCGGATCCTGATCCGGAACGAACATGGTGATCGTTCCTTCTGCCGTCACGATATCCTCTTTCAGTCGCGTGACCGAGGTGACATCGAGTCGCAGACGAATGCCTGGCATCGTCTCAAACGTCTTTTTGAAGTTCGCAGACAGTTCCTCACGTCCCGTAAACTTCACGCCGGCGATGCGGTCGTTGTAGGTCGCGACCTTCAGCCACATCGGCCCGATCTTTTTGACATCTTTGGCATTGAAGGCTGTTTCATACTCGGCGAGCATTTTCTTGATCTCGCCCTCCCAGTCAGCGGGGGCCGCTTCTTGGAAAGCATGCGAGCGTGAGACCAGGCTCATCAGCATCAGGGCAACCACGACCGGGACAGCAACAAGAATCCGTGCAGATGCAAACATGGACGACCTTTCCGAGTCGAGGACGCGCCAGGATGTGTGGGATCAGACAGGAGATCGAACGCCTAGAACTCGACGCCGTACTTATTGGTCAACGTGCGACGAAGCTTCGCGACGTCAGCGTCGATCTGGTTCCAGGAATCATACATCTTTTGATAGGCTGGTGCCTTCTCTTCAGAATTAATGGCCGACCGTTCGCTCACGTTCAGGTCGTCCCAATTATTCAGATAAGCGCTTGACTGAGTACGTCGGACTCCGGCATTGATTCCACCGGTTCGCTTGGCGAGTGCAATGTCTCGGAAGGTATTGGCGACGGACTGTCCAAAATCAAGAAGTTGGCTATCGACGTTCAAGATCGGCAGCTTGTCGATCTTCTTGGCATAACGTTCGTACCACAGCATGTAATTGTGAGTATCGACGTCCTTCTCTTTTCGCAGATCATCCATCAGGCCTGTGAGGGCATCGAAGTAGGCTTTCGAGGTCTTCAGCTGAATTTCAGCCGTCGAGACTTTCGCAGGAGCCGGCTGCGGCTTGTCGGTTGGCAGGTCGGACTGGGTGTAAGTGTCATCGTACTGAGTACTCGGGATTTCCATCAGACTCATAATGCGACGGAAATTGTCGGTCGATAGTTTGCCGGTGGCAACGATTGATGTGCCATTTGTACGGAAAGCCCATTGATCCAGATCCGAGATTCCTGCACCGTAACGATCCAGGCTGGTCATGACGAGTTCCTTCTCAAACGGAGCAAGGATCGACGGATTACCTTCAAAATCGACGGTCAGCTCGCCAGTGATCTCTTTGTTGACGGAAAGCTTCAGCGTCATTCCCTGAATACCCAGCATCAAGTCCTGCCATTTTTCGGTCTTGCCACTATTTTCCTTGAGCATCGGCATCTTGCTTAGAATCGCTTTCAGGCGATGCGGCTGGGGAATGTCTTTCAGATCGAGGGCGATGACGATCTGTTGAGACTCTGTCACGCGGTCGGCGGCTTTTTTCAGATATCCGGAAAGATTGCTGCCTGTTTGAGACTTCGTCCAGTCCAGCCACTTGGCAGCCAGTTGACGGTCAGCAGGATACAAGACACCCAGCGTCTTCATATCGACGGAGACGAAATAGGCATTGCCAGGAGACCAGACCATCTGGCTGGATCCAATCCAATCGATATAGCCTTGTTCTGCTTCAGCAATTTTCGTCAGAGGAATCGTGGACGATGATGAGATCAATGCCAGATCCCAGACAGCTGCCAGATGCTGAGAGGTCTCCAGGCGAGATGCGATGATGATTTCCTGAGCTGCAGATGGAATCGCGATTTCCTGCTTCGGGCTGTCCAGGACGCTGTATTTGGTCCAGCCGTTCTGGATCGCCAGTGGTGTCTTTTTCAATGCTTCTGCGTCAATAATGACCAGAGCATTCGCATCAGGAGGAACCAGCTTGAGAAGGGGAGATTCTGCCTTCGTCACTGAGACTGGCAGGAAATTCAGCGCCAACAACAGCAGGGCAAACCGGGACCGCAGCATGAGACATCCAGTCAAATAAGGTGTCGATCGATAACGAGGGTCTCTCCAACGTACCTATCACCTGTTCATTCACCAAGCCAGTAATTTGAAATTCCCAATAAGTTTTCTCTCATTTCATGAAAAAAGCCCGCCGTCCAGATCAATGGACGACGGGCTTTTCAGTGATCGAAAATCCACAGCTTACTTGAAGTTGTAGACCGAGTTGGATGGATCGAAGTCGGCTGCAACCATTGGAGCTTCAAAGGTCGGGTTGATGTAACTGTAGCTTTCGAGCAGCGTCTGTTTGTCGAGTTCGGCAGCGGTCAGATCGGAATCACTGCTGCTGCCCCAACCGAAGTTGCGAACGGTGACAGGCAGGTAGGTCTCGCGATCAATGTAAACCATTGACTTGCGGTAATCCTTCGATACTTCGGGGGTCGTGTATTCCGTGACGAACAGAATGCACTTGCGACCGTATTCCACCTGATTGTCGAGACAGTAGCAACTCGAGCCGAGGCTCTTTTCTGCTTCCTTCTTGCGGTAATCGAGGACTTGCAGAACCAGGTTCTTCAAACCGACTTCCATGATGGGGTGACGAGACTCGCGCATCGCGAGCATCCCTTCTGGATCGAGCTTCAAAGTGCCAGTGATGCGTCCCTGGACACCTTCCAGGTGGACAAGCATCTTGTTTTCGTTTTGACCATCGACATAGAGAACTTCGCGTCCTTCCATGCACTTGGTCCATTGCATGTAGACGCTGAACGGCTCTTGTTTGACTTTGATCTGGATTTCCTGCATGTCGGTCAGGGACCCCGAAATGCACTCCTGTTTCATGAAGACAGCGCGGTACTCGCTGGCTTTATCTAGCTTGGCGAGTCCCATTTCGAGCAGTTGAATCTGCAGCAGATTGGCCATCTGGCTGTTGAGGGCAGTTCCCTGGCTGCCACCATTTTCATGGCTGACACCACTCGCGGCGAATGACTGAGTGCTCACCATCGGTGACATGCTCATGGACATCGCAGCCTGATCGCGACAGACAGAGATGGGACGAGATTCAAAGTTGGCCATCAGCATTGTGGAAGCTGAGAGAGCAACTCCGCCGACCCAGGCGTGTACAGGAAGTTTTGTAAATTGAATGCGCGGAATGGATAGCTTTCGGATCGCTCTGAACATCGTGTGTCTGATTCCCGAGAGGCCACGCGACGTGTGACGGCGCGCAACGGGTTGTGGGGTCAGGCGTCCAAGCCTTTGAGAAGTGCAGGGGACCCCGGTGTGAATCATTCCGCAATCCGAGAGGGCCATTGAATTATGTCGGACATTGACGTTCATAAACCGCACTCAATACAGGACATGCGAAACAACCATTACGACTGCTCGCGGACGCTGTACTCCTCAAAGTTTGACCAGTTTGTACATTTTGGCTTCAGAGGGATGACTTCATTAGCAAGCCCCGTTCCAGTTCTCACCTTGACGGGCGAACAAGTCTTGTCATAGAAACGGGCCTCGAAAGGATAAGTCCCTTGAAGCTCATACAGTTACGTCGGCGGATCGAGTATCTGATTTTCCGGGCATTTGCCTGTTTGATCGGTGTCATGAATGTTCGTCAAACTACATGGGTCGCTGATCGACTGGCGGACGTCTTTGTCGGTGTTCTGCCGCGAAAGATGTCTCGTTATGCAGTCGCCGAGGCGAATCTCAAGCATGCCTTTGGGCAGGATTTGCCTGAATATGAAGTCCAAAAGCTGATTCACGGCATGTGGAGTCACCTGTTTCGGATGGTCGCAGAACTTGTGCAATCACCTCGTTACATGCACCTGGAAAACTGTCGCGAATCGATCGTCTTCCGTGATCGTGAGCAGATTCTGCGAGCATTGGGCACGGGACGCCCCATCATTTTTCTGAGCGGACACTTCGGGAACTGGGAAGTTTCCACGACGACATTCGGGATGTTCGGAGTCCCGATGGGGGTCATTGCACGGGCGCTGGATAACCCCTACCTGCATGAGTGGTTCAAAGATTACCGCGAAGCCACCGGGCATCAAATGATCCTGAAAAAAGGGGGCTTTGACGATCTGCTCGATGTGATTTCACGCAAAGGCTGTGTCGGGCTTCTGGCTGATCAGGATGCCGGTCAACGCGGTTTGTTTGTCGATTTCTTTGGTCAACCTGCCTCGACCTTCAAATCCATTGCCTTGCTCGCGAAAGAATACGACGCCATGATCTGCGTCGGGTATGCCCGTCGATTGGAGGACAACTTCGTCGATGGTCGCTGGAGTCACTATGAAGTCGGCGTGAATGACGTCATCGATCCACGCGAGTACAACAGCATGAATGAAATCCGTGAGATGACGCAGCGTTACACCCTCTCTCTGGAGAACGCCATCCGACTTGCGCCGGAACAATACTTCTGGGTTCATCGACGCTGGAAATCACAGCCCAAGGCAAAGAAGCAGACGCAAGCCGAAACGACTCCACTAGCGAATGCGGCGTGAGGTCAGGGCATGCTGATTAAATTCTTGTTCGTAGCAGCTGGCGGCGGTCTTGGAGCCTGTCTGCGATATCTTCTGGCTGTGCTCGCCACCCAGGTTCTGCATGTCTCAGTGATGTATGCGACATTGGCCGCCAATTTCATGGGATGCTTTCTGATAGGTCTGCTGTGGGGGCTTGGCTCGACGCGGTGGCAACTCAGCGAGCACACGATGCTTCTGCTTGCGACAGGTTTCCTGGGCGGATTGACGACGTTCTCCACATTCCAACTGGAGCTTTTTAACGCCTATCTCCAACGTCAGTACGTGACCCTCTTCGCCTATTTTTCCGCCAGTATTGTCTGCGGCTTTCTGGCGATCTGCCTCGGCTCGGAAGTCGCGAAGAGGATAGCGCCCCCAGCGACAAACCATTTCGACCAGAGTGGGAACTCATCGGCTGATGATGAGGCTTTTGACTGAGCGCAAAGAGTGACTCAGGCAAACGTATTTGAGTTCACAATCCGTCACGGGCACCCATGGCTTGGGGCCTATGCTGATCGTTGATCGATCACCGCTTACAAATCAGTTGCGAACGATTAGCATTTCTTTCGACTCGCAACAGTGATTACTCTTGAGAGAACTGATAGCACGCTTATCTTCCCTAAGATATGATGTACCATTATGTTGAGTATGTCAGCTGTCAGGCGGACAAATGAGACACTGAAAAATTTATCTTTCTTGTAAATAACGCATCATTTTGTGTTGATGCAACAAAAGCTTTGATTTACAGTCTACAAATGTTGACTTTTCAATTGTTGTTGATCTGTCCTAAGGGCCAATCAGGAAGCGAGTCACGACATGTCATCAGTCTCAGCGTCACCGCTTCAGATTCCAACATCGGCAGCTGTCACAGCGACTTCCGAAGCGCGTCCAAAGGTTCTCCTGATGGTGGAGACCTCACTGGAATTTGGCCGTGCGGTTTTGCGGGGGATCAACAAGTATCTGGTCACTCATCGACAATGGTCGGTCTCATTTGAGCCTGGTGACCTGATCAAGACGATTCCCGACTGGCTTGATCGCTGGAACGGAAACGGAGCAATTATCCGTGCGACCAGCCAGGACTTTGTAGACCTTTTGCGGTCCAAGAATATCCCATTTGTGAATCTGGGGGACTTCGTCAACTACGACGAATCGACTCGGATCTGGTCCGATCAGTATGCCATCGGGGAAATGGCTGCGACCCACCTGATGGAACGTGGTTATCGTAATTATGCCTGCTGCAGTTTTACAGGGCATCTGTGGGCACGACAGCGGACCCAGCGTTTCGCAGAATACGTCACCAGCCGCGGCAGCCAGTGTGTCAGTTTTGAGTCGCAGTGGGGAACCTCGCGGGATCACTCGTGGGAACTTCAGCAGACACAGATCGTCAACTGGCTCATGCGTCTTCCTAAACCAGTGGGCATTTTCTGCTGCAATGACATTCGCGGGCTTCACGTCATTGATGCCTGTCAGCGAGCCAAGATCTCCGTGCCGGACGAAGTCGCGGTCATTGGAGTCGATAACGATACGCTGGTCTGCGATTTCTGCGATCCACCTCTGTCGAGCGTCATTCTCAATGCAGAGCAAATTGGATTCGATGCCGCGATGCAGCTCGAACACATGATGAGCGGTCAACAGTCCCAGCAACAGGAACTGTTGATCAAACCCCTGGGCGTCGCGACGCGTCAATCGACCGATACGCTGGCGATCGAAGATCCCCTTGTTGCGGCATCTCTCAAGATGATTCGCGAGCAGTCCTGCAACGGGTTGACCGTCGAGCAGGTGATGGAAGTTGTCCCGATCTCGCGCAGCGTGATGGAGAAGAAATTCCGACGTTACCTCGGGCGTTCTCCGCAGCAGGAGATCCGCCACGTTCAGATCAAGCGGATCAAAGAGCTGTTACGAGAAACCGACCTGACGCTTCAGGAAATCGCCGAGAAAACCGGATTTCAGCATCCCGAGTACCTGAGTGTGGTCTTCAAACGCGAAACCGATGAAACTCCCGGTGCGTACCGCAAACGCGTGACGGTATCGTAATTGACTGTATCATAACATCGCCCAGCCGTGATATGATACAGCGGCCCATGAGACATCGCAGAAACCCGGTGGCGAAGGAATCGATTCACCGATTTCTCGCTCTGGTCTGGTTTTTGCGACGTTGCTGGAAGTGGAATGTTCCTCTCAGGCTCCTCAACAAGAAGGCCGTTTTATGAAGTCGCTCATCACCGCTGGTTTGCTCTCGACGTTGCTCGTTTCCTCCGCGTTTGCACAAGCCGATGCAGATGGCAAAGGTAAGAAGAAGGATGTCAACAACAAGAATCGCTCGAAGATGAACAAGGTCGAACTCTTCAAAGACGCGGATGCTGACAGCAATGGCAGCCTGAGTCTGGAAGAGTTCACAGCCAAGATCATGGGCGCCAAACAGGCTGAAAAGAGCTTCAAAAAGTTCGATGAAAACCAGGACTCGTTGCTGAGTCAGGGCGAATTTGACAAGTCGATCGAGGAAGTCTACTGGTTCAAAGTTACCCGCAAGACCGGCCAAGAGTGGCTGGCTGCTCTGGATGAAAACAAGAATGGCGAACTGAGCTTCGAAGAGTACAAGTCTCTACAAGGCGGTAAGCCAGGCGAAGCGACCTTCGGACGCGTTGACAAAGATGGCAACGGCAGTCTCTCAGAAGACGAGCTTAACAAGCACATTCAAAACGTCGCCAAACCAAAGAAGGCTGATGGCGAGAAGAAGAACAAAGACAAGGAAGCTGACCTGAAATAACAGGCGGATGAGACTGAATATGAATTCAAAACTGGCGGGTCGAGACCGCCAGTTTTCGTTTCGTCTTGCTTGGCAGAGTCCCGTCGATCCGCCATAATTGCCCTGTCTGATTTCCCACACAACAGTAAGGACCGACCATGCAAGGCAAACAGCGAGTCATCGACGCACTCAACGCTGGACTCACCATCGAACTGACCGCGATCAACCAGTACTTCATTCAGGCCAAGATGTGTAAAAACTGGGGCCTGAACAAGCTGGCCGCCAAGCATTACGAAGAATCAATCGGCGAGATGAAGCACGCTGAAAAGCTGATCGACCGCATCCTGTTTCTGGAAGGTGTTCCAGAAATCGCCCGTTATGACGTCATCCACGTCGGCGATCACGTCAAGCAACAATTCGAGTACGATCTGGCTCTCGAGACCAGAGGCGTCAATACCTACAACGACGCCGCCAAGATCTGCTTCGAGGAAAACGATGGCGGCAGCCGGGATCTGATTGAATCGATCCTCGTTGAGTCAGAAGATCACGTTGACTGGCTGGAATCTCAACTGGATCTGATCAAGATGACCGGCATCGAGAACTACCTGGCGACCCAAATCGGCGAGCACGCCGGTGGCCACGGTCACTGATCATCGTCTGGTTTTCCAGACGATCTCGATTTTGAAGTTAATAAAAAAACGCGGTGATGGGTTTGAACCCTGTCACCGCGTTTTTCGTTTGTCTGTTAACAAATGCCTCAGCCGCCGGCTGGAACTGCGGACGAGTTTGCCCGTTGTGCAGCGAGGTGTCTGACGTATTCCGCGATCCGTCCTCGGCAGGACATACAACCCGTTCCTGCACCACAGGAGGATCGTATCTGTTGTTGATCCTCGATACCGAGGTCTTCGACAAGATAGCGCACGTCAGACGCCTGGACGTTCAGGCAACGGCAGAGGACATGATCAGGAGGGTGCATAGGCGGGTGTTTTGTGTGAGTGGCAGGCGGGCGGTACTGAGACTCAGTCTCATCATTATTCAGGGTGTCCCACACGCTGTCAATTCCGAAAACAACGATATTTTCATCAAATTGCCCTCAACTATCCGGACGACATTTCCACGTTCGTTGATGGGTTACTATACTTTTTCACTATGCACACTTCGTCATCCATTCGGATTTCCACACATCTCGGCCATCGTGGCCTCTGCAGAAAAGTGTCATGGTATTGGGAGTTGAGCCCTTAATTGAAGATCGACGAGACCCGAAGCGATCTCGCGTTGCGCTCCTGATCGAAAGCTCGAATGCTTACGGTCGCGGGTTGCTCAGTGGCATCA